>JAHECO010000035.1:0-36369 GCA_024641705.1 Candidatus Kryptoniota bacterium
GGCCTCAGATACCATGGAGTTGCCCCGCTGATCTCCTCGCTGGTGAACGCAGGGATCATTCAGCCCGTGGCCTATACGCAGAACGAAGTTTTCGACGCGGCGCTCAAGTTTGCCCGGAGCGAGGGAATTATCCCGGCCCCGGAGTCCTCTCATGCCATCCGTGCGGCCATCGACGAAGCTCTCCGGGCCAAGTCGGAAGGGAAGAAAGAGGTCATCGTTTTCAATTTGTCCGGCCACGGCTATTTCGATATGAGCGCGTACGACGATTATCTACAGGGCAAACTGGCCGACAGTTCGGTGGACGAAGAAGAGCTTCAGAGGTATCTTAACCAGCTGCGACACCAGTCTTTCTGATACAAGATCAAATCTCGTTGTTCATTGTCGGTTTCATCCGCGGTTCTAATCGCATCTGTTCACTGTCATTTCTCGTTTTCTTGATTTTTACCGGAGGCGTTGATAACTTGGAAATGAGCTCAAAATTATAGGAGGTGTATCATGGCACACGATGATGATGGGTTAGCGAGGGGACTGTTTCTTGGATTCATGGCTGGAAGTGTCATCGGGGCGGTGACTGCTTTGCTCCTTGCTCCAAAAGCGGGAAAAGATTTGCGGAAGGACCTCAAGCAAAAGTCGGACGAACTCAAGGATGCGGCACAAACGCAGCTTGAGACCGCACGCAAGAGGGCTGAAGAGCTTATCAAGGAAGGGCGCAAGCGATCGGACGATCTGATCGGCCAGGCAAAGCAGAAGGCAGAGACTATGTTGTCGGATGCCGAGAAGGCTATCGGTCAGGCGAAGGGCGAGGGAAACAAGCTGAAAGCCGCAGTGAAGGCCGGGACCGATGCGTTCAAGGAAGAGCGAAGCAAAAACAGCTAGAAGGATAAGACCGTGGCGACAATCTTCTTAGTAGTGGCCTCGGTTGCCCTGCTGGCAATCGCGGCGGCAAGTGTCTATTCAATCATTCTAATGAACGACGCCAAGAAGGTGCTCAACCAGCTGGAGGTTTCGGTACGCGAGATTTCCGAGACCTCGCGTCCTCTGCTTGAGAATTCGGGCGTCATCACCGGAAAGTTAAGGACAATTGCCGAAAGCGTGGACGGCGAAGTTACGAATGTCAAAACGGCGGTCGATTCGCTCGTGACAGCTGTCGAGGACCTCGTCGACCTTGAAAAAAGAGTGAAATCACGAATCGAAGACCCGATCATGGACACTGCGGGATATCTCGCGGCCATCACCAAGGGAATCAGGGTTTTCCTGCGTGTTCTGAAAGACTGATTCCACCCGGCTAAGAAAAACATTTCCGGGAAGCCGGTTTTCCTGATTTCCTGATCGGAAGAAGGAGAGAATATGAAGGAATATCTTCCATCCAATCTGAGAAACGTAGCACTAGTCGGCCATGGCGGGTGCGGCAAAACCACCTTTGCAGAAGCGACACTCTTTGCAGCGGGCGTCACCAACCGGATGGGCACGGTGGCGGAAGGCAATACGGTTTCCGACTATAACCACGACGAGATCGAAAGGAAGTTCTCGGTAAGTACCTCTTTGCTCCACACCGAGTGGCGCGACCTGAAGTTCAATATACTCGATCCGCCGGGATACCCGGATTTTCTCGGCGAAGTGAAGGCGGCCCTCCGTGTCTCTGACCTCGCCATCGTTCTCGTAAAATCGGTGGAAGGGATTGAGGTCGGAACCGAGATTGACTGGGGATTCACGAAGGAATACAAGACACCCGCACTCTTCGTCATCAGCAAGGCCGACTCAGAAAACTCGGCTTTCGGGAAAACACTCCAGCAGATAAAGGACAGGATCACTCATGACGTCGCGGCCGTGCAGTTCCCGGCCAACGAGGGGACCGGTTTCGACTCCGTCGTGGATGTACTTAAGATGAAGCTGCTGAAGTTCAATTCCGACTCCAAGGGAAGTTACTCGGAAGAGGAGATACCCGCTTCACTCAAGGGGACTGCGGAAAAATACCGCGAAGAGCTCCTCGAACAGCTTTCCGAAACCGATGAGAGCCTTCTGAACTCTTTCCTCGAGAACGGGAAACTGACCGACGAACAGATTACCACGGGTCTCCGGAACGCGATTGCCGGAAGAAAGATGTTCCCGGCCTTTGCTGCGGCTGGTCAACGACTGACGGGGGTCGCATCTATTCTGGATTTCATTTCCGATTACGGGCCTTCCCCCGACGTGATGCCGCCGGCTGCCGGCCAAAAGGCGAACGGCTCACACGAAGACGTGGTCGTCCCGTGCGATCCCGGAGCTGACACTGCGCTGTTCATTTTCAAAACGATCTCTGAAAGGAACATCGGCGAACTCTCGCTGTTCAGGGTCTATTCCGGGATCGTGATGCCGGGGATGGATCTCGTAAACCAGGTGAACGGGAAGTCCGAACGGCTCGGTACGCTGTACGTCCTCAACGGCAAGGACCGAAAAGAAGCACCGAAGGTCGTTGCCGGCGATATCGGGGCGGTCGTCAAGCTGAAGGATACTCATACGAACAATACTCTCTCCGGGAAGAATAACCCGGTGGCGATGAAGAAGATCGATTTTCCTCCCCCTATAATGAGAGTAGCTATTGTTTCGAAGAACCGCCACGATGAAGACAAAGTCGCTTCAGGCCTGCACGCGCTGCACGAGGAAGATCCGACGTTTCTCGTCGAGGTTGATCCCGAGCTGAAACAGACCGTGCTCAGCGGGCAGGGAGAAATGCATCTGCAGGTCGTCGTGAAACGGCTGAAGGAACGGTACGGCGTCGAGGTTGAGATGGTTGAGCCGGATATCCCATACCGCGAGACCATCCGCGGCGTTGCTGCGGACTCGGAGTATAAACACAAGAAACAATCGGGCGGGCGAGGGCAGTACGGCCATGTACATTTGAAACTTGAACCCCTGCAGAGAGGCAAAGGGTTCGAATTTGTCGATGAGGTTGTCGGCGGAGTCGTTCCCGGACGCTTCATTCCGGCGGTCGAAAAGGGCGTCGTCGACGCGATGGAACGCGGGGTTATCTCCGGACACAAGGTGGTAGACGTTAGGGTGACGCTCTTCGACGGTTCTTTCCATCCCGTCGACTCGGATGAAATCTCTTTCAAGATAGCGGGGTCCATGTCATTCAGGAAAGGATTCAAGGAAGCCAAGCCTATACTGCTTGAACCGATCTACGAACTCGAGGTCGTTGTACCGGACGAACACATGGGCGACATAATGGGCGACATCTCCGGACGACGCGGAAAGATTCTGGGCATGGAAGCCGAAGGAACGAACCAGAAGATCAAGGCGCAGGTGCCGTTGAAGGAACTGTACAAGTACGCAAATGTCGTGAGGAGTATGACGCAGGGGCGCGGCGTCTTCGGGCAGAAGTTTTCTCACTACGAAGAAGTTCCCAAAGACGTTGCCGACAAGATCATAGCCGATGCTCAGAAAGAGAAAGTCGAGCAGGAATAGTAGCATCCCGATGACGGAAAGATAGGACAAACTACTCAAGCGTATGGAAAGATTGTGGTCGCCCTGGAGGTCGAAGTACATAGAGTCCTTCTCAGAAAAGAAAAACGGGCGTGAAAACAGATGTATCTTCTGCGACAAACTCTCCGAGAGAGATGACGGGAAAAACCTGATTATCTACCGGGGGGCTTTGAGTGCGATCGTCATGAACATTTATCCCTACAACAGCGGCCATCTCCTTATAGTCCCCTTCGCCCACAAGGCGACTTTCGAGGAATTGACCGACGGGGAAAATTCCGACGTGATGAGTCAAACCCGTCTGGCAATCAGACTCTTGCGGCAAACGTCTCACCCCGACGGTTTCAATTTCGGAGCGAATCTCGGAAGGACCGGTGGTGCCGGAATCGCCGAACATGTCCACTTTCATGTTGTCCCGCGATGGAACGGAGACGTGAATTTTATGCCCGTTCTGGCCGACGCGAAGGTGATATCGGAAGGACTGGAACAAACGTACAAGAAGCTGACCGACGCACTGAACTCTATGAAGTTGTAGCCCATCGTAGCCTCGTTGGGGCGAAACCGCGAAATGAGGCTTAATCAAATTACCCGCTCGAGAGGAGTCCCTGGCACGACGGAAGTGTCGGCCAAAAGGGCTAAATTGTGGCGCAATTCAAAATATGGCTGGAGACGGCGTGGCATATAAAATACTTTTCATATTTGGGACGAGGCCGGAAGCGATAAAGATGGCACCCCTTGTAAAGGAGGTGCAGAAATCCCGGTCGTTTCACGCGAGCATCTGCGTAACCGCCCAGCACAGACAGATGCTCGATCAGGTCCTTCGGATCTTTCAGATCGTCCCGGATCACGACCTGAATATCATGACGGCCAACCAGAGCCTGTTCGATCTCACCGGGAGGATAATTTCCAGGCTTAGGGGGATACTCGACGACGAGAAGCCTGACCTTGTTGTGGTCCAGGGCGACACGACGACTACGTTTGCGGGGGCTCTCGCGTCTTACTATGCGCGCATCGCCGTCGCCCACCTGGAGGCCGGACTCCGCACTCATAACAAGTTCGCACCTTTCCCGGAGGAGATTAACAGGAGGATCACAAGCGTCATCGCCGATATCCATCTTGCCCCCACAGAATGGGCGAAGGAGAACCTCCTGAGAGAGAACGTCGACAAGCGGAAGATTTTCGTGACGGGCAATACGGTGATCGATGCGCTTCTGCACGTCGTGGATTATCTGCGGAAATCGAAACCCGACTTCGGAACTCTCTTCAAAGGAATCGACCTTTCCAAACGTATCGTGCTGATTACAGGTCACAGGCGCGAGAATTTCGGCGAAGGGTTCAGGAACATTTGTGAATCGATAAGCGAGCTCGCCGGCAAATTCCCCGATGTTGAATTTGTCTACCCGGTGCATTTCAACCCGAACGTGCGGGAGCCCGTCAACAGGATACTGAAAGGCATTGCCAACGTCCACCTGATAGAACCTCTGGATTACGAGCCCTTCGTCTATGCGATGGACAGGTCGTGCATAATCCTGACCGACTCCGGCGGCGTGCAGGAGGAGGCGCCTTCGCTCGGGAAGCCGGTGCTCGTTATGCGTGACACGACCGAGCGCCCCGAGGCGGTCGACGCGGGTACAGTGAAACTGGTTGGAACCGACAAACACAAAATTGTCGGCGGCGTGACGAAGCTCCTGACCGACGAAAAGGAATACACGACCATGAGCCGCGCCCACAACCCGTACGGAGACGGCAAGGCGTCAGCGAGAATTATAAAGATATTTGAAGATTATCTTAATAGTAATTTCTCCCCAAAACCGGAGCTATAGCCTGCGTCCCGTGGATAAACACTCGCTTTTCCTTTTCGATCTCGACGGTACTTTGACCGAAACACATCAGCTAATATTCGACAGCTTCAACCATGTGCTCATGAAGTATAAGTCTATCCAGATGACCCCCGCACAAATACTGTCGTACTTCGGCCCTCCCGAAGAAGTGTGCATAAGAAACATGATGGACGGAATTGATTTCGATCCCGTGTGGAAGGATTTTCTGGAATACTACCGTTCACATCTCGGAGAGAGTATCGTCTTCGAAGGCATAAAGGGACTCCTAGAGCAATTGAAAAAACGGGGGAAGCTCATCGGTGTCTTCACCGCCAAGGGAACGAGCACTGCCGAGATCACTCTGGAATTCCATGGGCTCAGGAGTCTTTTCGACATCGTCGTGACAGGGTCGGTCGTAAAGAACCACAAACCCAATCCGGAGGGGATCGAGATCGCCCTGGACAGACTCGGCATAATGCCTGAGGATACAATTGTCATTGGAGACTCGCCCTCGGACTACAAGGCAGCCGCTTCCGCGGGCACAGATTTTATCGCCGTTCTTTACGACAACGTCTCGAGAAATCGCTTCAGTAACCTGGACTGCAGAAAAGCCGCATCGGTTTCCGAACTGTCGGGGCTTCTGCTGGGCCGGGGGGATTGCGGGGATAGAAGATGAAGTTCACGCAGTTCGACAGATATTCACGTTATCTAAAGGCGGCCGCGCTCCTTATCGCGTTCCTGACATATTGGACGTTCCGCGACCTCGAGCTTTCCGGCGTTTACTCTTACGTGGCCCAGGGCGATGTCCTGCGTTCTGCGCTGATGAGCGGTCTGGTATCGACAAGATCGGTCATCTGGGATTTCTTCGGGCTGCTGGACAGGTTCTTCACCCCTCATACGGTCACACTATTGCGAGCTGCCGGGTTGGTGCTGACGGTACTCGATCTGTACCTCCTTGCGAAACTCCTGGATTATATCCTGGGTCAAAAGTTTTGGGGGTTCCTGGCAATGTTCTTGGGTGCACTCTCTCCGTTTGCTATCGTGGCATCGGTCTCCGGCAGTCCCGCGGCGGCAGCGGCGGCGCTCGTGCTTCTCTTCCTGATGTCGTTGTATAGAAACCAGTACATGTACGCGGGCTTGCTGGCAGGGGTCTGTTACGCGGCCAACCTCCCCGGTCTAATCATGTTCCTGATCGCTCTTCTTGACCTTCTTCAGAACTTTCAGGACAGGAAGAAGATGGTGTCGAAGATCCTCTCGACGACAGCTGCGTTCATGGGCGTTCTCGCCCTCGTGTATCTGTACTCGCTTTATACGGGGAGCGCGAGATTGTTTTCGATACCCGTCGGAGAACGCGACCTGAGCTGGAGCCTCGTGGGAGTACTGCCGTTGGTCGTTGCAAACCTGCTCAACGTCGTTGGGATCGGGTATCTCATTGCGAAACGCAGATATGACGTATACAGGACGCACTTTCACACGCTCATGATGTGGATTACCTCCTGTGCCATGTGCATCATCCAGCCGTCGACGCTGAATCTTCTCTCTGCTCTCATAGTGTCCATCGTTCTGGCCGTTTTCTTCCTGCAGGGTTTCAGCTCGCTCTGGACGTTCAGACTGATTTCGGCGGAGACGTTCTTGTTTTTCTTCGTCACCGTTTTTCTCTTCGGCGATTTGTACGCCAACAACGCGTTTTTGAAGGACTCCGTCCTTGATGGTACCTACCAGAGGACCGAAGCGGTGAGCGACGTTATGAGATCCGTGGCGCGGACGCGGACCGATGCGTTGCTTGCGAGTAACTTTGTCCCCGCCGAGCTCTCCGTAAAGCTCGGGAGGCAGGTGATCGCGGTCGACGAGGGCTTGTCCGCGCTGGACCGCTTCGGGGAACCGGGATCGGCGATAATTTACGTCGCCAAGCGCTCATCGCGGGTTGATACCCTGTCAAGCGGGTGCAGGATAATACTCAATACTTCCTTCTCTGAAATGGGGAAGACTTATTTCGTACAGGTAGCAGAATGCGGGGAGAACAAATGAACGGGAAAGTGAAGATAGGTGTGATCGGCGTCGGACATCTCGGCCAGACTCACGCAAGGCTCTTGAAGCAGGTTGAAGCCGCGCAGCTTGTCGGCGTTTACGATACAGAGACGACCAGGTCGGCGAGCATCGCCGGGGAGCTCGGCGTGAAGTCGTTCAGCTCTGTGGATGAGCTCGCAGACTCTGTGGATGCCGTCTCGATTGTGGCTCCTACGAGCTTCCACCACGAGCTGGCCGTCGGCCTGATGAACCGCGGGAAACACTGCTTCATAGAAAAGCCCGTGGCCGCCACGGTAGAGGATGCCGAGAGCATATGCGCTCTCGCCGACCGGACGAAAGTGAAGGTGCAGGTCGGGCATATCGAGAGGTTCAACCCCGCTGTTCTAGCGCTGTCGCATCTCAAGCTCGAGCCGATGTTCGTGGAGTGTCACCGGCTGGCGCAGTTCAAGCCGCGCGGGATCGACGTCGCGGTCGTTCTCGACTTGATGGTACACGACATCGACCTGATACTGAACTTCGTGAAGAGTCCCGTGACCAGCATAGATGCGAGCGGCGTCGGCGTGATTTCAGATACGGTGGACATCGCCAACGCCAGGGTCAAATTCGCAAGCGGTGCTGTCGCCAACCTGACCTCGAGCCGCATATCGCAGCACCCCATGCGCAAGATGAGGATGTTCCAGCGCGACGGCTACATCTCCATAGACTTCGCGGAGGGAATTGCTGAGGTTTACCGGGCGACGAAACCCAACGCGGCCGCGGCTTCCGGACTTACTCTCGGCACAATAGGTGTGGGGGACGCAGCCCGGGTGGTGACATACGAGCAGCCCGAGCCGCCGCAGGTAAATTCGCTGAAGATGGAACTTGAACTCTTTCTGAAAAGCATTTTGGAAGATACTCCGACCGCCGTGAGTCCGCAGGAAGCGCTTAAAGTAATGGCGGTCGCGGATACAATTGTCAGGCAAATTGATGAATCGAAACGGCTCTTAAGTCTGTAGAATGGCAAGGAAGAAGAAGCTGAAAATAGAAGAACCGATTCTCCTCGGGCTCGGCGCGCTTGCGGACGATCTGGGCATCGAGGCGTACGTCGTCGGCGGATATGTCAGGGACCTTGTCCTCGGCGGCGAGAACAAAGACATAGATGTGATGGTCATAGGCGACCCCGTCGTTTTTTCACGAAAGGCCGCCCAGAAACTTGGAGCGACCGGATTTGTCGTGTTCGAGAAGTTTCGCACCGCGCAGATGACCGTCGGTGACGTGAAGGTGGAAATCGTGGGAGCCCGCAAGGAGAGTTATGAACACGGTTCAAGGAAACCTCATGTCGTTGCTGGAACGCTCCATGAGGACCTTTCCCGGAGGGATTTCACGATCAATGCGATGGCGGTCGGCATAAACAGAGCTCTGAAGGGGGAAAGCGGTTTCGGCGAGCTGGTCGATCCGTTTGGCGGGGTAACGGCGCTGTCGAAAGAGATAATCGACACGCCGCTGGATCCGGCCGAGACGTTCAGTGAAGATCCGCTGCGTATCCTGCGTGCCCTTCGTTTCGCCTGCCGCTTCGGGTTCTCTCTCGCACCGCGTGTCTCTGAGGCTGTGGTAGAAATGAAAAGCCGACTCGGGATCGTCTCGCAGGAAAGGATCACCGACGAGTTCATGAAAATACTCTCGTCGTCTCGGCCCTCGGTTGGATTGAAACTCATGCAGGATACCGGTGTCATGCGTCTGGTTTTTCCGGAGATCAGCGAGATGCCGGGGGTCGAACAGAGACAGGACCACCACCACAAGGACGTCTTCCTGCATACGCTGAGCGTCGTGGACCATCTCGCAGAAGCATCCGACAATGTCTGGCTCAGGTTCGCGGGACTGGTTCACGATATCGCGAAACCCGATACGAAGAAGTTTGTCGAAGGAGTCGGCTGGACTTTTCACGGGCACGACGAGATCGGAGCCCGGAGGATGAAGAAACTCTTCCAGCGTATGCGCTTGCCGATGGAGAGCCTTCCGTACGTGGAGAAGCTGGTCAGGCTCCATCTGAGACCGATGGCTCTGGCGGTCGAAGGGGTGACGGATTCCGCCGTCCGCCGTCTTCTCTTCGAAGCGGGGAATGACTTCGACGACCTGATGAAGCTTTGCCGGGCCGACATCACCAGCAAGAACAAGAGACTGATTGCGGAATACACCCGGAACTACGACTCGGTCGAGGAGAAGGCCAAAGTCGTAGAGGAGAAGGACCGGGTACGGAATTGGCAGCCTCCCGTCAACGGCGAAGAGATCATGGAGACATTCGGGCTGAAACCAGGCAAGGCGGTCGGCCTGCTCAAAAAAGCGGTGGAAAGCGCGGTTCTGGACGGTCGTATCCCCAACGATCATGCCGCCGCGATGCAGTATTTGAGGGAAAACAGGGAAAAAATATTGGCGGGATCGTGAAACAGTCGCTCTTTTAATCCGTCTAAGTACAAGAGGTAGTTAAAAGTCTGAGTTAATTCATATTCTGAGGAGTTATTAGATGGTTAAGAAATTAATGACGCTGGGTGTTATTTTTGTATTTGCACCAATGGCATTCGGGCAACAGGGTGGCGGCGTGAGGCAATTGACACTTCAGGAGTGCATCAACATCGCTTTGCAGAGGAACACGAGTGTCCTGCAGGCACAATACCAGTCGGAGGGTCAGGACGCGAAGCTCCTTAGTGCTTACGGTGCTCTACTTCCGACTGTGGAAGCCACCGGGCAATTCCTGTATCAGTACAGCAAGATCCAAAGCGGCGTCACAGTGGGAGGCGTGCTTATACCGTTGACCGCTACCTCAATAGCCAGGCGCTATTCGGCCGGTGCTCAGGCAAGCTACACGCTGTTTGACGGGACGGCGAACATCGCGGGATTGAACATGGTTAAATCCCAGAGCCGTTCCTCGGACTTGAGCTTCGAGAGGAGCAAGCAGACTGCGGTTTACCAGACGACTCAGAATTATCTCGCGGTTTTCAATTCGAGGGACCAGCTGAAGATAAGTGAAGATAACCTCAAGAGAGACCAGCGGCAGCTGGAGAGCATAAAGGAATCGAACAGTGTCGGATCCGCCTCGCTGGCCGATGTCTACCAGCAGCAGGCACTTGTGAGCGGCGATGAGTATCAGCTTGTCCAGGCTAAAAACGCTTACGACCAGGCCCGCGCGAACATGAAGTTCTTTCTCGGTCTGCCCGTAACGGACAGCATCGAATTTGCGGACTCAGGAATAAACAGCAACATCGACACAACCGACTTTGCGGCAGTGAACGAAAAATACAGCCACATCGCCATACTGGTCGAAAAGGCATTACAGGCACGCCCTGACTACGAAGCGGCGCAGGAAACAGTAAACGCGAGCAAGTCGTCCCTGACGATAGCCAAGGCGGCATACTCGCCGACGATCAGCGCGTTCGCCCAGTACGGGGTAAACGGTCCGGGCCTTACCTCCTCCGAATTCAGTCAGAACAAGGCTTTCTACGGCGGATTGAATATCTCGCTCCCGATTTTCAACGGCTTCCAGACTCAGACCAATATTCAGATTGCCGATGTCAACCTGAAATCCTCTCAGGAAACTCTGGACGCTACCAAGCGGCAGGTCCAGCTTGACGTTTACAAGGCATTGCTTAATTTGTATGCATCGGAGAAGGGGTACGAATCGGCCGTGAATGCGGTGGCGTACGCGAAGATCAATCTTGAAACCGCGCAGGAAAAGTACAAGATCGGCAGCGGCACTCTCCTGGACGTGCTGACCGCGAACGCTATCTACACGCAGGACCTGTCTAACCAGGTGGTGGCTGCTTACACGTACGTTCAGGCCAGGCAACAGGTAGAATACGCTATCGGAACAATCAATTACTGAGGACAATAATGGCGACTAATAAGAAAAAGAAGAAGGTGTTCATATTTTCGGGAGCTGGGTTGCTCCTGATTATACTTATTGCTGCGATCGTGATCGGAGGGAAGAAGGAACCGGTGATTGTTGTCCAGACCGAGAAGGTCGTCCACCGCACGATAACTCAGGTGGTGACAGCCAGCGGTTCCATCCAGCCGACGGTTGAGGTGAAGATAAATCCCGAAGTGAGCGGGGAAATAGTCGAACTGCCGGTCGTCGAGGGGCAGAGGGTGACGAAGGGACAGCTTCTCCTGAAAATCCGTCCCGACACCTACCTCGCCCAGGTACAGCAGAACCAGGCTGCCTTGCAGGCGACGGAGGCGAATCTCGAACTCGCGAAGGCGAACTTCGCGAAAGCGGAGTCCGACTACAACCGCGCCAAGGAAATGTACGCGAAACATCTGACGAGCGCGTCGGACATCGAGAACTCGAAAACGCAGTACGATGTCACGAAGGCGCAGGTCGATGCGAACAAGTCCCAGGTCGCGCAGGCAGAGGGCGCGCTCAAGGTGGCGCAGGACAACCTGAGCAAGACCACAATCCACGCGCCGATGGACGGCGTGATCTCCACCCTCAATTCGAAGCTCGGTGAGAGAGTACTCGGTACGAACTTCAGCCTCGGTACGGAAGTGATGGACGTCGCCGACATGGCAAGCATGGAAGCCCAGGTGGACGTCGATGAAAACGACGTCGTCCTCGTGGCAGTCGGAGACACCGCGATCCTTTCGGTCGATGCATTCCCGGACACGAAGGTGAAAGGAATCGTTTACCAGATAGCGACCTCGGGAACGACGACGGGGTCCGGCACGCAGGATCAGGTTACGAACTTCCTTGTGAAAATCAAGGTGCTTCACCCGTCGGAATATGAGCTCAGGCCGGGGATGTCCGTGACGGCCGACATACAAACGGCGACACACTACGACGTGCTTTCCGTTCCGATCCAGAGCGTAACGATAAGGACGCCGAAAGCCCAGGAAGGAGCGGCAAAGCCGACTGCTGCCAAACAGGCAGGGAACCGCGAGAAAGCCCAGGAAGTTGTATTTGTTGTGAGTAACGGGACCGTGAAAGCGGTGCCGGTTAAACGCGGCATAAGTGACGACAACTATGTCGAGATTACATCCGGCTTGAAGGAAGGCGAAGAAGTCGTGAGCGGCACCTTCGTCGCGATCAGCCGCGAACTGAACGACGGCTCAAAAGTAAGAGTGGAAAACAACAAAATGGTTGCCACGAAGGGAGTCTGATGATGGGCGGACAGAAAGTTATCGAACTCGTCAAGGTGAATAAAGTCTACGACATGGGAGCGGAGGTCCAGGTCAACGCGCTCAAGGATATTTCGCTGTCAATCGATAGCGGCGAGTACGTAGCCATCATGGGGCCTTCCGGTTCCGGAAAGACGACCCTGATGAATATACTCGGCTGCCTCGACACGCCGACGAGCGGGCTCTATCTTTTCGACAGTGTCAACGTCAGCGATATGGACGACAATGAATTGGCGAGAATACGCAACCAGGGAATAGGTTTCGTCTTTCAGACTTTTAACCTGATCCCCAGGTCGGATGCGCTCCACAATGTCGAGCTGCCGCTGATCTACAGTGGCGTCCCGGTATCCGAGCGCAAGGAGAGAGCCAGGAAAACTCTCGAAATGGTGGGACTGGGCGACCGCGTCCATCACAAGCCCAACGAGCTTTCAGGCGGACAGCGGCAGAGAGTCGCGATCGCGCGTGCCCTCATCAACGACCCCTCCATCATACTCGCCGACGAGCCCACGGGGAACCTCGATTCGAAGACCGGTGACGAAATCATGCTCTTCTTCGAGGATCTTTATGCCAGGGGAAATACGATCATTCTCGTGACTCATGAGGAGTACATTGCGGAGCATGCGAAGCGGATCATAAGGATCCGAGACGGCATGATAGAAAGCGATCTCCCGATCGAGAGAAACGGGAAGGTGAAGGCGCACCACGACACTGAGAAAGTGACGGTGGGCACCGGAGGGCAGGGATGACCTTCGGGGATGAGGTAAGGGAGGGCTTCAAGCTCTCCTTCGCCGCGCTCAACGCCAACAAGGCGAGGGCCGTGCTGACGATGCTCGGCATAATTATCGGCATCGTTTCCGTGACCCTTATGGGCGCCGCGATCTCCGGTCTGACCAACGCCTTTAACAACAGCATCTCGTCGATCGGCGCTGATGTCCTCTATGTACAGAAGTGGCCCTGGGGCGGCGGCGACAACGAGTGGTGGAAGTACAGGAACCGCAGGGACATGAAAATCGACTACGCGGACAAGATCCGTAGGGATGCCACGATGCTTGCTGCGGTCGCCCCGGTTGTCCAGAGGCTGGGCACCATAAAATTCGGGAACCGGACTGCCAACAACGTCATCGTGGACGGAACAACATCCGACCTCGCTTACGTGTCGAACATGAGTTTTACGGACGGAAGGTTCTTCACGAACGTCGAGACTCGAGGAGACCGGCCTCTCGCGGTGCTCGGCTCGGACGTTGCCGACCAGCTTTTCCCGAACCAGGATCCCATCGGGAAGACGATCAAGGTCAACGGCCTCTCCTTCAGGGTAATCGGAGTCAGGAGCAAGCAGGGAAGTTTTCTCGGTATGTTCAGCCTCGACAACCTCGTGATAATTCCTATCGGGCAGTTCCAGGATATTTTCGGGACTCACTTTCACCCGACGATCGAAGCGAGGGTGGCCGACTCCAAAGACATGGAGGATGCGAAGGAAGAGCTCCGCGGAATCATGAGAAAGATCAGGGGCTTGACTCCGTACCAGGAAGATGATTTCTCTATCAATCAGCAGGATTTGTTAACTAATGCATTCAACAAGATTGCCGCGGTTATAGGCGGGGTCGGCTTTTTCGTGACGGCCCTCTCGCTCTTTGTCGGCGGTATAGGGATTATGAATATTATGTTCGTGAGTGTGACCGAACGTACTAAAGAAATCGGCATAAGAAAGGCGCTCGGCGCGAGGAGACGGACTATCCTGGCCCAATTCCTGATCGAGTCGTCGCTGATATGTCTGGGAGGAGGGTTGATCGGTCTTGGGCTCTCCTATCCGCTGAGTATGCTCCTCGACAAGTTCCTCCCAACCGCGATGCCGGTTTCGCTGGCTATTATCGGAATTGTAATCTCGCTCGCGGTCGGCGTCATTTCCGGAATTGTGCCGGCTTTCAGGGCGTCGAGGCTCGACCCCGTAGATGCATTGAGATATGAGTAGAAGCGTTGCTTCTGCTTTTGATGGAGACATTGGTTTATGAATAGATATTTCCTTTGGTCTGAATGGTCGGAGAGCTTCCTTATGGCGCTCGCGGCTATCAGGTCAAACAAGCTCAGGTCGATACTCACACTGCTCGGGATCGTGATAGGTGTATTCTCTATCATCGCGGTCACGACCGCCATGCGGGTTCTTCAGAATAACATCGAAAGTGAACTCAACTCGCTCGGTTCAAACGTGTTCGTGATAACCAAATACCCGGTCTTTCACGCCGGTGGACCCGGGTGGTGGGCCAAGTACCGGAACCGGAAGAATCTGAATTATGAACAGGCGATGCAGCTGAAAGAGAGAGCGACCCTCGCCAGCGCCGTCGGCGTACTGGCCGACAGGGGCGGCAAAATCGTCACCTACAAGGACCAAAAGACAAACCCAAACGTCGACGTGATCGGCGTAACGCCGGATATTTTTCAGGCACGCAACGAGAAGATAGGCGAGGGAAGAGCGATCACTCAGAGCGACGTCGAGATCGGCAGGCTCGCTTGCGTTCTCAGCCCGGACCTGGCGAAAACCCTCTTCCCGCACTCCGACGGATTGGGAGAGGAAGTGAAACTCGACGGCATCGGTTACCGCGTCGTCGGCCTCATACAGGATCTAGGGAACGTCGTGGGGGGACAGCAATACTACATGGTGATTCCGATAACGACGTTCTTCGCGCGGTACGGCAGCCAACGGAGTCTCGATATCTACGTCCAGTCCACGAGCCAGAAGGACTTCGTGGCCGCGCAGGAACAGGCACAGGGAATTCTACGCGCCATAAGAAAAGTGCCGCCCGGCAAACCTGACGACTTCGAAATGGTTTCCAACGCATCGCTCGTCGGCCAGTTCAACGATATTACATTTTATGTGAGGATCGGCGCGATCGTCGTCAGCGCGATAGCGCTTCTTGCCGCCGGGGTTGGCATTATGAACATCATGCTCGTCGGTGTCACCGAGCGGACGCGGGAAATCGGCGTCAGAAAGTCGATCGGTGCCACGAAGCATAACATACTTATGCAGTTCCTCCTGGAAGCGGTGGTCCTGTGCGAGGTCGGAGGTGTAGTCGGCATATTGCTCGGGCTTGTCGGCGGCAACCTGGCCGCTCTCCTTCTCCACATGAAGGCCGCGTTCCCTCTTGACTGGGCGATTATTGGACTGGTCGTCTGCTCACTTGTAGGGGTCACGTTCGGCGTGTATCCGGCCTACAAGGCGGCCAGCGTCGATCCGATTGAATCCTTGCGCTACGAATAAGTAGGCGGGGTCCCGGCTCCCGGGACCGATTTCTCCCGGCAAGATCGCTCGTCGCCGCGCTGGATCGATCGACGAGAGGCTTCTGTGACTTACCTGCAGCTCAGAAAGTAGAAGGTGTAGGCTGTGACATTCGGGACTGAATTGAGGGAAGGGTTCAAGCTCTCCCTCTCGGCGTTGACCGCAAACAAGGGGCGGGCTGTCCTGACGATGCTCGGGATAATAATAGGGATTATCTCCGTCACGCTGATGGGGGCAGCCATCGAAGGGCTTACAAGAGAGTTCAACAAGAGTTTTGCCTTCATGGGCGCGGACGTCCTGTATGTCGACAAGTGGCAGTGGGGGTTCACCGGAGGTGAGTGGTGGAAGTACCGCAACAGGAAGCCGCTGAAAGCCGATTACGCGGACAGGATCAGAAGAGAGGCCACGCTTGCCGCGGCGGTTGCCCCTGAGGTGGACAGGTCGGGCAAGGTCCGGTTCGGGAACAAGGTCGCCAACAATGTGGACATAGACGGGACTACGGCCGACTACGCGTTCGTCACCAGGATGGATTTCGATGCGGGCAGATTCTTTACCGACGAGGAGTCGCGCGGCGGAAGACCCATCGCGGTAATAGGCAAGGATGTTGCCAACCTTCTTTTCCTTAACCGGGATCCGATCGGGGAGCAAATAAAAATTAACGGGCTGCCGTTCCGGGTGATCGGCGTCCGAAGTACTCAGGGGAGTGTGCTTGGACTCTTCAGTCTCGATAACGTCGTGTACATCCCGCTGGGGCAGTTCGAGAGAATCTACGGCACTCGGTTTTCCGCCACAATCGGAGTGCGGGCCGTTCCGGGGAGCGATCTCGACAATGCCAAGGAAGAATTACGCGGCGTAATGAGGAAGATCCGCGGTCTTTTACCCTCTCAGGAGGATGATTTTTCGATAAACCAACAGACCGCTTTCACCAACGCTTTCGACCAGATGATATTCTACGTGGGCGCGATAGGGCTCTTTGTGACCGCGCTGTCGCTCTTCGTGGGAGGTATCGGGATTATGAACATCATGTTCGTCAGCGTCACCGAGCGAACCAGAGAGATCGGAATCAGGAAGGCGCTCGGCGCGAGGAGACAGGCCATAATGGTGCAGTTCCTGATCGAAGCTGTGCTCATCTGTCTCGGCGGAGGTCTGCTGGGACTCTTCCTTTCCTATCCTCTGAGTATGCTTCTCGACAACTTTCTTCCGACGGCGATGCCGGTTTCCATCGCCATGCTCGGCATTGCCATATCACTTTTCGTGGGAGTTGTCTCGGGAATCGTTCCCGCTCTCAGGGCTTCCAAACTTGATCCCGTCGAGGCTTTGCGTTATGAATAGGTACTTTATTTTATCGGAATGGAACGAGAGCCTTTCGATGGCGCTTGCCGCGCTGCGTTCGAACAAGCTCCGCTCGAGCCTCACGCTGCTCGGCATCGTCGTAGGCGTCTTCTCCATCATCGCGGTGAATACGTCCATGAGAGTACTGCAGAGCTTCGTGGAATCGAAACTGAATTCAATGGGGTCGAACGTCTTCATGATCCGAAAGTTTCCGGCGTTCTTCACCGACTGGGACAAATACAGGAACCGGAAAGACATAACTTATGAACAGGCGTCGGAGCTGAAGGAGCGGGCGACGCTTGCGAAGAGCGTCGGTGTGCTCACCGGGACATGGGGCAAGATCGTCAGGCATCGCGACGAAAAGACCAATCCGAATGTGAGTCTGCTGGGAGTTACCCCGGACATTTCCGCTGCGCGTAACGAGAAGATGGAGGAGGGTAGAGGGATCAGCGAGAGCGATGTGGAGACCAGCCGGCGCGTATGCGTCCTCGATCCGAACCTGTCGAAAGCGCTCTTCGTCCGGTCGGACCCGATCGGGGCTGAGGTGACCGTCGACGGCATAGGGTATACCGTCGTCGGGGTGATCGAGGACCAGGGGAACATGATCGGCCAGCAGCTCTACATGGAGGTCCCGATAACAACCTTCTTCGGCCGGTACGGTAAAGAGAGAAGCATGAACATATACGTGCAGGCCGCATCGCAGGACGTGTTCGATGCCTCTGAGGAACAGGCGATCGGCATCCTCCGCGCGGTCAGAAAGGTGCCGCCCGGGAAGGAGAACGACTTCGACCTGATCTCCAACGCGTCCCTGGTGAGCCAGTTCAACGAGGTGACATATTACGTGAAGATAGGCGCGGTAGCCGTCAGCGCGATCGCGCTCCTCGCGGCGGGTGTCGGGATAATGAACATCATGCTCGTCGGCGTGACCGAGAGGACAAGGGAAATAGGGGTGAGAAAATCGGTCGGCGCCACGAGGAGAAACATCCTGATACAGTTCCTTCTCGAGGCTGTGGTGCTCTGCGAGGTGGGCGGGATAGCGGGGATTTTGCTGGGGCTTCTCGGAGGCAACCTGGCAGCGATCCTTCTTCATCTCCAGGCAGTTTTCCCTGTCGACTGGGCCCTCATAGGCCTCATCGTCTGCTCGATCGTCGGCGTGGTTTTCGGCGTCTATCCTGCCTACAAGGCGGCAAGCGTCGATCCCATCGAGTCGTTAAGGTATGAGTGAGGCTGAAGTGGAATAATGGAATGTTGGAATAATGGAAAAGGGGAATAATAGATTACCGGCCGGATTAGCGGCTAATCAGCCCCGTATCCAATAATCCATTACTCCATTAATCCCTTCCGCTTCGTCACGCTTTCATCCTCAATCCCTTTTCTTCATACGAGAATATCCAGCCGACGATCTTGCCGGGCTCGATCTTCTCGAAATTACTCCAGTAGTCCTTGGTGTATATGAAGCGGGAACTCGAGTCGCCGACAGGGATCGGCTCGGTCATGCGGATGATCTCGTTGAAGCGCTCTTTCCAGTGCGCCATGTTTGAGACGCGGAGGTCGACCCACCCGTCGTGAGCCCAGGCATCGATGGTTTTGTTGGTCGAGGGCAGAACATGGTCGCCCCTGAAAGGCGGGATCTTGATCTCTTCGCCGCGCAGAAGGCTCTTGCCGTCGGGAAGCAGAATGGGGATCCCGATCGATATTATTTCCGAACGCAGCTTGCCGTCTTTCCTGATCATTTTCAGAAGCGCGTTCGACATGTCTTCCGGACTTGCTTTCTCCACCCCGGCGAAGCTTCCGTACTCCCTGGAAAGCAGGTAGCTTTCGTACAGGAGTTTCGACAACCGCGGCGGGCCGAGGAGTTCGAAGGCGACGCTGTCGACCTTGTGCTCCTTTTCCAGTTCCTTCATCCGCGAGTAAGCGGAGTGGAACATATATCCGGCGCGGTATGTCGGAGCAAGAGTGGCGTTGTCGAGGGCATTTATTATGTCGTGCCCTGTGTTGCCTCCCTTTATCTCGAAGATGACGTCTTCGGAAATCTCCTCGGGCGTGACGTACTCCATTTGCCCGGGCGTAGTTATTGCTTCGAACTCCCCGCGCGAAAAGAGGCCGTTCTCACCGGTGTCGACGAAGACTGAGCGTAAAGGCTCGTTTGTCATTTTCGTCTTCGCAGCCGTCTTAAGCTCCAAATGGTCGCCGATAGTGTAGGGATCGTCGGGCGAGCAGTCCTGGAGCATGATGGGCTTGCCTCTCTTCATGATCTCGCCGTAGCCGACGCGCTTCCAGGCGATCGCGGCCGTCGGCTTTATCTCTTTGGTGATGGGTGCGTCCGGTGTGCGCCCCATGAGAAACATGAGGAGTGTGTGCGCACCGGCAACAGCGGATTTGCTCAGCAGCACGCTGCTCGGTTTCTCCTCGCTGTGAGTGTACGGAATGTTGAGTCCCATGCCGCCGGTCCCGCTGGTCCCGATCTTCACGTATATCTTCGTCCCGGCGTCGTGCATGGACCTGTAGAGAAGCTGCACGTGCCTGATGAGCTGCGGTGTGTAAAGCGTGCAGAGGAGTCTCTCGACCGAATCGTAGAGGATGCTGTCTTTGCCTCCCTTCGCCTTGTCGAGTTCTTTCAGCAGGGCGCGGCTCGACTGAAACTGGTCCTGGTAAGCGATCGCTGTCGCGGAGTTGATGCAATCGATGATGACTTCCGGCCGGTAATCGGTCAGCAGGTTGTATATCGTGCTGGCTTTGAGTGTTTCTTCGAAGAGTTCTCCGATCGTGTCCGAGATGAGTACCCTTCGTCGTTCGGAGTTGCCGAGGATTTCCTCGCGCTGCATGTCTTTGTACTCTTCACGTACGAAAATATTCCCGTAGTACGGAACAAAAAAATCCGGATCGTGATCCGGATATTCATGTCTTAGTTGATTAACTGCATCGAGTGACTCTGATTTCAAAAGGGATGAGACGATAATCTTGTCCGGTTTCTCCGGCACAAGTTTACGGCAGATTGCTGAGCCCACCAAGCCCCATCCGCCCAGAACAAGGACTGTTCTTCCTTTGATCTCCATTGTGGGTTCCTTTCTTTAGGTGAAATCAAAATAATCCCCGGAAGGTGCCTGAACAAGTTCATAATCGATGCCTGGCGGCCTCGGAAGCTCTACCTGGGGGTGGAGGTTTCAACATTTTCCAGCATTGGATTTATTTGCGACATCACTTAAAATAGCGGCGTTAGTAAACCTAAAAAGGAGGTAGCCTGTGGCTTTTACGAAGAAGGTTGTGGCGCTGTTTGCGGTCGTCCTGTTCTCCGCATCCGCAGTATACGCGAGCGGCTATCAGTTAAACGAACATGGCGCAAGAGCGGTGGCGATGGGTGGCGCGTTCGTGGCAAGAGCCGATGACCCATCTGCGATCTTTTTCAACCCGGCGGGCCTGAGTTACGTTGAAGGATTCAACGTGATGGTGGGCGGCACTCTGATTTTGCCGAGCACGACTTTCACCGGACCTTATCCGAACAACACCGAATGGAAGATGAACTCTCTTACGTTCTTCCCGCCCAACGCGTACATAACCTACAACTTCGGCAACGGACTTGCCGCCGGCGTCGGTGTATATACGCCGGAAGGACTCGGCACCAGCTGGCCGAATGACTGGGTAGGGAGATTCCTCATCACTAAGATCAATCTGCAGTCGTTCAATATTAATCCCACCGTATCCTATGCATACAAGGATATTGTTTCCGTCGGCGTAGGTTTCGATTACGCCCTCGGGAACGTCGTTCTTGAAAGGTACAACGCGACTCCGTTCAGCGATTCTCTTGGAAATCCGATAACGCCGTTCGTGCACATGGAAGGCAACGGCAACGGCACCGGTTTCAATTTCGGCATCATGCTGAAGCCGATAGAGAACGTGTCGATCGGCTTCTCTTACAGAAGCAAGATCGATTTCAAATTGACGAGCGCGACTGCAACCTTCACCGGAGCCGGAGTCCTCGCCCCGTTGCTCCCCGGCGGATCGGTCTCCACGTCGCTTCCGTTTCCGGAGACATGGTACGCGGGCATAGCCTATAAGGGCGACAAGTATTCTGTGGAAGCGGACTACCAGTTTACGGGCTGGAGCGCTTACAACGAGCTCGACATCAATTTCGCGACACACACCGAGTTGCAGCAGAATTCAGCGATCATCGGCAACTACAAGGACTCATATATCCTCAGGGTCGGCGGCGAGTATATGATTAACGATGTGTGGACTGCCCGTGCCGGTCTGTTCTACGACAAGAATCCGGTCCCGGACGCGTATCAATTGCCGGACCTGCCGGATGCAGACAGGATCGGCCTCAACGTCGGAGTCGGTGTCAACGTGACAAAGAGTCTTTCCATCGACGCATCGTATATGTTCCTTCCTTTCAAGCAGAGGACGGTCACGACTTCCGCGTACGGGTTCAACGGAACTTACAACACGACGGCAAATCTGCTCGGTATCGACCTGAGTTACAAGCTGTGATTCCGGCCATCCACATAGCGTGCGAAGAGCCGCTTTTCGGATGTCCCTTCGGATCAACAAAAACAAAAGAGGATCGAAAATGAAAAGTTTTGCTTCTAAAGCAGCAACCATCGCAGCCCTCGCCGTCGTCGCCTTCCTCGTCGCTTCGTGCGGCGATTTCAAGAAGTCGAGCGTGGTCAACGCCCCATCGAACGGCTCGGTGGACTTCTCGATGTATGTCTCGCTCGGCAACTCGCTGACGGCAGGCTACCAGAGCGGAGCCCTGTTCGAGTCCGCCCAGGAGTACAGCTTCCCGGCGGACATTGCCCGGCAGGCCGGTGTGGCCGATGCCAACTTCAAACAGCCGTTGATGGCCAACCCGGGGACCGGACAGATCATGTCGATAAAGAGCCTCGTGGGCCCGGTGATCGGCGAAGGGACCGCGACGATAATTCCTCCCGCCGACGCAGCAACGTTGATGAGGCCGTACAACAACCTCGGCATACCCGGGGCAGTCCTGTACGATATGATCGACACTACGAACTTCACAGCGAAAAGCACTGCGCGGGCTAACCCATTTTTCTCGCTTATACTGAGAAACGCGGCCTTCGGCAATAGCCCCGTCGCCCAGGCGCTCGCTCTCCACCCGACCTTCATGACGGTGTGGATCGGCGCGAACGACGTTCTCGGGTACGCGACTTCAGGCGGCGTTGTCGGGACGCAGGGACCCGGCTCGGGCCCGACCGACCCGACGATATGGGCCGGACTTTACAATCAAATGATGAATGCCCTCCTGGCGGGCGCACCGAACGCGAAATTTGCCGTGGCTAATATCCCGGACGTCACTTCCATCCCGTTCTTCACCACCGTCCCGGACAGCTTCCCGAACCCGGTAACGGGTAAGAACGTCGGAGCATTCATTGTTCAAAGACATGACGCCAGCGGGAATCTTTATGCCGGAACTATCAACGCAAAGACGGACTACATACTTCTCACCGCGATAGACTCTCTGAACGCCGGAGTCGGCGTACCGGTCGCAGCGGGCGGAACGGGCCGGCCTCTGCCAGATCAGTTCGTGCTCGACTCTCTGGAAGTTGCGAGGACTGAGGCGGCTATCGACGCCTACAACACGGCGATCGCGGCTTTTGCCAGCGCCCATTCCTCCCGGGTCGCGTTGGTCGATGCACACGCGCTGCTCAACGACTTCAACATGTATGGTTATCTCGGGCAGGGTGTTGATCTGACCAGCAGCTACATAACAGGAGGGTTCTTCGGACTCGACGGAGTACATCCGACCTCTCAGGGTTATGCCTACGTGGCGAACGCGTTCATAAAGGCCATCAACAGCACATTCGGCGCGAACGTTCCGATGATGTCCATAGCCTCTGTCCCGAGCTCGATCGTTCTCGGAAAGACATCGCTGCAGAAAGCGCCCTGGCCGAACGTTCGATACTCCGCGTTGCAGCCCATGCTGAAGCTCCTCAGGAGCGCGAGCGTTTCTTACTAGCGGACCACCTGCGGATATTCTTCGTCCTGTGGCGGAATGATTTCAAGGCCCCGTGTAAGCGGGGCTTTTTTTTCGTAAATTGGAGCACAAGCCTATGGCAACCCAAATCTGTCCGAACTGTCAGTCGACAAACTTAAGGCTAAGCCGCACGCACGGCTTCAAGGAAGCTTTCCTTAAACTGTTCAAGCGCAAACCGTTCCGATGCAAAGACTGTGGCTGGCGCGGGATAATGTTCGCGCGGGAAAGCAAGGGAAGAAACGTTTCGAAGCAGAAAGCTTACGTGTTCGCGGCGGTTTTCTCCCTGGTCGTCCTTGTGCTCCTGGTGATCTTCAACCTCCGTCCGGAAGTAATTGAAAAAATAATAAGACAATTTATCGGTGCCCCTAAATGAACATAGAAGTGAGTCTGAAAGCAGCCCGGGAAATGGGGCTGACATCCGGAGAGTTTGATGAGATAAAGAAGATACTCGGCCGCGTGCCGACTTACACAGAGCTCGGAATCTTCTCGGTGATGTGGTCCGAACACGCGAGCTACAAGAACTCGATCCTGCAGATAAAGAAGCTTCCGAGGTCGGGAAAGAACCTCCTCGTAAGCGCGGGCGAGGAGAACGCGGGTCTGGTCGACATAGGCGACGGGCTCGCGGTCGCGTTCAAGATAGAGAGTCACAACCACCCGAGCGCTGTCGAGCCGTACCAGGGCGCGGCTACGGGAGTCGGCGGGATATTGCGCGACATCTTCACGATGGGAGCCCGGCCGGTCGCCGCACTCGATTCCCTCCGATTCGGCAACCCGGACAACCCGCGCGTAAAATATCTCCTCGAAAATGTCGTGAGAGGAATTGCCGACTACGGCAACGCGTTCGGCGTTCCCACCGTCGCCGGCGAAATATATTTCGACGAATGTTACGATGAGAATCCTCTGGTCAATGCGATGGCCGTCGGCATCGTGCGGCACAACCGCGTCGCGAAGGCCGCTTCCACCGGGATCGGGAACCTCGTTATGATAGTCGGCTCCTCGACGGGACGCGACGGCATACACGGGGCCACTTTCGCGTCGGAAGACATCTCCGAGGCATCGGAGGCGAAGCGGCCGTCAGTTCAGGTGGGTGATCCTTTCACGGAGAAACTCCTCCTCGAAGCCACGCTCGAAGCGATAGAGGCCGGGGTCGTCGTCGGAATTCAGGACATGGGGGCGGCCGGCATCGCTTGCTCGACCTCCGAGATGAGCGCAAAAGGAAGCACCGGAATGGACGTCGATCTAGATCTCGTCCCGCTGCGCGAGGCCGACATGTCCGCGTACGAGATAATGCTGTCGGAATCGCAGGAGCGGATGCTTGTCATCGTGAAGCCGGAAGATGAAAAGGCGATAAAGAAGATTTTCACGAAGTGGGACCTGAACGCCGAAGTGGTCGGGAAGGTGACCGGCGACGGGATCCTCCGCATCAGGCGGTTCGGTAAGGTCGAAGCCGAGATACCCTCCAAGACACTCGCCCTCGGAGAGGGAGCTCCCGTGTACGTCAGGGAAAGCAGGCGGCCGGAGTATCTCGACAAGCTCGCAGAGTTGGACCCTGGGACGCTTAAGGAGCCGGGAGATTACGGCGACGCATTGAAGAAGCTCATCTCCTCACCGAACATAGCCGCGAAGAACTACGTCTTCGAGCAGTACGACTACATGGTCGGGACGAACACCGTCGTTCTGCCCGGTGAAGGCGACGCGGCCGTGATACGCCTTGAGAGGTGGGCGAAAAGCGAAGAAGGGAAGAGGCGCGGACTCGTCGTCAAGACGGACTGCAACGCCCGTTATGTTTACCTAGATCCCAAAACGGGCGGCGAACATGCCGTCGTGGAAGCCGCGCGCAACATCGCCTGCATGGGCGGAAAGCCGGTGGCGATAACGAATTGCCTCAACTTCGGCAACCCGTATAAACCTGAAGTGTACTACCAGTTCGAGAAGGCCGTCGAAGGCATCGCTAAGGCCTGTACCGAGCTTGAAACCCCCGTCACCGGCGGCAACGTCAGTTTCTACAACGAGAGCCCGAACAGGACCGTCTATCCCACCCCGGTAATCGGAATGCTGGGTGTGATAGACGATGTATCGAAGTCGCTGCGCGCTTCCTTCGTGAAGGAGAACGACCTGATTGCGGTTATCGGTACCGAGAGCAACGAGCTCGGAGGGAGCGAATACCTCCGTGTCATACACGGTATTGTCGGTGGGAAAGTTCCCGCCGTCGACTACGAGTATGAGAAGCGGCTGCACTCTTTCCTCCGCGAGTGTGCGGGCTCCGGTTTGCTCAACTCCGCCCACGACGTTTCCGAAGGCGGCCTTGCCGTCACACTGGCAGAGTGCTGTGTCCTCAACCGGGAGAATTTGCTCGGCGCGAAGATCGCGATGGATTTCTCGATGAGGAAGGATTTTGTCCTCTTCGGCGAAGGGGGCGGGAGGGTTGTGATTACGTACGACCACGAGAAGGCCGACGACGTCCCGGCGTTTGCCAAATCTCTCAAGCTCCCGATAGAAGTGATCGGCGTGGTTTCGGGAGACAAACTGCAAATCAACGAAACAATCCTCGTCGACGTCAACGAACTTTCGGCACTGTATTACGGAATACTTCCGTCAAAATTTGCCACATCGCTGGCTGTATGACGACGAGATTTCTCGACGGGGTCCACATCTAGGAGAAGTGCGCGGGAAGTGAAATTCCTAACGCGGTTGATTACGGGGGTCGCGGGAAGCGTCTGGTACTACATGAAGTATGCTGCGCGGAAGTATTTCTCGGACGACGTCTTCTTTTACACCTCATCGCTGTCGTTTCAGGTCGTCCTCTGCCTCATCCCGACCGTTCTCCTTCTCATCTGGGCTCTCAGCACTTTTCTTTCGATCGAAACGATGATCAGGCAGATCGAATACATCAGCTTTTACGCGCTTCCGCGGCAGATCCATTCGGTGGAAGAATTCCGGAGGGCGGTGATGTACCGCGCCGAATTGTTTGTCAGGCACAAAGGGCTGTTCGGGGTTGTCGGTGTGATCGGGTTCTTCTGGACTTCTCTCGCGCTGGTCAGCACGCTGCGGAAAAGCGTGTTCCATGTCCTCGGCATAGAGATCAACCAGTCTTTCCTGAGACAGACTATCTACGACCTGCGTGTTCTTCTCATCGCCGGCTTCTTCCTCACGGCAAGCACCGCGGTCACAACGCTCTTCGCGGCGATCAGGGAAATCTTCCTTCACCTTCCCCCGGGGCACGTGCGGTTCGCGCTCGTAAGGGTGGCCGTCCCGGTTCTTTCGGGACTGGGTTTGACATTCCTTCTCTATTTCTCAATCTACAGATTCCTTTCGTTCGGAAAACTGAAATCGTCCCACGCCGCGTTCGGTGCGATATGGGCGGCGGTGTTGTTCGAAGTTGCCAAAAACTCTTTCGCGATATATTTGTCGACTGCGGGCAGCCTGACGAGAGTTTACGGTGCGCTTGAAGTGGTCGTCTGGCTCCTGCTCTGGATATTTTATTCCACGACGGTCTTCATGGTCGGAGTGGAACTCGCCGACGCAAATTCGAAAAGGAGGGAAGCAGTATGGGTAAGCTTTTCATAACGGGATTTCCCGGGTTCATAGGAACGCGGCTGCTGAAGGAGTTGTTCGCGAGGGATCCGAAACTCGAAGTCGTTGCGCTGGTCCAGCAAAAATTTCTGCACGCGGCCGAGGCGGCGCGGGCGAAGCTGTCTGAGAATATACCGGGCGTGTCTTCGCGGCTCGAATTCGCCTTCGGCGACATTATACTGGAGAACCTCGGCCTGCCCGACGCGGACGGACTCGCCTCCCAGGTTGCGCGCATATTCCATCTTGCGGCTGCGTACGACCTGGCGATCCCCCGGAACAGGGGGATGCTGATCAACGTGGAAGGAACGCGGAACGTCATCGGCTTCGCCAGGAAGTGCAGGAACCTCTCGAGGATGGACTACGTCAGCACGGCGTACGTGTCCGGGTCTCACAAGGGGGTGTTTTCCGAGGACGACTTCGAATTGGGACAGAAATTCAAGAACTATTATGAGGAAACCAAGTTCCTCGCGGAGAAGCTGGTCAGGGAAGCTAAAGATATACCCTCGGTAATATACAGGCCCGCGATTGTCGTCGGGGACTCGCGGACCGGAGAGACATCGAAATACGACGGGCCGTACTATGTCATGCGGACGATGCAGTCGCTGCCGAACCATTTCCCGTTCCCGAGGATCGGAAAGGGGAACGTCGTGGTAAACCTCATCCCCATAGATTATGTCGTCGACGCGATGGCCGCGCTATCTACGAGCGAGAACGCCGTCGGGAGAACGTTCCATCTTACCGACCCGGCGCCGCTGTCGGTCAAGGAGCTGCAGGACCTTCTTGCCGAATCGCTCGGCAAAACTTTCATCGGCTATCCGCTGACTGCCGGCCTTGCGCGTACCGCACTTAAGATCGGTCCGGTGCGCAAGATCTACAAGATGCCCGCCCAGGTCGTGGACTATTTTGTGCATGACGTCCGGTACGAATCGTCGAAGACGGCAGCGGTGCTCGGCGAGCACAAAATATCCTGCCTTAAGTTTACGGAGTATTTACCCAATTTGATTAAATTCTTTAAAACCCATAAAGAATCAGAACTTCAAGGAATTCTCATATAAACCCGAGGAACCATGGCCGAGAAGACATTCCATTTCGTAAAGGAACGTAAAAAAGTATATGAACTCGCACACAACCTGAGGTGGTCGTTTGATTGTCCCACCCAGCAGTTCTTTGCAAAGTTGAGCCCGCGCGTGTGGGACCGCTCGAAGCACAGTCCCATAGCGGTACTGAACGAGATCAGTGAAGAGGAGCTGCGGTCGCGCTTGATGGACCGGGACGTGCTCGCCGAGCTCGACCGTTGTTACCAGTCCCTCCAGAATTACCTGAAGCAGGTGCGCAAGCCTTCACAGTCATTGAAGCATTTCGAGAAACACCCGGTCGCCTACTTCAGCGCGGAGATAGGAATACACGAGAGCCTCCCGATATATTCGGGCGGACTCGGTATCCTTTCGGGCGACCACACGAAGAGCGCCAGCGACATCGGGCTCAACTTCGTCGGGGTCACGCTTTTTTACCGGCAGGGATATTTCACACAGCGCATAAACAGCGACGGCTGGCAGATGGAAGAGTATGCGCAGCATGACACCCACACGCTTCCGGTTTCACCCGTCACCGACGAAGGGGGCAATCTCGTCAAAGTACAGGTGCAGATAGGGAGCAGCGTCGTGTCGGTCGCGGCCTACAAAGCCGTGGTCGGACGCTCGGTGCTGTACCTGCTGGAGACCAACCTCCCGGAGAACGAGGAGCACTACCGCGGCCTCACGGCGAGGGTGTACGGCGGCGACAGCAACACGAGAATTTCGCAGGAGATCATACTCGGCATCGGCGGGGCGAAGTTCCTTAAGGAGATGGAGCACGAGCCGGCCGTCTACCACATGAACGAAGGGCACTCCGCCTTCCTGACGCTGGAGCTGCTGCACGAGCAGATGCTCCTCGGAAGGAGCATCCACAAGGCGGTCGAAGAGGTGAAGAAGAAATGCGTCTTTACGACTCATACACCGGTAGCGGCGGGACACGACAGGTTCACGCAGGACCTGATAAACTTCAGCCTGAGCGGGTTCATCTCTTCGCTGGGGATCAAGCTCGACGAGTTCATGAAGTTCGGAAAGGTCAACGAATCCGACAAAGGTGAAACGTTTTGCATGACGGTGCTCGCACTAAAGATGAGCCGCGGCGCCAACGCCGTCAGCGAACTTAACGGGAAGATCAGCCGTCAGATGTGGACGGGACTCTTCCCCGGGAAGAAGCCGGACCAGGTACCGATCGGGCACATAACCAACGGCATACACAGCCTGTCGTGGCTTGCCCTGGAGGCACGGGGACTTTACGAAAAATCCATCGGCCCGAAGTGGCACGATAAGATGTCGAAGCCTGCAGAGTGGAAGGCCGCGGTCGCTAAAGTAAGCGACGAGGAGCTGTGGGCGCTTCGTTATGCCCTCAGGAGAAGGCTGATCGAGTCGGTGCGCGAGAGGATGAGGAGGCAGCAGATCAGGTTCGGTAATTCATCCGACTGGGTCGAGAAGACCCTTTCGGCCGATGCGCTGACTATCGGTTTCTCGAGAAGGTTCGCGACATACAAAAGGGCTCCGCTCCTTTTCACCGACATGGAAAGGGCTGCGCGGCTCCTTGGCGACCCGAAACGCCCGGTCCAGATAATATTCAGCGGAAAGGCTCACCCGCGCGACGATGCGGGCAAGGCCTTCATTCAGCAGGTCGTCAGGCTGAGCCGCGATCCGCGCTTCGTCGGGAGGGTCGTGTTTCTCGAGGACTACGACATGGCGATCGCCCGGCAGCTCGTCGCGGGATGCGACCTCTGGCTCAACAACCCGAGACGCCCGCTTGAAGCCAGCGGAACGAGCGGACAGAAGGTGATAATGAACGGCGGAGTCAATTGCAGCGTTATGGATGGATGGTGGCGCGAAGCTTACAACGGAAAGAACGGCTTCGCCATAGGCGAGGACAAAGATTCCCAGCTGCCGGTGGACCAGCAGGACAAGATCGACGCCGCGAACCTTTATGACGTGGTGGAACATAAAGTGGTTCCGCTCTTCTATGACCGCGATGCATCGGGCCTGCCGACGAAATGGATCAAGATGATCAAGGAATCTCTGCGAACGATCGCGCCGGTTTACAATACAGATAGAATGGTAATGGAGTACGTGGAAAAGTATTACCTGCAAAAGTAAAAGAGGTCTTAGCGAAATGACAAAACTCGAAGAATTATGTGTTAATACAATCCGGTTTCTAGCTGTCGATGGGGTACAGAAAGCGAATTCAGGACACCCCGGGATGCCGATGGGCACCGCGCCTATCGGATATCTCTTATGGACGAAGTACCTGAAACACAATCCCCACAATCCCAAGTGGTCGAACCGCGACAGGTTCGTGCTCTCCGCCGGACACGGCTCGATGCTGCTGTACTCGCTTCTTCATCTAACCGGCTACAGGGTATCGCTCGATGATCTGAAGAGTTTCAGACAGTACGGCAGCATAACTCCGGGACATCCGGAATACGGCCTTACACCTGGTGTGGAGACGACGACCGGTCCGCTCGGTCAGGGGCTAGGCAACGCCATCGGGATGGCGATAGCCGAAGAGCACCTTTCTGCCTATTTCAACCGTGACAGCTTCAAGGTTGTCGACCACCACACTTACGTCATTGCCGGCGACGGCGACATGATGGAAGGCGTTACGAGCGAAGCGAGCTCGATTGCCGGGCACCTGAAGCTTGGAAAGCTGATAGTCTTCTACGACGACAACCACATAACGATCGAGGGCAGCACCGAGCTCGCGTTCAGCGAAGACGTTCTCGCACGATATGCGGCGTACGGCTGGCACACACAGCGCGTCAGCGACGGCAACAACCTTGAAGGAATCGCGAAGGCGGTCGACACAGCAAAGGCGGTCAAGGACAGGCCGTCGGTGATCGCCGTCAGGACCCATATCGGCTATGGCTCGCCGAACAAGCAGGACACCGGCGAAGCACACGGCTCTCCGCTCGGCGACAAGGAAGTGGAGCTCACAAAGAAGAACCTCGGTTGGCCTGTCGAGCCGAAATTCCTTATTCCCGACGAAGCATTGAAAGTATTCCGTGCGTGCGTCGAGAGTGGAAAAAAGGCCGAAGAAGAGTGGAACAACATGTTCCGCGAGTACGAGAAGAAATACCCGGATCTCGCGGGTGAATTCCTCTCGTGGATGTCGGGTGAAGTTTCTCCCGATGCCCTGAAGGATATTCCTCAATTCGATCCTGCCGCCGGAGCGGTCGCGACGCGCTCGGCATCGGGCAAGGTCATCAACGCCTTTGCACCGAAGGTGAAGAACTTCCTGGGAGGGGCCGCCGACCTTGCACCTTCGACCGACACGCTCATGAAGGGGACGAACTCCTTCTCGGCGGGCGACAGGCTCGGAAGGAACTTCCACTTCGGCATCAGGGAACACGGCATGGGCGCGATCATGAACGGGATGGCGGTGCACGGCGGACTGATTCCCTTCGGTGCTACGTTCCTCGTTTTCTCCGACTACATGCGCCCGCCGATAAGGCTTGCAGCGCTTTCACATTTCAGGACGGTCTATGTCTTCACGCACGACAGCGTCGGGCTCGGCGAAGACGGGCCCACTCACCAGCCTATCGAGCACTTCATGGCGCTGCGCGCGATACCGAACATGGTATTCGTCCGGCCGGCGGACGCAAATGAAACCGCCGAGGCGTGGAAGTTCGTGCTCGGGTACAACAAGGGCCCGGTGGCGCTCGCGCTGACGAGACAGAAGCTGCCGGTCATCGACAGGAAGAAGTACGCGGGGGCGGACGGGCTGAAGCGAGGCGCTTACGTCATGGCGGAGTCGGGCGCTCCGGAGGCGATAATCATCGCCACCGGCAGCGAGGTCCCGGTTGCCATGGCGGCGTACGAGCAGCTTGCCGCGAAAGGAAAGAAGGTCCGCCTGGTCAGCATGCCGAGCTGGGAAGTGTTCGACATGCAGGACGAGAATTACCGCGAATCGGTGCTTCCTTCCGGCGTAACGAAGAGGGTGTCGATCGAAGCTGGCATCACGAAGGGTTGGAGCCGTTACATCGGCAGTAAAGGTATCGCGATAGGCATCGACCACTTCGGTGCCTCGGCCCCGGGCGACGTGGTGATGAAGGAGTTCGGCATCACCGGCGACGCCGTTGTCTCGGCGGTGGAGAAGCTGCTCGGCTGAACGTCGTGAAGAAGGCAATCGTACTTCTGACCTTCGGTTCGTGGATGGCGGTTCTGTGCGGCTCAAATATTTGCCGTGCACAGGACGAGTATGACTCCGATACTTCCCCATGTGCTCATCCGATATCCTGGTTGAAGGAGAATTGCTGCGCAATCGTGGACTCCGCCGCCTCCGGAAAGTGCAGGGTCGCGGAATTCGGGGAGCTCGGACGGATCGGAGACGACGCCTACTATTACGCGATCTATGTGGGCGCACAGCGTGATGAAGACAGCGCGACTGGATCAGGCGGCGGGCTTGACAATTACTACCGCGAGGCGAGAGTCTTTGAGAGTGTAGGGAATACAGATTCGGCTACTTCAATCTTCGGATGGGGTGCGCGGGTATACGATTTCTGGGTAGACAGGCCGGTGCTTGTCAGTAGCAAGTACGGGACATTCCTGCACGTCTTCATAACCTCGGGAAACGGCGGCTGGGAGATGGGACATTACTACATCTACAGAGGCCATAAGTGGGTCGAGCTCAGTTACGAAGATTGGCTGGACGGAGAATCATGGGGCGGTCTTGTCAAGAAGACTCTCCCAAGCGGGTACTGGCTTTGCAGGGGCAACGAAATCGATCTCCGGAGTATGGAGATAACGTTCCCGGTATACAAATCGAACGACCCGTGCTGCTGTCCGACGGGAGGAACGCTGATGGTCAAATTGAAGCTTGAAGCGGACAGTATAGCCGTCGACTCGTGTCACTACTCTCCGAAGGAATGGGAATACCACAGAAACTGAGCTGAGAGCGGCAGAAGGTTCCCGGTTTGCAGATGTATCCGTGAACAGATAAATTCGGACAAGGCAGCAGGGCATGCGGGCGAAGGTTAGCGGAATCTTTCCCCGGCAATCTGAGTATCGGCGATCCGCGTGGCCGGCGCACTCCGGGAATGCCTCGCGCGATATGCCCGGCGGCCGGAGCATCTTCCATATAACCTCATATTCTATGAAAGACAGGGACAAGGAAGTATCTCAGTTTCTCGTCGAGAGGCATTTCAGGGAAATGCTGAAAAAGGACCGCAAGATTCACAGCGCGTTCCTGACGGCCCATTCCGGAAGACTTGGCATTCACCTTGACCTGGCCCAGGGGACAACCGGCGGCGAACCCGCGTCGCTGCATCAGCCCTACTATATCGCAAGCGTCGGCAAATTGTTTACATCCGTTCTGGTTGCGATTCTGTCGGAGCGGGGGCTGTTGTCATATGAAGACCCGGCTGCACTTTACCTTGACGATGAGGTGACGAAGGGCTTGCATGTATGCAAGGGCACGGACTACAGTCATGACATCAGGATAAGGCACCTGTTGAATCATACTTCGGGACTGCACGACTATTTCGAGGACAGGCCGGCGCACGGTAAGCGGATGATCGATTTGCTCCTCGAGGAACCGTCACGTTTCTGGACGCCCCGGGAGACGGTCTCGTGGTCAAAGAATAACCTGAAGTCGCATTTCCCGCCGGGGAAGGGTTTCCACTATTCGGATACAGGATATCACATCCTCGGACTTATAATCGAGAAGGTGACTTCGAAACCGTTTCATGAGGCACTTTCGTCCCACATCTTCCGTCCGCTCGGCATGGCTCATTCCTATTTGCTGCAGCATTCGGAGCCGGAGATCAGAAGCGACTGCCGGGTAGCCGGCGTGTATGTAGGGGAGACAGACGTCGTGAACTTTGTGAGCCTCAGCATCGACTACGCGGGCGGAGGGATCGTATCGACTTCCGACGATCTGCTCAAATTCATGGAGTCGCTGGTGCATCACAGGATTATCCGAAAGGATACATTCGATGGCATGAAGGATTGGGCCAGGTTCTTTCCGGGCATCGACTATGGGTACGGTCTGATGAGTATTCGGACCGTCCCTTTCTTCATGCCGCGGAAATACAACGCCTGGGGGAATGCGGGCTCGGTCGGGTCATTCATGTTTTACCATCCGGTTCTTGACCTTTATCTGATCGGAACCTTGAACCGGTTTCGCTATCATAGGAAGGCATTCAGACTGATGCTCAAGTGCATAGATATCTTTTCGAAGGCCGGGCACTCTTCATAACTCTCCCTCCATCCCCCTCGCTTCGCATTTCACCCAGAGTCCGCGAAGAAGAAACCGCAGAGAACGCGAAGGGAAAATCTACTTCTTCTTAGCGATCTTCGCGCCTCCATTGCGCTCCTTGCGTGAAACACCTTAGGGCCTACTCAGGCCTGGTCATATGGACAGCTTGCACATCTGACCATGAACGGATAAATTTCGCGGAAGGCAGCACGGCATGCGGGCGGGGGGATGAGCATTCCCGGCAATACAACCGCAAATCGTTACCCGAGAGAGTCCGGCTGCCGCATGAAATAACCGGAATTTGATTTCATCAGGGGGATGAATTCATGGAAACAATCGATCGGATGGACACTGCTGGAGTCGCGGGCGCGCAGTGGAAGGGAGTCTACAGGGTCGGCGGCATCGCCGCCATCGTCATGGCGGTATTCATACCGTTACAGCTCACCGTCTTCGTTATCTGGCCGCCGCCGGCAACGGTCGCGGGGTGGTTTGCGCTCTTTCAGCAGAGCGCGATCATCGGCCTCCTCAACATGGACCTCCTCCTCATCGTCGACCAGGTCCTTTTGATACTCATGTTCCTCGCTCTCTACTTTGCCCTCAGGGACTCGAGTCGTTCCTTCATGACGATCGCCGTCGTCCTGGGCATTGGAGGGGCGCTTATCTACTTCGCCTCGACCTCCGCTTTCGAGATGCTCACGCTGAGTGGCAGGTTCGCGGCGGCAATGACTGAAGAGGAGAAGTCCATCATACTTGCAGCCGGAGAGGTCATGCTTGTCAACTGGCAGGGGACGGCATTCAATATCAGCTACGTCATGGCGGGGATCGGCCTCCTCATAACGGCGATCGTGATGGTGCGGAGCAGCGTCTTCGGAAAAGCAACCGCCTATATCGGGCTCGCCCTCGGCATCATGTCCCTCCTCCCGCCGACGGCAGGTATGGTCGGCGTGATGTTCGCGCTCGGCTCGCTCCTCCCGCTGGAAGTGTGGGATATACTTGTCGGCCGGAGGCTGCTGCAGATGGCGGGGAAGTGAGAATGAAAGCTTTCTCATGTGCACAGGGTGATGGATTTTTTGAGACTATCCCCAACGGCCTCATTGTCATGCTGAGCGAAGCGAAGCATCCAGTCTTATGCACATACTGGATTCTTCGATCGTCACGCGAAGCGCGTGACTCCCTCAGAATGACCTTCCGTTACTTTTTACCCCCCGCAGAACGACAAAGACATTTCAGGGATTTGTCGTCATGGAGAAATCGGGACACTGCTAAGTGAAATCACTCAGCTTGCAAGTCAGATCGACCGGAAGGTACTTCGTGTCCGCGGCCTTTGTCGCCTCGCTCACGGCAATGTTGGCCGCATGTTCCGGAACCGAATTTGACTACCCTCCTCCGCAGGCCAACGCCGCGGCGGACAGCGTCACGATCCGACCGGGATCTTTCAAGATAGGCTCTGAGACTTACGCCGCCGACTTCGGCACGATCACCGTACCGGAATGCAGGAGCAAGCCTGGCTCGCGGCTCATCGACATACCGTTCCTCCGCATTCATTCGAAATCGGAAACGCCTTCCGAGCCGGTGTTCGGCTTCGCGGGCGGACCCGGGATGAGCAACATGTCGTGGGACTGGGGAAAGGCTCACTTGCTTCTGTCCAACTACGACTTCGTGCTTGTGGGTTACAGGGGCGTCGACGGCTCGACGGTCCTCGATTGCCCGGAGGTGGCAGAGGCATTCAGGGGCGACGGTGACATCCTCGGAGACCAATCGATGAAGACGATGGCGGAAGCCTGGGGCGCCGCCGCCTCGAGGCTGACGGCGGAGGGGATCGACCTCGAAGGCTACACGATGCCGGAGGTCATCGAAGACAACGAGTCGGTGCGCAGGGCGCTCGGCTATACGCGCATAGATTTGCTGAGCGAAAGTTACGGCACGCGCGCGGCGTATCTCTACGGGCTGAAACACCGGGGAAGCATTTTCAGATCGGCGATGATCGCCGTGAATCCGCCGGGCCGGTTCGTGTGGGAACCCGAGACGATCGACTGGCAGCTAAGATATTACTCGGCACTCTGGGCCGGAGACTCCGCCGCATCGGCGAGGTGTGCCAATCTTTACGCGACGATGGCCAGGGTGCTCGACAACATGCCGCGGAGGTGGCTCTTCTTCCCGATAGATGCAGGGAAGGTGAAGGTCGTGACGTTCGCGCTTCTCTTTCACCGCAAGACCGCCGCGACGGTCTTCGACGCGTACGTACACGCGGGTGAGGGAGACGCGAGCGGACTCGCGCTGATGTCGCTCGCCTATGATTTTGTCGTTCCCACCATGGGCATCTGGGGCGACCTGGCGGCGAAGGCAGTGAGCGCGGACTTCGACTCGACGCGGGATTACTGCGCCAACATGGATCCGCCGTGGCTGCCGCTCGGCTCTCCGATGAGCAAGGTGTCGTGGTGCCCGCTGAAGTACGGCGGCTGGCC
>JAHECO010000035.1:36379-39627 GCA_024641705.1 Candidatus Kryptoniota bacterium
CGTCCGTCTGAGGTGCAGACACTCCTCATCAGCGGGAGCATCGACTTCTCGACGCCGGCGGAGAACGCCACGAAAGGCTTGCTGCCGTACCTGAAGAACGGGAGGCAGGTGATACTGTCGGAATGCGGGCACGTCAACGACGACTGGTACGCCAACCCCGACAACACGAGGCTAATTCTCACAAGCTTCTATGACACCGGTCTCCCCGACACCTCGAAGAACACTTACGTCCCGATGGATTTTAAGGTAGGTTGGGACTTCCCGGCGATAGCGAAGGCGGCCGTGTCGGGCGGGGCGGTCCTCATCCTGGCAGTTCTCGGGCTGGCCGTGTGGGTAATAAGGAAGGTCCGTCGCAGGCGCGCATAGTTGCACTTTGGGAGGTAAGGGAATAAATTGCGGAAAAGTCGGGTAAGGGAAACAAAGGGAAATAAACGAAATGCGGATATAATGGCGGGTTTGGGTGGAAATACAAAATGAGTTATTGCCGGCCTAAGAAGCCGAAAAACGTAATACGTTCATACGCCCAATCCGGCACTAAAGACGTAATACGTTATTACAGTAGTATGTGCAACGCAGCCGGTGGCGTTAAAACTTGATCGAATCAGATAGATTATCAAACCACTTCATTCGCACTACAGAAGGAGACATCAAGAATGACAGAACCGAACGAAGACCCTGAACTCAAAGCAATCCAAGCGATCATCTCCGCACTTGAGCCTTTGGACGCAGACGCGCGCAAGAGGGTCGCTGATTACGTTTCTCGACGGCTCAACCTCTCTTTCGCTTCATCTCTCGAAAGCCAGCCAAGTAGATCGGCGCTTGAACTGGGCGCGAATTCATCTAGCGGGCCGATAACGCAGGTTATAGATATACGTTCATTGCGCGAGCAAAAGCAACCTTCCTCTGCCAATGAGATGGCCGCACTCGTCGCATTCTATTTGGCTGAATTTGCGCCACCAGAGGAACGGAAGAGTTCGATTGAAAAATCGGACGTGGAAAAGTATTTCAAGCAGGCTGGCTTTCCCCTCCCAAAAGTCATAAGTCAGACTCTCATTAACGCTGCCAAGTCTGGTTATTTCGACACTACAGGCGCTGGAAGATATAGATTGAATCCGGTGGGATACAACCTTGTTGTCCACGGCCTGCCCTCCAAGGCCAAGTCACGCAAATGAGTCTAGGGCCACTTCTCAATGAACCGCACTGAAGCAGACAACACATGGGCGCAACTCGCCTCTAGCATGGAACAACTCGAGCGTGATGTCTCTAAATATAGGGCCGCCAACATCAATTCTTCAGAGCTTAGGGACCAGTCAAGAGGTGCAGCCCAAATCTTTTTCCGGGATTGCGCCGTGCAACTTCTTAACCTGCAAGTTGAAGAGGATCTTTTCGATCGCCTTAACCAACATTGTCAGCATCTTCTTAAGCTGTCCACTCGACAGAATAGTAAGACCTCTTACCTCAAGACTATTCGTCAGATTAGACACGTCATCGACGAGCTCACCGTTGACAGAGAGATTAAGTACTGGGACTTGGCAGCTCTCAAATCCAAGCCTGACGTTTTGTCCGATGAAGAGGATCTGATTTTCAACACGCTGCATCGCATAGTTCCCAACGCCGCTACCTCCTTCAGGCAGGCTATGATCGACCTGAGTGATCCTAATCGGCTTTCCTACAGAGGCGTAGCTAATGAACTCAGAGAATCCATCCGGGAGACCTTAGACCATCTTGCCCCTGACGAGGACGTCATGGCGCAACCTGGATTCGTACTCGAAAAAGAGAAACGCGCTCCTACAATGAAGCAAAAGGTGCGCTACATCCTGAAAGCCAGAGAAGTTGCAGAAAATGCTATGAAAGCGCCAGAAGATGCCATTGGCATAGTAGAGGAAAGAGTTGCCTCTTTCGCTAGGTCAACGTACGAACGATCATCGGTATCCACCCATGTCGCTTCCGAGCGCAAGGAGGTAGTGCAAATGAAGAGTTATGTCAATGTGGTCCTATCTGAACTATTGGCTATTCACTCGTGAAACGGAGACCGGCTGCGCTGCGCATAACAGGAAGCCGGAAGAAGACGTTCGTCATATGTATGTATTGAGCTCGCTTTTCTCATAAACGTTAGGCGAAATGCCACCACGGAACCAATCTATCACTGTACGGGAGGAGTTTAGTGAACTTCAAAGCAAGAATCTACGTAGCGGGGCCATATTCTACAGGCGATCCGGAAACGAATGTGTACAAAGCAATCGAAACTGCCAACGCTATTGCTGATTTGGGGTTTGCCCCTTACATACCGCATTTCACGCACTTTTGGCACCTCCGATTTCCGAGGCCGTATGAGTTCTGGTTAGATCTTGACAATCAATTTCTACCTTTTTGTGACGCGATTCTAAGGATTCCAGGGAAATCAAGTGGGGCCGACAAGGAAGTTGAATTGGCCGCCAGGCTTGGAAAACCAACATTTTATTCAATCGAAGAATTGGAGAACCACTATGGAAAAAAGTAATGTTATCGGCATCCTGCAGAGATCCGTGAACAGCTTACAGTGGTTTCACACCATGGTCCTATCGTTAGCTGTGGTCAGCGCTGTGCAGCAAATAGTCAACTACAATGCGAGCAGCGCGACGCTTGTTCTTAAATCCCAATTCATCCATAATTTTGCGGTATTCCTGCTGATCGTGATACCCTTTCATCAGGGAGCTAACCGTTACCTTGATGAAACATATATTACAGATGACCTGAAAGTCCGAAAATTTACTGGACTCGTTGATTTCGCTTTCTTTTTCATGGAGGCGATCTTATTCTACATTATGTCGCTATTCATCCAAAACAACGGTTACTTCTACTTCTGGACGCTTGTTGTATTCGCAACGGACCTGGTATGGCTAGCCTTTGTCTATTTTGAAAACCATGATCTGTTCATGAAAATCAACCAATGGTTTTATCTGAACATCGGTGCAGCCATTCTCATCGTGGTGTTTCTTATCTCGAAGCAAATGGATGAGGCCTACAAATGGTACTTGCTTGCCTTTTTACTGCTGGTTCGAACCGTGATGGACTATGGCTTCAGCTGGCCGTTTTACTGGCCTGCGTTTTCAATCGAGGTTTCGGAGAGTAAGTGATCACGCTTCTGGGCGGCAATGTCAACTGTTATGTGTAAAATTTCTGAGGACCGGCAGGTTGCTTTTGCCGAATGGCGCACTTCTCCAGTTTGCTTCCATCCTGAATGCGACGAAGCATAGGATGACGTAAGC
>JAHECO010000077.1 GCA_024641705.1 Candidatus Kryptoniota bacterium
CTTGGCATACGATATCACGCCGTCCGTTCCATTGAAATAGAACGTGACCAGGATAACCAGAGCCACAAGTATGACAGACCCGACGAGACCCACGCGGACGGTGGGCAGGTCATAAATTACTCCTATGCCATGGAACAGTCTGAAAAGGCTAAGCAGGAAGAGAGCGATCAGTATTATCGATGCTCCCAAAACGAACCTCGGGTCGCCGAGAAGTCTGAATAGGATCATGTCCGCGAGGATGAGCACTGCCATCGGGAGCATGGACCACGTTGCGACCGTGAATGCGCTGACCAATTGAAGTCTGATTTTCACAAGGTAAGAGAACAACTTGATAATCAGCGTGACGAGTGAAACCAGAACCATGAACAGAATCGTGAATACGACTATGAAGCTGACCGGATGCCAGATGAGGTAATCGACTTTGATTTTCAGGAAGTCGCTTGGAAGCAGAAGACCCAGAAGCCTGTCGAAGACGTAACTATCGCGGAAAGCATAGGAGAGACTCGACAGGTAAATGGATATGCCGGCGGACACGAGTAGAAGAACCGTGGAGGTCTGGAATGCGGAGATCATGCGTTGGTCGCGAATGTCCGCGAAGAAGTTGTATGGCCGGAAGATGGCACGGGTAGCGCTCTCGCGGAACCACCGCCTGCTGTAATGGAGATAGGTAATTAAAACCAGCAAGAGCGTCGACAGTATGACGTAGATTATCGGCGGAGTATCGGAGTAGTTCCCGATCGGCAGTGTGGGAAGGGTCTCATCGTTGAAGAGCGCCCTGACCGCGTTGAACGCCGGCCGCTTCTCTCTCCAGTAGCTCACCAGGCCGTACGTGTACAGATACGGATGGCCGTTTTGCAGAAGGTGCGGGACCTCCCCTTCCCAGTCGGCAAAGCTGTTCACTGAGATGCCGGCGAACTCTCCGTTCTCGACCGCCTCGTACGCGTCAACGAGGTATCTTGCCTGGTGTTCAAGCGAGAGCGGATCCGAATAACCATTGTGATTCCCGATCTGCGTCTGCGTTCCTACAGAAGAAATCCAGTATGTCTTCGTCCTTGAAGAAGCCGAGACGGCGGCAAGGAATCCTTTGAGCTTCCGGGAGGAGTTGAACGGCGACAGATCGAGGCCGACAAAATCAACATCGGTCGAAGTCGTGTCGGTAAGTCCTGTAAGTGGCGTGTAGTAAACCAGCTGGCTTGTCTCGGAATGGACGATCGATGCGACGGATGACAGGTAGTCTCTCGTGACTGCGGCTGATGGGTCAAGATTGCTTCCCGCTGAGATCGCTACCACCGACGGATGCGAACAGGTGTTCTGGATTACCTCCTGCAAATACCCCTGCAGGGAGCTTCTGTACCTCCCGGACTCGAGCACGGACGGCGGAGCGTCGACGAGCGGCATCTCTTCAAACACCATCAGCCCGAAACGGTCACACAGGTCGAGGAGCGCCTGCGACGGCGGATAGCTCACGACGCGAATAGCATTCGCGCCGAGAGTCTTTATTACGGCTACATCTTTCTCGAGTTGGATTTCCCTGGTCGCAGCCCCCACGCCCGGGTAGTCGGCCGAATAGTTCACACTCTTCACAAATATCTGATTGCCGTTCAAGTAGAATCTCCCACCTGACACGGTCATCGTCCTGAAACCTATTTCTTGTGAATACTGGTCTACCAGGTTTGTACCTCTGTACAAGGAGAATTGAATCACATATGAATCGGGATTCGAAGGGGACCACAGGTTCGGGTTTTGAACTATCATCGAAAGGTGAAGCCGCACATTATGATTTTGAGCGAGTTCGAATGAATAGTCGGCGGACCTGGCCACTGTCCTGCCGGAAGCCTTGTCGACCAGCACAGCACGCGCGACGAGAGGCAGCGAAGTTGCCGAAGTATCTATTCCATACCGCGAATAGTCGGACGCATAGACAACGATCTCACTTTCCACACTGGCCGAGCCATATGTCGGGCTCAGGGCAGTCTTTATCATCGGCTGATCGATGTAGATCGGCGGCCTTACCCCGACATAAGCCGACCTGAACAATCCCCGGTAGCACTTCGGTTGGTAGGCCAGCTGTTTCAGCGGTATCGTCGACACAGGATTGAGATTGTTATTGCTCATCACCTCTATGACGTTCTCGGTGCCTGCCTGAAAGAGTCTGTCCGGGATCTTGACGTTGATCCTGGAATACGCCCCGTTGTGAATAGCTACGAATTCGTTGTTCACCCGAATTTCTGCCGAGACACCGCCGGTTCCCATGGCGAGGCTGAACACATTGTGATTGACAAAAGCAGCAGGTATGTAGATCCTCTTACGGAAGATTACTACTCCGTCGTAATCAAAAGTCGAGGGTGTGATTATGTTGATCCAGGTTTTTCCATCGTCGACCGAAGCTTTCCAGCCTCCGTCCAGACCTATTCTACCCCTCGTAGGGGTGGTCTGTTCGAACTGCAATCCGTGGCTGGCGAGTTCTGCCTGGGGATTTTCCGACTCTTGAGCGTAGGAAAAGCTCGAACAAGCAGCGAAAAAGAGGAAAAACGCGGGAAGAACCAGTCTTGGAAGCCTTAAGTGGGACATTTATCGAGGTTTAACTCCCATTGTTTTTAAATTTAATCAAAATGCGAGGGGAATGCAATCCGTTGAACGGCCAAAATGAAGCCAATCCAGGTTAAAAAAGCTTCGAAAGCACTTTTCGGGCGGCGGATTCTCCGGCCCTTATCATCTCATCCAGCTTGTTGAAATTGGCCCAGGTCGTCCGTCCGACCTTGGGGTGGATCACGATATCTGCTGCGGCCAGCTGCGCCTCCGCAAGGTAGTGAGCCGTTATTTCAGAGGCTCTCATCGCAATGTCGAACGCCGTCTCAAGAGGCCCTTCCCGCTCGAGACCCATGGAGACGTCGACCGCCAGCACCCTCCCGTTGAACAACTCTCGTGCTGCCTTTACCGGGACAGTGCTGACAGTAGTACCGTCGACAAGCAGCCGGCGGGCGACACGGGCCGGTTCGACGAACCCCGGTATCGACGAGCTTGCAACAACGGCCGGGAGCAGCCTGCCGCTGTTAAGAACCACCTCCTCGCCCGTTTCAACGTCGGCGGCCACGCAGGCAAATGGAATCTCCAGGTCTATGAATCGGATATCCGGGAGGAGATATCCGAAAGCTTCCTCAAGAACTCCCTGGGAGAAAACAGCACGGGTGGAAGCCGCTTTAAGGTAGAGGAATCGCTTCCCCACCTTCGTCCTGATTCTCTCCGGCTCGTGAAGTACTTTCGGATCCTCGGAGAGGAGAAAAAACGTTCTTCCGTATTTCTCGTGAAATGAACTTGACAGAAACTTTCGGAAGACTTCCTCGACCTCCAGTGCGTCCGAGCAGGCCGCGAACATCGCGCCGATCACCGCACCCATGCTCGTGCCGGAGATTGCACCTATTTTCACCCCTTCGGACTGCAGGACCTTGAGCACGCCGATGTGAGCCAGGCCTCTCGCACCTCCTCCGCCAAGCGCCAGAACCAATTGAGATGTATTCCGTCTTGATCCCATAAAGAATTCTTATCCGGCAATGCGGCGGACATGCGCCATGAGATTCCTCAGGCTCAGGTTGGGCCGCATTTTTCAACTTACCCGTTCTACAACAAAGTCCGTGAGTTTCAGCAGAGAATCTTTCGAGTCGGAATCAGGAATAATGTCCAGCTCCTGTCTCGCTTTCAAGATGAATCCCTCGGCTTTCCGGTGAGCGTGTTCGATACCTCCGAACTCTTCGGCAAAATCTATCACCTCGCTGATCCGCGAGCCGCGCTTTCCCTTTTTGAGCAGCCTCAGTATTGGCCCCGCCTTATCACCGGGAGCATTCTCCAATGCATAAATGAGCGGCAGCGTTATCTTCCTCTCCCTGATGTCTCCGCCGATCGGCTTTCCGAGAGTGGCTTTCTTGCCTTCGTAGTCGAGCACATCGTCCCGGATCTGAAAGGCCATCCCAATGTACTCCCCAAAGTTCTTCAGGTGTGCAACGGTCATTTCGTCGTCGGTGGCGCTCGCGGCTCCCAGCTCGCAGCAGGTGGAGATCAATGAGGCGGTCTTGTCGGATATGATCCTGAAGTAAGTGGCTTCGTCCATGTCGAGCTGCCGGGATTTCTGAATCTGGAGCAGTTCACCTTCGCTCATTCTCTTCACGGCGACGGAGCTGATCTTCAGGAACTTGAACTCGTCGTTTTCCAGTGAGAGCAGCAGGCCTCTCGAAAGAAGATAATCTCCCATCAGGACCGCAACCTTGTTCTTCCAGACCCTGTTGATCGAGGCGATGCCGCGCCTTTCATCAGCACTGTCGACGACGTCATCATGAATCAGTGTCGCCGTATGGAGGAGCTCCACGAGCGTAGCCGCCCTGTAGGTACTACTGTTTATTCCCCCCGTCGCTTCGGCGGACAGCAGCACCAGTGTCGGGCGTATCTTCTTCCCTTTCTGGCGAACGATGTATCGCGCGACGGTATCCAGCAATCCGATCCTTGAACGGATCGCCTTTTTGAATTCTTCGTTGAAAATCCTTAATTCTTCCCGGACCGGGAGAATTATTTCATCGAGATTCAAGACCAACCTGTAAAACTTTACTCAGTCTCTTTTTCCTTCCTGCGTTTGCCGGACCGCGTGACCTTCACCACGATTATGGAGATCTCGTAAAGAAGGTACAGAGGGATCGCAACCATGACCTGGCTCGCGACGTCCGGTCCCGGAGTGATGGCGGCCGCCACGAGGAGGATTACTATCACCGCATGCCTCCGATATTTCTTGAGGAACTGCTGGTTGATGATCCCCAGCTTGGCGAGGAAGAAGGACAGCATGGGGAGCTCAAATACAACCCCGCAGGCCAGGATCATGCCTGTCACGAAACCGAAATAGGCTTGCACGTCGATGATGTTCTCGATCGACTTGGAACCGAACCCCGAGAAGAACGAGAGCGCGTTCGGAATAAGGATGAAATACCCGAACGCCCCGCCAAGGACAAAGAAGAAGGTCGAGAAGAAAACGATGGAGAATATGTACTTGCGCTCGCGCGGGTAGAGTGCGGGCTGGACAAACTTCCAGAACTGGTAGATCGTGTTCGGCAGGCTGAGGATCACGCCCGCGATGAACACGAGTTCCATGTACAGCATCAGCTGGCCGTAAGGCTTAAGGTTCTGGATCTTCAGGGGGGGTACTGCGTGTATGGCGGGCGCCAGGAGAAACTTGTTCACTATCGCATCTGCAAAAAATGCGCAGACCGCGGTGCCTATGGCGATCCCGACGAGGGACCAGATGAGACGGCTCCGCAATTCCTCCAGGTGGTCCCAGAACGACATCTCTCGCTGGGATTCTTCCGGCAATTCTATATCATGAACGCGTTCGCTCATGAGTTTACCGAAGAATGCTCCTTTGCAAAGTCATAGAGAGGAAACTTGCTGCACAATGCTCTTACGTCGGCTCTCACTTCTGAATACACCTTCTCGTTTCCCGCACCCTTCACGACCCTGTCGATCAGGTCGGCAACAGCGGCCATCTCGTTTTCCCGGAATCCTCTTGTCGTGACCGCCGGAGTGCCGATTCTAATCCCGCTTGTGACCATCGGGGACTTGTCGTCGAAAGGCACCATGTTTTTATTGACGGTTATCCCGCTTTGTTCAAGCGCCTTTTCCGCGTCCTTCCCGGTCACATTCTTGTTCCTAAGATCGACGAGCATCAAATGGTTGTCGGTCCCGCCGGAGACGAGCTCGTATCCTCTCTTCGTCAATTCCTCCGCAAGTCTCCCGGCGTTCGCGATCACCTGGCGAGTATACGATCCGAACGAATCTTTGAGCGCCTCGCCGAACGCGACCGCCTTCGCCGCTATCACGTGCATAAGCGGCCCACCTTGAATACCGGGCATCACGTTGGAGTCGACTATCTCCGACATCATCTTGAGCCTGCCGCTCTTGGGGGCGATCAGGCCGAGCGGGTTCTCATAGTCTTTCCCTATCAGAATAAGTCCGCCGCGCGGTCCTCTCAGAGTCTTGTGAGTAGTCGAGGTCACGATATGACAGTAAGGCAGCGGGTCGCTAAGGAGCTTTGTGGCAATCAGTCCCGCCGGGTGAGCTATGTCGGCCATCAGGAAAGCACCGACGCTGTCGGCGATGGCACGGAAGGTCTTGAAGTCGATATCCCGGGGATAAGCGCTTGCCCCCACGACAATCATCTTCGGTTTATGCTGTGCGGCAAGCCGTTCGACCTCAGACATGTCGATTCGGCCGGTGGCCCTGTCCACGCCGTAGGGGACGATATTGAAGAGTTTGCCGCTGAAGTTCACCGGGGAGCCGTGTGTCAGGTGACCGCCGTGAGAAAGGTTCATCCCGAGCACGGTGTCGCCGGGTTTGATGAAAGAGAAATAAGCAGCCATATTGGCCTGGCTTCCCGCATGCGGCTGGACGTTGGCATATTCGGCGCCAAACAATTTCTTTACGCGGTCGCGGGCTATGTCTTCCGCGACGTCGACGAATTCACACCCGCCGTAGTAACGTTTGCCGGGATAACCTTCCGCGTACTTGTTAGTTAGTACGGTCCCGAGAGCGGCCAGAACGGCCTTGCTCACGAAGTTCTCTGAAGCGATCAGTTCGATGGTCTTGTCCTGCCGGCCTATTTCACTGGCGACAGAATTGAACACTTCTGGGTCGGATTCCTTTAAGATGTCCAGAAAATCCATGTTGTCGGCCCTTCTTGATGAAGATTAGTTAGTGCCCGCTGAGATTGTGTATCTTATCGACACGTACCTTATGGCGGCCACCTTCGAAAGACGTACTGAGCCACGCGCGGATAATTTTTTCGGCCAAGCTCCAGTCCAGCAAGCGTCCGCCCAGGCTCAGGACGTTGGCATCGTTGTGCTTCCTGGACAACTCTGCCATCTCGAGGCTCGTGCAGAGTGCCGACCTGACACCATCCACCTTGTTCGCAACCATGTCCACGCCGATGCCCGTGCCGCAGGCAAGTATGCCTCTGTCACAACGCCCGCTCCCGACCGCCTTTGCCGCAGTGTAAGCGTAATCCGGATAGTCGCACGGCCTTTCGCCATCCGGACCGAAATCCTCGTACTCCAGGTGAAGCTCGTCGAGGAGCGCCTTTGTTTTCTCCTTCAATCGAAAGCCGGCATGATCCGACGCAAGTGCAATCATATTACTTTCAATCCCCCCTCGGCCGGAGAAACCACGCTTCGCCTAATGTGACGGATACGTAAAACCTGAATATCCTTTCGTGAAGAAGAAGGTCGCTCGAGAGCCCGCGAAAGCCGTATTGAGCGGCTATGTCGATTGTGGCAGTGTAACTCAACGGCATCTCGATGCCTGCAGTGGCAAAGAGTTCGTCAACTTGTTTCTCCTGCCCCGACTTTGTAGGAACTGAAAACTGAGTCTTGTTGTAATAGACTCCAGCCCTCAATACGCGCTTTGCAAACAGCGACCCAATTTCCCTTCCCTGCAGGTATTCCACGCCGCCGCCGATGAACAGCGCATCTTTCAGACTTCCCGCAGGAGTGAAAGAGTCGCTGTATTTCGAAAGCTGCTGCGCCCTGACATCGAGCACCGCGCCGAGCCCGTTGTCGAATATTTTCGATATTCCGATCCCGTATTCCGGCGGGATGTAGCCCTTCGACGGCTGCACGAATGTAGTGTCGAATCCATCCGAATAAATGCTGTTGATTTCAGATGTACCGGTCAAATTGAACGGGTATTTATAGTAGCCTGCGAATGTGAAGCCTTTCAGGAAACTGAGGCCAGCGATCCTGTCGAAGCTTCCCAGGACTATTCCCAGCGTCCCGCTCGATCCGCGCAGGTACATACTGTTATCGGTGTAGGCTGTCTGGTATCCGGAATTGTCGAAGGTAATCGAGCTCACGGATTCCGTCCGGCCGAAAGCGTACTGAAATGTCGCGCCGATCCCTATGCCGGTTATCGGTGAGACGCTCGCTCCGAAAAAAGCTTCGCCGAGACCGCCGGACCCCGTTCGATCGAGGGCAAAGTTGGAACCGCTTAGTCCGGTCACCGTATCGGTGGAATTAATCTGATACTTGTAGGAGGAGATCGGCGTGAAACCGCCCGCGAGAGATATGCCGAGACTCCTATCGACGGGCAAGGCAAAGATTCCTCCTCCAAAATTACCGTTTGCGCTGTAGGAGGAGCTGTTCGAGGCGTTGTCCTCCGAGCTGACCCCCGCAAAATCATAGGTCGCTGTGAGCTGCACGTTCTCCAGGCCTATCCATGTAGCGGGGTTCAATCTGTTCATATAACCGTTACCGATCAGGGCGAGGCCGGCATTGCCCATACCCGCCGACCTGCTTCCGGCAAAAGTAGTGAAAGCTCCCACGCCTTTGTCTGAAAGCGGCGAGGCGTCCTGTGCCATGATAGAACCGGCAGCGATAAGCAGGGCTGCAATCGTGATAATTGATTTCTTCATCTTCTCGTCGTCGGCGTATATGTGATTACGAGCTTCGGCTTAAGAGAATCTGGGGCGTTGCCGTTGTAAACAAACCGCGCATTGACGTTGTCCAGTTCGCTGTATTCCGTGATCAGGAACCCGTAGTTCTGTGTGTTCAAAATGTGCTGGATAATCGTGGTCACGTCGAAGAGGTTTCTGCCTCCGGCAGCCGGATACCCGTATGCAGCGTTCGTCGTATTATACGACCACGTCGACGGGTCGGAAACGTAATAAGCCGCGAGCGTGTCTATCGCCAGTATCTTCCCGTAGCCCGCCTGCCCGACAGAATCGGTTGTCAACACCAGCGTAGCCTGGTTCACGATGGCGTACTTCGGAACCCGGCTCAGGTCGAACACAAGGTTCATCCTCTCACCCGTACCGGCTTGAACGAAACTGTACGGTCCGGAAGGCGCCACGCTTCCAATTGAGGTTTGTGCGACGGACGTGGCGTAACTGAGCGTCACTACGGTAGTGTCGAGCACTCCACCTTTAATGTAAACGACGGTACATTCCGGCACGTAGCCGCTGGTCGCGTAGGCGGGCCCGTACACGGAAAGCATGCCGCTGACATTCTGCGGCCTTATTATGAAGCCGTTGTTCTTGACGTTCGTGTCCTGCGTAGCGGTCGCCCACTGTCGAACCGCGGACGAATCTATCTGCAGCACCACACTTGTATCCGTGATTGTGCTGGAAGTGATTATGTTCTGGGTACCGTATCCTATAGCATTTACGCTGTCCCAGGTGAAGGTCGAAGCATTCCAGACCGTGTCCATCGAAAATCCTGCGAATTGGAGCTGATGGACATCTTCAGCGGCCGGCTGAACGACATACGTGGTTCGCTGGAGGGTGATCGTGGTTGACAAGATTGTTTCAGCACTGTCCACCGGATCCAATGCGGAAAACCTGATAAGCAGGTCGGCTTCCGTCCAAGGCACTTTTCCAAGGAGCAACGACGTACTCGTTCCCATGGCGAGGCCGAAGTTCACCTCAGAAGTCGTGACCTTCGCCGAGTCGTTGACAGAACTGAAAAATACCGGCACGAGCGAACTGTCGGTGGAGACGAGCCAGCTGCCGGTCTGGTTTATTTTGCTCGTGCACCCCGTGAGGAAGACCGCCGCCAGGGCGATCCAGGAAAAACTCTTAATTATCTGTTTCAAGTTTCTTTCGAACAAAGTTTGTTATGCTGTCGAAAAGGTTCTCAGCAAGATAATCTATTTTGATTCCGGCGTCAATGCACCGCCGATAATCGGCTTCGCCATATCCCGTGCGTACAAGCGAGGTCATTGAGCCCGCTTTATTCCCACATTCGACGTCGCTCCACTTGTCCCCGATCACGAACGACTTGCCGAGATCGAGGCCGAATTCATCCTTCGCTCGCAAGAGCATACCGGTCCCCGGCTTCCGGCGGGTGCACGTTATTCGTTCCCCGTACTTCGGGTGGTGAGGGCAATAGTATATCGCATCGACCACTGCACCTCTTTCGTCAAGCATATGGACAAGACGCTCGTTCACATCGTCTACCTGTGCAGCCGTCATTATCCCCCGTGCCACGCCTGACTGATTGGAAATCACGATAACCTTGAGCCCCAGGTCGTTGGCGAGTTTGACCGCCTCCGGCGACCCTTTAATGAACTCTATCTCCTCGGGATCGGT
>JAHECO010000036.1 GCA_024641705.1 Candidatus Kryptoniota bacterium
AATTTTCTACAGTTTGCGAGGGTCCGACCGCTCGCCAGGCTGGAAAACTGCCGCCCGACCGCCGGGGAGGGAAGAAATAGTCTGACGAACTTTAGAGGCTCAGGTAATAACTTCAGTGAACTTAAACCCAAAGGAGCTCGACATGCCAAGAAAACTTACTCCTGTTATTCTAATCCTCCTCCTGATTTCCGGACTATCATACGCTCAGAAACATCCCGTAACCGTCGAGGACATGTGGAAGGTCGGCAGGGTTTCCGATCCGCAGGTCTCACCGGACGGCAAGACGATTGCCTATCAAATCACTTCCTACAGTATGGAAGAGAACAAGGGGTGGAGCACGATCTATCTCGTCTCCATCGATGGTAAAGATTCGCGTGAATTCAAAACGGGTTTCAAATCCAGCAGCGAACCTGTATGGTCGCCTGATGGAAAGCAGATCGCTTTCGTCGCGGAAGACACGAACGGTGTCCCGCAGGTTTATGTCGAAGACGCCGCAGGCGGCGCGGCCAGGAAATTGACCGGCATCGCCCTCGGCGCGAGCGGACTCCTGTGGTCGCCGGACAGCCAGCATATTGCGTTTGTCTCGGACGTCTTTCCAGAATGCACCTCCGACTCGTGCAACGCAGCCCGCGAGAACGAACTTGAGAACGGGCAGGTGAAGGCCAAATTCTTTACACACCTTCCTTACAGGGTGTGGAACTACTGGAAGGACGGCAAGAGAAGCCATCTCTTTGTCGTAAGTACAGAGGGCGGTAATCCGGTCGATCTCACTCCCGGTGACTTCGATACTCCGCCCATCGATCTTGGCGGGAAGATGGATTATTCTTTTTCGCCCGACGGCAAGAAGGTCTGTTACGTGAAGAATACCGACAAGATGGTGGCCGTAAGCACGAACAACGACCTCTTCACGGTAAGCGTGAACGGCGGAACATCCAAGCGGATTACCACGAATCCCTCCAACGACAACCAGCCTCTGTATTCACCCGACGGCAGGTACATAGCTTACCGCGCGCAGATGATCCCGGGATTCGAGTCCGACCGCTCCAGGCTCGTGCTCTACGATACGCAGGACGGCAAGATCATAGACCTCACCGAGAAGTACGACCGCTCTATGGACGAAGTCGTGTGGTCACCGGACAGCAAAGCGCTCTATTTCAATGCGGACGACGAAGGCTATCACAACATATTCGAAGTGAATGCATCGACGGGAAAAGTGAAGAAGCTGACCACTAATTCCACGAATGAGGACATGACGATCACGCCGGACGGCAAGTACCTGGTCTTCCTGCGCCAGTCGGTGACACACCCGAACGACATTTACAAGATGGAAATTGCGACCGGAAAGGTAACGCAGCTTACACACACCAACGACACTCTGCTGTCGCAACTCGAGATGAACCGGTGGGAACCCTTCTGGTTCGAGGGAGCGGGCGGCACGAAAGTCGAAGGTTTCCTCATCAAGCCGCCGAACTTTGACCGCAACAAGAAATATCCTATGGTCTATCTCGTCCACGGCGGGCCGCAGGGGCAGTGGATGGACGAGTTCCATTACAGGTGGAACGCCGAGATGTTCGCGGCGCCAGGCTACGTCGCGGTAATGGTTAACCCGCGCGGCTCGACCGGATACGGCCAGAAGTTCACCGATCAGATAAGCGGCGACTGGGGAGGGAAGGTGTTCGTCGACCTGATGAAAGGCGTGGACTATGTGGTGAAACACTATTCGTTCATCGACAAGAACAGGATCGCGGCAGCCGGTGCCTCGTACGGCGGGTACATGATGAACTGGATGGAAGGACACAACAACAAGGGAATTTTCAAGTGCTTCGTGAGCCACGACGGTGTATACGACGCGGTGAGCGCTTTCGGTTCGACGGAAGAACTCTGGTTCCCGATATGGGAATTCAAGGGTACTCCATGGACGAACCCTAAGCTCTATCAGAAATGGTCGCCCAGCTCATACGTGAAGAATTTCAAGACGCCGATGCTGGTGATCCACAGCCAGAACGACTTCCGCCTCGACGTGAGCCAGGGATTCCAGCTCTTCACGGCTCTCCAGATGATGCACGTTCCGTCCGAAATGCTCTATTTTCCGAACGAATATCACTTCGTCGTGAAGCCGCAGGACTCGCGGCTCTGGTGGAATACCGTGCTCGGATGGATCGGGAAGTACATAGGAAAATAGTTTTCAGCGGAATGCCTCCTCTGCCCAAATTGCGTTGAGGCATGGAGAAGAGACTGCGCTTGTAAAGGCATCACGCTATAACATACGGTCACAGCGAGGTCGTCCCATAAACCGGGGCGGCCTCGTTTTGTTTTATCGCTCCCAACCCGCAAATTAGTTTGAGCCGAGGGTCGGCTCGAAATTCATCCGGTGCGCGAATAATCAACGGCGGTTTCTGCAGGGATTGGAAATGTTACTATCGGAACACACGGTTGACGCTTCAAAGCTGATACAACTTATGCTTTCTCCCGCGGTGATGATATCCGCGTGCGGGCTACTCCTCCTTGGCGCGAACAACAAATATTCGAGTGTAGTGAACAGGATACGCCTCATCAACGACGAGAAACGCCGGCTCGTCATGAAGGCGGCCGACAGAGAGTTCACTCCAGAGGAGAACCTCCGGCTGGAGAGCACGGCCAGGCAGCTCAAACACTTAGGCATGCGCGCCAAGCTCGTGAGGAACTCGGTGCTGAGCTATACGATAGCCGCCGCCTTCTTCGTAATCAGCTCGCTTCTCATCGGCGCGGCGGCATTCCAGGGATTCATCGAGCTCCACTATCTCTCGACGGCGGTGTTCCTCGTCGGGATGCTGATGGTATTCGCCGGGGTCGTGTTCGGGGTCCTTGAATCGAAGAAGGGGTTTGACATCGTCAGGCTCGAGATAAACGCGGAAGAGTAGTCAATTCACGGAATGGTCCTTTCGAATTCAACAAAAGTCAGGAGGCTCTAATGGCAGCGGTGGTTTTCGACATCGAGACATCCGGGTTCCTGCCCGAGACATTCGACAAGGCGCAGATCGATTACCTTATGAAAGGGGCAGACAAGGAAGAGAATGAGGAGAAGCGGGAACAGATGAGAATGGAACTCATCAAGCAGCTGAATCTGTGGCCGCTCACGGCGCAGGTCGTCGCGATCGCACTCCTCAACGTCGATTCCGGAAACGGCATCTCGCTCTACTGTGCCGATGAGGAATCGGAGGACGAGAAGAAAGAGGGAGAGAACACGTTCCTCTACATAAGCGGCGACGAGAAGAAGGTGCTCCAGAAGTTCTGGGAATACATAGTGAAGTTCGACGACTTTGTCACGTTCAACGGGCGGAGCTTCGACTGCCCGTTCGTAATGCTGCGTTCGGCTATGCTCGGCATAAAGCCCGCGTGCGACCTCATGGCGGGAAGCAGGTATTCCATGACGCATCACGTCGACCTGCTGGAGGAGCTGACGTACCACGGCGTCACGCGCAAATTCAATTTCGACTTCTACTGCAAGTCGTTCGGCATAGAAAGTCCCAAGTCTCACGGGATCACCGGCTACGACATCAACGACTATTTCCGCGGGAAGCGGTACAGGGAGATCGCGGAGTACTGCATGGGGGATGTCGTCGCCACCGCGCAGCTGTACCGGAAATGGAAGGAGCTCTTGCACGGTTTCAAATGACGGGTCTGACTGATCAGCAAAGCAAAGCCCTCGCGCTGGATAAGCACATCTCCGTCACCGCGAACGCGGGTTCCGGGAAGACTCGGGTACTCGTCGAGCGCTACGTCGGCGCAGTAAAGGACGGTGCCGGTGTCGGGCAGATCCTTTGCCTGACATTCACCGAAAAGGCTGCTTTGGAGCTTCGCGAGAAAATCGGTGCGCGGATAAGCTCGGAGTTCCAGGCGGCAAGGAAGAGCGGTGGCCCCTATGCCGCCGCGCTCGGGGAAGCACGGGACAGGATGCTGGAGGCTAATATCAGCACGATACATTCGTTCTGTTCCCAGGTGCTGCGAGAGTTTCCGGTAGAGGCAGGCATCGATGCCAACTTTAAGGTGCTCGAGGATTTCGACGCGTCTTCGTTGAAGGAAGACGCGTGCGTTGCTGCGATCAGGGACTCCCTCGCCGAAGAACGACCGGGTTCACAGGGGACCGGGCAAAAGAGGGAAGTACACGACCTTCTCGTGAAGATCGGGTACGGCAGGCTGCCGGCACTCCTTGTCGGGCTGCTGGACAACCGCGAGAAGATAGAGCATGCCAGGCTGAAGGGGAAGAAGATACTCCCGGACGAAGAGACTATCCGCGGCCACTGGCTGAACCTCGCCCGCGCCGTTGCCGAAGTGATAAGTCTAAACGTCTCGGGGATAAAGGCCGACTTCAAGCCGGATGTGGATGCGTTGAACGACGTGATTGCCGGAGGATCCGGGTCGCTGGTTCCTCTGCTCACCCAGATAAAATCTATGCTCGACAGAATTCTGACCAAAGCAGGCACTCCGAGGAAACGGGATGTCGTCATCGAAGGCGGCGGCGCATTTTCTTCCGATGAGGCACTTTCAGTACTCAAGCTGGCTTTCTCTTCCGTGGAGGCAGTCTCCGATGGATCGGCATTCGCAGATACCGCAGGCTATCTGCAGCTCCTCCGAACGATCGTCGCATTGTACGAGAGGAGCGAGCAGAACTACGCGCACAAGAAATTTTTGATGGGGGCGCTCGACTTCGATGACCTGCAGATACTCACGATGCGGCTCCTGGGCGATAACCGGAACGTGAGGAGCACACTTGTCTCCAGGTTCAGGCACGTTATGGTCGACGAATTCCAGGATACAAACTTCCTGCAGTATGAGATATTTCTGAACCTGCTCGGTAATTTCGAGACCGAGTCGAGGCTGTTCGTCGTGGGAGACCCGAAGCAGTCGATATACAGGTTCCGCAACGCGCAGGTGGAGGTCTCGCAGGCTGCGGGCCGGAACCTCGCGGAGATCGAGAGCGGGCTCAACCTCCCGCTGTCCGAAAGCTTCAGGATGAATTCCGACATCGCCGCGTTCGTGAACGGCGTGTTTCCGGAGGTCCTGAAAGGAAGCAAGGTCTTCAGTGTGGCCGGCTTTCCCTCGATGGACCAGACGCCCTACAACGCGATCGTTCCCCGCCGTCCGGCCGGAGCATCGGTGCCGGTTGAGATCTTCCTCAGGGAAAAACGGAAAGGTGATGAACCCGATAAGGAAGATGATGGTGACGCGGGCGTGACGGACAGCAGGGGCGATCCCCAGGCTCTCTTTACGGCTGCACGGATCAGGCAAATGGTGAACGCCGGAGAGGTGGTCAAGGCCGTCAGGGAGAACGAGAGCGAGAGGCGGATAATATACGGAGACATTGCGGTATTGCTTCGGACGCGCGCGCGACTCCCGCTGCTCGAAGAAGCGTTCTCGAAATTCGGAATACCGTATGTCGTTTCCGCCGGTATAGGTTTCTATTCCGCGCAGGAAATCTTCGACCTTACTAACTATCTCACATTTCTTCTCGACAACGATTCCGACATAGCCCTCCTTACGATACTTCGTTCCCCTTTCTTCGGCATATCTGAAAACGAGCTCTATGCGATGTCCGCGGCGCGAGGAGAAACCCTGTTCGAACAGCTGCAGTCGTTCGCGACCTCTGATGCCGCGGGCGATGAGGTGAAATACGCCTCCTCGGTACTCGGGGATGAGATCCAACTTGCGCAGAGGCTGACGATACCCCAGCTGATCAACAGGATACTCGAGCGGACGGGGTGGCTCGGCGCCTACCGCCTCTCGCCAACCGGGGACCAGAGGATCGCAAACCTCAGGAAGCTTCTTGCCATCGCGAGGGAATTCGAAGGGCGCGGCTTCAACAGCCTCTACGATTTCGTCGAGCGCATCAAGTACCTGAAAGAGACCGCCCGCGAGGGACAGGCTCCTGTCGACGAAGCGGTCGATGCCGTGAAGATCATGACAGTACACGCGGCGAAGGGACTCGAGTTCCCCGTGGTTTTCGTCCCCTTCTGCGATTCATTCACACGCCGCGGGACAAGCGTGATCATCAACGACTATGTCGGCATCCTGCCGTTTGTCGGGGGCGACATACCGCCGGCCTTCTCGCTTTACAGGCGCCTCGAGAGTATGAGCGAGCAGGCCGAAATCTCGAGACTCTTTTACGTTGCCTGTACCAGGGCGATGGACAGGCTCGTACTGACGACTGCCACGAAGAAGGAGTCGCTCTCCGTGAATTCTTTCACGGACATCCTCTCGAGAAGCCTCGACCTTACAGGAGCTCCCGACGGAGGATATCTGGAATTGCCGGGAGTGAAGATAAAGGTACATACATCGGTTCCACGCGTTGAAGAGACGAAAGGGAGCAAGGCCGCGGCGAAAATCCCGGCAGGCGACTTCTTCCTCGGCTCGATACCTGTCGGGATAGACGGCGAAATTTATTCCGCCACCGTCCTGCAGACTTACCAGCTCTGCCCTACCAAGTATTTCTTGAGGTACCGGCTGGGAATGCCGACGCCGGAGACCAGGCTCAGGTTCGACGAGAATGCCGAGAACGACGACTCCATTTTGGCGACACTCAAGGGATCGCTGGTCCATGCCGTTCTCGAACAAATGGTTTCAACCGACGAATCCGGTCAGGCGGCGGTAAATGAAGCCGCGAGACATGCCGTGGCTTCGGGGGTAGACCGTATCCTGACCGACGATGAGACGGGAAAGCTTGCGGCAACCGTCGCCACGAACGCCGTGAACGCGCTCGCGACGCTGCAGGCTATTGGCGGGAAGGGGAAGAAGTATACGGAGCAGACGATAACGAGGAAGTTCGGTTCCGACTTCCTGACCGGTACGCTCGATCTGCTGATCGAGGACGATAACGGGCTTCACATATATGATTACAAGACCAACCGCCTCGACAGGACGGACGAGGAAATATACTCGGAGTACGAGATCCAGATGAAGCTTTACGCTTCACTGTGCGGCAATATGAAACCAGGCCAGAAGGAATTCGACGTGACGATCATCTTCACGCGGGAGCCGGGAAGGTATCTGCGGAGAGTATATTCTAGAGCAGAAATGTCAAGATTCGAAGACGTGCTCCGTTTGATGATCGGCGGCATAAAAGCGATGGGAGCGGAAGAGGGGTTTTTTCCTTCGGGGGACGCACTCCCGACCACATCACCTCACTGCCATGAATGCGAGTATTTTGTCGGGGATGGAAGGAATGAGTGCATTATGAAAAGATCGAAACAGGATGTAAGAAACGGGAAGTAAGAAGCCGAAGGACTCCCGCGCCTTCTTCCCTCCGATTTCCTTCGTTGATTTTCACTCGCAGCAGCTCTTCTTCGTCTTCTTTTTTACCGCCCTGAAGATCACCGCTCCGGCAAAGAGAGCGAGAACCGACATGAACACGATCTCGCCGGTCATAACAGGCTCCCCACCTGGTACACGACGAATGCCACTCCCCATGCCATGACGAAACTATACGCGAGGAAGAGGAAGGCAAATTTCTTTCCTCCCTCTCGTGCCATGACCGCTACGGTCGCGAGGCATGAAGTATACAGGAGAAGAAAGATCATGAACGAAAGTGCGGACGCCGGCGTGAAACTCGACCTGATCACGGACCGGAGGCCCTGGTCTCCCTCGTCGGCCTGAAGAGTCTGAATAGATGGGGTGAGCAGCGACATGAAGCTTTCCTTGGTAGCGGAGGCGAAGCCCTTCATCTGTACTTCGAGTGCCGGGAGGAAATGGAATTCCGTGTTCTTCTTCTGCACGTCGACGGAATAAATGGTCCCCATCGAGCTGAGGACGATCTCTCTTGCGAGGAAAGCGGGGATGAGCGAAGTCGATATCCGCCAATCCTTGATCCCTATCGGTTGGAGGACCGGCGTAATAGCCTTACCAACGTATGCGGCGGCGCTGTCGGACTGGCTCTTCAAATTCGGCGGGGTATTGAGCAGAACCCAGATTACGACGGACGCCGCGAAAATCACGGTGCCTGCCCTGTACATGAAGCTCTTCACCTGCACCCAGGCGATCTGCAAAACGGTGCGCAGCCTGGGCACGCGGTAGGGAGGAAGCTCCATCACGAAGTGCGAAAGCCGCCCGCGATAGGCCGTCTTCCGCAGAAAGAAGGCGGTCAACAGGCCGATGGCGATCCCGAGAAGGTAGAGCGAGAATATCACCATGGCCGGGTGCACAAAGAACATCACCGCGAAGAACGAGAACACCACAAGCCTCGCCGGGCAGCTCATGAACGGGATCATCGCCATGACCAGGAGTTTGTCGCGCTTGTTCTCAAGAGTCCTGGTCGCCATGACCGCCGGCACGTTGCAGCCGAATCCGAGAAGAAGCGGTATCATCCCCTTGCCGTGCAGCCCGAGCCTGTGCATGAAGCGGTCCATGATGAACGCGATCCTCGGCATATAACCCGACATCTCCAGGAGGGCGATAAGAAAGTAGATCATTCCGATGAGTGGGACGAAGGTGATCACGAACCCGACGCCGCCGACGATTGCCTGGGAGAAGAACTGCGGGAGCCACTTCCCGGCGCCTATGTCGGAAAGGAGCGAAAGGACGAGCGGCGAGAAGAAGTTGTCTATAAGACCCTGCGTCCAGTTCATGAACGGGGTAGAAAAATCGAAGGATATCTTGAAAAGGAGGAACATCACCAGGAGGAATATGAAGAAGCCGAGGATCGGGTGGAGGAGGACCTTGTCTATCCTGTCCGTGAGATCCCTCGCGGTCGGCTTTCTCCTTTTGAACGACTCGTTGTAAAATCCGTGGGCGAATGCGTACCTTTCGTCCTTGATGATGCTGTTGATGTCTTTTCTGAAGAACTTCTCGAGACTGGCTTTCTCTTCATTCCGGCCGTTCCCCTCGATGAGCATCTTTAGGAGGGCACGCTTGTCCATCTTCCCGTCATGGTTCCGTTTCTCCAGCGAGCCGAGCGCCTGCTCGACCTGTTCGCTGTACCGGACGGTCTTCGGTGGGCGGTGTGCTTCCGCACTGGCGACTATTGCGTCCAGGAGTTCCTTGACGCCGTCGCCGTTCCTGCCGTTGGTCTTGATGACCGGGATGTCGAGGAGCTCGCCGGTATGGATGCTGTCGACTTGGATGCCGAGCTTCTTTGCTTCGTCGGACATGTTCAGGGCGATTATCATCGGCCTTTCAAGTTCGAGCAGCTCGGTTGTTAGAAGCAGGTCCCGCTCGGCGTTCGTAGTTTCAATTACGTCGACTATGACGTCGGGCTTCTCTTCGGATATGAAATTATAGGCGATCCACTCGTCTTCGGAGATCGGTTCGAGAGTGTAAATGCCGGGGAGGTCGATGAAGTGGATGTCGAAGCCGTTGTAACTCAGGAACCCCTCTCTCTTCTCTACCGTCACGCCGGCCCAGTTGCCCACCTTCAGGTTGGTCTTTGCCGCGTGGTTCAGCAGTGTGGTCTTGCCGACGTTCGGATTGCCGGCGAGCGCCACCTTTATGGTCCGAGTCATTTCACCTCGATGTTCCTTGCGACGTCCGAAGTTATCACGATCCTGGAATTGCTCGTCTTCACGACGATGCCCCTTCCGAGTTTCTGCATGATCGTGATCTTCTTCCCGCGCCTGAGGCCCATCGCCTCGATCTTTTTCATCGCGTCGTTTTCGACGAGAAAATCTACGATGTGGGCGACTTCGCCCACTTTCAGGTCTTTGAGGGTGATCCTACTGCCAACCTCTCTCGCCGCAGTTGTCGCGGCTGCTTCCGTTGTCGCTTCCCTTGCGGGGCGTTCTCTGAAAATCGTCATGTCGGTAATGCAGATCTTTCTCTACTGGCCGTTCTTGCAGTCCGGGCAGATGCCGAAGATCTGGTGGGAATGGCTGATAAGCGTGAATTTGAATTTCTTTGCAATCGCCTGCTGGGCCTGTTCGACGCTGTCGTCGACAAACTCCACGATCTTCCCGCATTTGACACAGAGGAGATGGTCATGGTGGGACCTGCCGAATGCCTTTTCGTACCTGGATCCGTGATCTTTCAGGCGCGTCTTGAAGACGAGCTCGCACTCCTCGAGGATGTCGAGGGTGTTGTACACGGTAGCCCTTGATACTTTGCTACCTCCCTTCTTCAAGGTCAGGAAAAGCTCGTCGGCGTCGAAGTGGCCGTTTGTCGCCATCACCGCATCGAGGACTTCGAAGCGCTCCGGCGTGACACGGTAATTTTCTTCTCGCAAATAGTCTTCAAATTTCTGCTTTGCCGTTTCCATCGTACCCTTACTGTTTAAATTAAGTCTAAATAAGTTACGCCCAGCGACGGTAGTTTTCAAGTCTTCTTCTATCCTCTCAATCGCCATCAAATGTCTTCCCTGGACCCTCTTCGGCGTGATCGCCGGGTGGCACGGTTTTTACAAGTCAAAACTCAGTGTTGTGCAGAAGTTCACAGCGTTCGAATTCTTGAGAATCCCGAATGTGGCACCCGAGGTAATATCGAACCATGGAGTTGCCAATGAAACCGTCGGCCCGGCTCCCGTTCCGCCAAAGTCTTCATCGACAGCCTCCTCGCCGGCAAGCGTAGCGAATGACTCCACGCCCACCCTGAAGCCGTCGAGTAATTCATAGCTGAATCCCGCGCTGAATTCAGGAGTGAGTTCGCTCCCTTTGCCGAATTCATACTCTGCAATTCCGTTGATCGTTCCATTGAGACGCCCGATATCTTTGGAGAGGATCAATTTGACTTCAGCGCGATTGGCATTTTTGAAATTCCAGTTGCGCTCGTATTCCACGTACAACATCGGATCTACCGGCAATTCATTTTCCTGTGCGAGTTTGTACAGGGCTTCCAACATGAAAGATTCAGAGGACAACCTGCCTTCGGGGAAGTCGCGACCGAAAACCTGGTACAGTCCGATCTGGAACCTATCGCTTACTCCGTACTCGAGCTCGAACTGCTGGATGAAAGAGTGGGAGTTGTTGGAAAGCGTCGGCGTTGTGAAGAAGGAGTTGCTCTCGAGCTCAAACTCGCCTCTGGCGGTTGTTCCGTAAGGATAAGTCCAGACGTAATATTTGTCCTGAGCTGCTGAAGTTGAGACGCTTGCAATCGTCAACGAAAAGATGAGAAACAGTAATAACTTCATACTGGCTCCGCAGGCATTTTGTGCTTGAAAGAATCAAGCCGTTATTGCTATTTAGACCACATCTAAATTATAACTCTTTTCCTAATTTGTCAAGGCCTCATGCACGGAGTTCGCTGATGGTTTTGGGCGTGGAGTTCCGTAAATTTCCTTACGTATGAGCGAAAACGCACTCAGGATGCTGACCCCGCAGTTCATCTCGCAGCTCTCGAACATGGAGCTACGGGCCAGGCTGATCGTAGAAGGATTTCTTATCGGAATGCATCGCAGCCCGTATCACGGGTTCAGCGTGGAGTTCGCAGAGCATCGGCAGTATTTTCCGGGCGACGACATCGGGAACATAGACTGGAAAGTGTTCGGGCGCAGCGACCGGCTCTACATTAAACAGTACGAAGAGGAGACGAACCTCAAAGCCTATATCCTCATCGATGCGAGCAACTCCATGGGCTTCAAGCGAGACGGCAGCGTCAGTAAGCTCGAATACTCCGCATATCTTGCCGCGGGGCTGATCTACCTGATGATGAAGCAGCAGGACGCAACCGGACTCGCGGTCTATGACGAATCTGTGCGGCGCTTTTATGAGCCCCACCTGACATACTCCTACATGAAGCTCCTGCTGACAGAGCTGTCTGGCCTGCAGCCCAACGCCAGAACTTCCACGGCAAGCGCGCTGTCCACCCTGGCAGAGAGGATAAAGAGGCGCGGGCTGATCATCGTGATTAGCGATTTCCTGGACGATACGAAAAATGTCATCACGGCGCTCAAACATTTCAGGCACAGGAAAAACGAGGTTATCGCTTTCCAGGTGCTCGACGATTCCGAGCTGAAACTCGATTTCCCGGCCGACGCCGTATTTACGGACATGGAGACTGGAGAGCGGATTTCGACGCAGGTGTCGGCAATCAGGTCGGCATACAGCAAGAGCATCGACAGGTTCGTGCGAGACCTTAAGAGCAGGTGTTTCGAGAACGATATCGACTACTCCCTCCTCAGCACCTCCACTCCTTTCGACAAGGCGTTGACCGCATACCTGACGAGAAGGAAGAAGATGTTTTGAAGAGGCGCAAAGGCACAGAGGCACAAAGTGAACGTGTTCAGGGTGGCTGACGACGGAGATTTTGGGCGAGAGCGCCGGTAATTCTAATTCATTGAGGGAGTTGCATGGAAACAATAATTCTTGCGGCGATGGCAGTAGTGATCGTCGTGCTGGTCTTTTTTCTCGTCCAGTTCAGAAACTCGTCGATGAAGCAGCAGTCGTCATCGGACCAGACGTTGCAGCTTTTCACACTTTTCAAATCGGACGTCGAGTCAGCCGTAAAATCCGTCGCCGAGACGACACGCTCCAACAGCGAATCGATGGCCAGCACTCTCCAGCTGGTGAGCAATTCTCTCTCGAAGAGCATGGAGGAAAACCGGGCCGGAACGAACTCTCAGGTCGAGCAGCTCGCGGGGCAGATGTCGCAGCTTACCGCACTGATCGGCAAGCAGGTTGAACAGCTTACGAGCTCGGTCGACCAGCGGCTCGGCCAGTCGATGGCGGCTACCGACAGCCAGGTCAGACAGATGGCCCAGCAGATATCCGAACTCTCGGGCGTGGTCGGGAAGCAGGTGGAAAGTCTGCGAGGATCCGTCGAACAGAGGCTCTCCAGCTTCGAAGGGCAGCTGGGCGGACAGCTATCGGAGGCCAACAAGCTCTTCTCCTCGCTGAAGCAGGACTTCGGCGAGCTGAAGGAATCGAGCAACAACATGCTCGAGATAGGGAAGCAGATCAACGAATTACAAAACATCCTCAACTCCCCGAAGCTGCGCGGGAACCTTGGCGAGACGCTCCTGGAAGAACTGATAAAGCAGGTCATTCCTCAGGGGTTCTACGAGTTCCAGTATTCCTTCCGGGACGGTTCGAAAGTGGACGCAATAATAAGGACCTCGGAGAGGATTATCCCGATCGATTCGAAATTCCCCAAGGATGAATTCCAGAGATACGTCGAGGCGACAACCGACGCCGAGAAGAATACGGCCCTCAACAGGTTCTCGAGCGTAGTCAAGAAGCAGATCGACGACATAGCGGAGAAGTACATCAGGCCCGCGGAAAACACGTTCGATTTCGCGATCATGTTCATTCCGTCGGAGAGCATGTACTACGAGCTCCTGATCTCGGACAACGACGAGAACAGCGCCTACCGTTACGCGATGAAGAAGCACGTCGTTCCCGCATCGCCCAACAGCTTCTACGCATACATCCAGGCGATCGCGATAGGTCTGAAAGGAATGCAGATAGAGAAGAACGCGCAGCGCGTCCGGGACCAGCTCGCGCAGCTCGAGAATTCGCTCGCGAAGTTCGTCGACAGCTTCGACACGCTCGGGACTCATCTTAAGAACGCCTCGAACAAGTACGGCGAGTCGCACGAGGCGCTCGGACGGTTCAGGGAGAGGCTGGAAGGAATTGCGGACATCGACGAGGAGCCGCCGAAGATAGAGTAATGGCGATTATCCTTACGCGGAATTTTGAGGCGGCGCCGGCCGCCGATTTCGTCGAGGCTGTCAGCAAACGCGCTGCCGCGGCTGCGGGGACCGGGCAATACGATTTCATCTACATCGTTCCGACGCGCAGGCGGGTCCGCGAGCTCCAGCGCGAGCTGGTGACCGACGTAACGTTCGGGAAACTTCCCCTCTACACACTCGAGCTGTTCGCGCACGAATTGTTCGCGCTGACGCCTTCCGCCAGGAGGGTGATCTCCCCGTCGATGCAGGGGATGATCGTCAGCGAGATACTGTCGCAGGGTGACTTCAGGTTCTTCAGGTACGCGTCGTACAGGCCCGGCGCGAGAAAGGGGGTCGCGCCGATAGGTACCATCAAGAAGATCGTGGACCAGATCGGGTACCTGAGAGAAAACGGGATCACGCCGGACGACTACGGGACAATGGTGACGGCAGCTGAGGAATCGGAGCGGCTGAAGCTTGCCGAATTCCACAAGATTTATTCCGAATACGAGAATCGGCTCGGCACAGGACTGACGGACAGTGCCGGCCTGTTGTCGCTTGTGAACGCCGGGCTCTCGGCGTCGCGCGAGCCGCTCGAGCGACGTCTTCCGCGGGAGTTTTCATTCTTCGTCGAGGGATTTTACAATTTTAAGAAGCCGGAGCTGGAGTTCCTCCGGCTCGTCTCCTCGAACAAGCGCTTCTCGTTCCTCATCAAGCTGGACTGCGAAGAGTCCAACGAGTATCTCTTCCGTACCATGATCTCGACTTCGCGTGAGCTCAGGGTGAGGGGATTCAAGATCGAGACGCCGGAACCTGAAAGGAAACCCGGTGCTGAGCCGTCGGACTTTCTCGCGAAGTACTTGTTTGCCGATAGTATCCCGCCGTCGAGACTCGACTTCAGAAAGAAAATAGTCGTCGCGGGAGTAAGGGATACGCTGAGAGAGGCGGAGTTCGTCGCGGAAAAGATCAAAGAGATAATGAAGGATGACCCGCGGCAACAGCTCGACCGGATCTGCGTCGCTTCGTACCTTCCGCAGAATTATTCCAGGATATTCCGCGAAGTCTTCCGGAAGTACCGTATACCCGCAAACATAACGGACAGGTATACGCTGGAAAGCAACAGCGTCGTGAACGCGATACTGTCGTTTATCGACGTGAAAGTCGCCGATTACGAGCGCACGGCATTGTTGAGAGCCGTCACCAACAGCATGCTCAGAGTGGCCGACGGGTTCACGCCGAGCAGGGCAGGAAGTATCATCTATAATGCGGCCGGGCTTTGCAGGTTCGAGAGAGGATTGAAGGCGTTCAAAGGGGCGATCGAATCCCGACTGGAGTTCATGAGCAGGCTGGAGGGCGCGGACAACAACGGCATGGACTCGGCGAAAGATGTCGAGTCACTCAGAAGCGCCGTGCGGATACTCTCCTCGATAGAGACCAAGCTATCCGGCTTCGGCGGAGAGCTATCGCCGGGGGAGTTCAGGAAAGCGGTAAGGTCTCTCGTCGCCCGCCTGTGGATATACGAGAATATTATCAGGGTCGACATACCTGGTATATCCACGGAGCTTGTCGAGAGGGACGCGCGGGCACTGGCTTCGTTCTTCGAGGTGCTCGACGAAGTCGTGGGAGTGGAAGAGCAAAGAGGAAGCGGAAGCCTCCCCGTGGAACTCTGGATGGAAAATCTGAGGTCGGCGCTTTCGCTTACACGCTACAATATCCGCCAGAAATACGGCTACGGCGTCTATGTCACCTCACTGGAAGAAATCAGGGGACTGGAGTTTGATCACCTCTTCATCGTCGGTTTGAACGAAGGAGAGCTGCCGGCGAAATACGATCCGGAGATTTTCCTGCCTCTGCGATCGCAGGAGGAGAACCGCGAGACCGAGCCGTACCTGCAGAGGCACTTGTTCTACCAGGCGGTCAGCTCCTTCCGGAAGAGACTGTTCCTGATCCATCCTCTCCAGCGTGAGGAGGTCCGGTTTGCAAGGTCGTCTTTTATAGATGCCGTCACGTCCATACTCGATTGCGAGGTTCACGACGAGGCGACAGGCGGAACTATGAACATCTACAACGCTCATCAGCTGGTAGAATCCGAGGCGGTGCTTTCAGGTGCGCGGGACAAGATCGCCGATGAAGCTTCCGTCTCGAAATTGCTCCCTCCCAACCTTGCCAGATGCATGGCCGCCGAAGCCGCCAGGTACCGCGACGACAGGGAGAGCGAGTTTGCGGGAAAGATAACCGATTCGGAACTGGCGAGCTCGCTGGACGAGAAGCTCGGCTCGAGAATCTTTTCCGCGGCGCAGCTCGAATCTCTTTCGAGGTGCGGCTTCCAGTTTTTTGCGCGGAGGGTACTCCAGATCGCGGAGGTACCGGATATAGAAACTTCGCTAAGCTCCATCGAGCGCGGGGCGGTGCTGCATCAGATACTTTACCGTTTCTACACCGAGCTCTCGAAGAGGAACCGGCTTGCCGGCGCGGCGTCCGAACTCGATTTGCTCCTTTCCGTCGCGCGGGAGGTCCTGGACGGGCTCGGCGTGGGCGCAGAGGGTACTTTCGGGAGAGACCTGTTCGAAATCGAAAGGGAAACCATACTTGGGACGCAGGATTTTCCGGGGACTCTCCAGCTATTCCTGACCAAGGTACAGTCGAAGCTGACCGGGTACGGCTTCAGGCCGGAGAAGTTCGAGGTCGGCTTCGGGATGAAGGGCGGAAGCGGCGATGAAATCGCACCGGTCGAGATTGGCGGAGTTGCGGTGCAGGGGAAGATCGACAGGATCGATTCGAACACGAACGGGCTGACCATCTTCGATTATAAAACGTCGTCGAGAAGCGCCTCTCACCAGGACGTAATCCGGGACAAGATTAGCCCGCAGCTTCTCGTATACATGAACGCTCTCAGCAGGTTGTCCAGGGACGAAGGAACATCGAAAGGTGTTGCCGGTGCCGCGTTCATTTCCATCAATAGGCAGCGGCTGGCTGATGCGGACGTCGGGGGGGAGCTGATCGAGTTCATCGTCCGCGACGAGAATGGCGAACTCCGGTTCAACAGGAGCTACGAAAGCACCAAGAGGACGCCGGGTGCCGCCGGCTATCCGCAGAACATCGGTGACCTGCTGAGACAGACCGAGGAGTTCGTCAAAGGAAAGGTTGCAGAAGTGCGTTCCGGTCGATTCAATCTCACGCGATTTCCGCAGGAGAAGGTTTGCACTTACTGCCCGTACTCAGAAGCATGCAGGATAGCTCTGACGGGTGAGGGTGTCGAGAGCGAAAACGAGGGCTGAAGGTCCGATCGCATTTCCTGCGGGACGCACGGCCGGCGAAGAGTCTTGCGACTTCCGCACCTCCCACGATTATTTCTCCAGATTCACCGCGACAATTTCATTCGAGTTGCGAACGTAGATAAGAGTGTTTCCGGCAGCAAAGTAGAAATCGCTCATGGCGGTATAGACCTTGCTGTCGGCGACGTCCCCGTAAACCGCGTCCCCTCTTTCGTCGATAATCATCACATGAGAATCGAAGAAGGGGACACCTTTCTCGTCGTTGCCCGCCCCGGTATGATAACCTGAGATGTCTTTCCCCGCGACGGAGGGGATAAACGTCGGATTCTTCGCGTTTTCGGGCGGAATTCCCTTCAGTCCCGAGATGCGCGAGAGAGTGATTTCATCCTGAATCTCTTCCACAAATACCGGGAGGGTAAAGCCGTCCTGCGGCTGCGGAGGCGGGAGTTGATCGGTTCTGGGATCTTCGGCGGGGAAGGACAGCTTCTCCAGCCCGGTGCGGTAGTCGAGGCCGACGACCTCTTCCGACCGGATCGACGCGCGGAGGGCGTAAACCAGGTCGTCGCCGGCGCTCAGATAAGATACTTCGTGGTTCTCCCATAGTATTTTGCCGGTGAACAGGTCGACGGCAAATATTTTTCCGGGAGTAGGCATGTCGGGTTTCACGAACTGCTGCAAGAGGAGCACGTCCCTGAATATCCTGTTCATTATGATCCACCACGAGTCCTCGAGCCTCAGTCCCTGCCAGAGCGGGCTGCCGGAAGCAATGTCGATAGCCGCGTAGTCGGTCAGCTTCTTGTCGGTGTCGCGAAGCTCCGCTGCCAGTATTCCGTTGCCGGGGAGGAGGCGCCAGACCTTCTTATCGGTTCTGTATGTCCACACCGGCTTGAGCTTTCTGCCGAAGAATTTCATGGAATCAAAATAAGTACAACAGGGGGAATTAGAAACAGAGAGGATGAACCCGCGAAGGCTGCGAACCTTCGCGGGTCCGCTTTCGGTTACTTCATCAATACCATCTTCTTTGTCAGAGACATTCCTCCGAACCGGACGGTATAGAAGTACACGCCGCTCGGAAGCAGGCTCGCGTCGAATACGACCGTATGGTTCCCTGCGTTCTGTCGCTCATTGACGAGCGTCGCTACTTCCCGCCCAAGCACATCGTAAATCTTTAGAGTTACATTGCTGACGGCCGACAGCTGATAGCTGATAGTCGTCGCCGGGTTGAACGGGTTGGGATAATTCTGGTTGAGTGCAAACGTCGACGGTGGAGCGGTCGGCGACGCGACTCCGGTAATCAAGTTAACTTGCCACGCGCCCCTGCCGTGTGTGCCGACTCTGAGGACGTCGGACGAATACTGGACAACCATGCCGTCGACCACGGAATTCGGCAGACCGGTTCCGAACTGTGCCCAGTTCGCGCCGTTGTCCGTGGAACGGAAGACTCCGGCGTAGGTGCCCGCGTAGATGTAGCCGGTCACGGAATCAACGGTGATTATTTTTGTCGGGACGCTGTCGTAGCCATTGCCGGAGGAATCAAGACCGGTCCAGGTGGCGCCGTAGTCGGTAGTCCGGAGAACGTGATACGGGCCGACGAGTCCCGCGACATATGCCATTCCTTTGTGCGTCGGGTCGGCCGTTACGCGCGCGAAATCGGAGTTGGCGGGAAGGTTGGCAGTTACATTGGTCCAATTGTTCCCCGCATCGGTGGTCACATAAAGGTAAGACGTGTCCGCCGCGCCTCGGTAACCGCTTATGCCTGCATAGATGACGTTCCCTTCGACGGGCGAGATCGACATCGTGGTGAAGAGGTCGCTGGAAGATTTCAGGTTGCCTGTCAACGCAGTCCAGTTGCCTCCGCCGTTGGTCGATTTATATACCTTGCTTGTCGCCGTGTAGAGGAGGTTCGGATTGGTCGGATCCATCACATAGGGCTGCAGCCAATATCCCTGCTCGCCGATCCCGGTCGTTATCTTGTTAAAGGTGCTTCCACCGTTCGTCGACTTCTGGAGGGCGCCGTTGACGTACTCCGTATAAATGATGTTGGAATTCGTGGGGTCTATGAGGACGTAGCCGCCGTCACCGCCGTATATTTCGCCCCAGCCGACCTGCGGCAGGCTGGTGTTGGCTTCGGTCCCGTTATCCTGTGTCCCGCCGATGGTGACCGCCGGGTTGTTGGCATCGGTGGCAATGTCGTAGAACTGGATGGTCTGCAGGTTGGCGTTGCAGTTCGTAAACGATGCCGAGCCGTCGGTGGTCTTCCACACGCCTCCGTCGTTGCCCATGTAGAATATGGCGCCGTTGCTGCCGTTGGCGAAGGCGATGGCGTGCTGGTCGACGTGGATGTTTTTGCCGTTATAGGTCCCGTAGCCGTTGGTGAGGTTCGTCCAGGTCTGTCCCCCGTCGGCCGATCTCCAGAAGTCTATGCCGCCGGCATATACGGTATCGGGATGCGTGGGATCGACGGCTATGACGTTGTTGTACCATCCCTGGTTGCCGCCGAAGTCTTCCTTTGGTGCTACCGAGGGAAGCAGGGTCCACGAAGAGCCGCCGTCTGTGGATTTGTATACACGGTTCGTGTCGGAGGAGGCATCGTTGGGGTTGGTCCCGTTGATCGATGTATAGAGGACCTGGTCGTTGCTCGGTGCGATTGCGAGCGAAGCCCTGGTGATTTGCGATGCAGGGGGAAGACCGCTCTGGAGCCAGCTCCAGGTCGCTCCGCCGTCCGTCGACTTGTGAACGCCGTAATGCGTGCTGTCGCCGTGAAAGCTGTCGCCGTACGAGGCGTAGATTATATTGGCGTTGTTCGGATCGACGACGATGTCGTCTACAGCTCCGTGCGCCAGGTCGAGTTCAGTCCACGTGCCGCCGGCGTCTGTCGACTTGTACAAGTCGTAGTATCCGGCGGCATACACGATGCTGCTGTTCCTCGGGGCAACGACGATCTTGCTTGTGTAGTAGAGTCCGCCGTACTGCGGGACGGTCATCTGCGTCCAGGAATTGCCGGCGTCGGTCGATTTGAAAAAGCCTGTGCCGGGGTAGCCGTCTATGTTGAAATTGAGTTCGCCTGTGCCGTAGTAGACGACGTTCGCGTTGTTGGGATCGACGGCCACGGCTCCGGACGAAAGTCTCGGGAAGTTGTCGGTGAGAGGTGTCCAGTTTGTGCCGCCGTCAGTTGTTTTCCACAAGCCGCCGTCGGCCGCGCCTGCGTATACGATGTTGCTGTTCGTCGGATCGACTGCGAGACACGTGACCCTGCCGGAAACGTTGGCGTACGTTTGACTCTGCATCGGCTGCGGTCCGATCCCGGACCATGACATCGACGACTGAGCCCTGAAGAGTCTCCCGACCGGAATGTAAGGCGTCGACTTCAGTTCCCATTTATACGGCTTGTCCAGCTTTATCGCTCCGCGATCTTCTTTCTCCTCGCGTGAATTTGTCTGCGCATACAGTTGTGCTTGTGAAATGCCGATGAGAACGGCCAGCAGAAACACGATTCTTCTCATTTAGTTTACTCCTTGTGGTTTTTCCATCTTCTTCGTTCCCTCGACCTCGACGAAGAATTTTTCTTTGTACTCCTTGTGGCGGTATGAACGGAGGACGATGAAGTGGCCCGAAGATCCGACGGACAGCCGGGTCTCCCACGTGATCGTGTACCATCTTCCTTCCAGCTTGAATTCTTTCCTCGTCGAAAGATCGGGGAGGCATACATGTGCTTCGGAGGAATCTATGTATGCATCGCGCAGTTCGTAAGGAGAATGCACGAAAAACGTGAACGTTGTGCGGCCGACGTTCGGCATCTCGATGCGATGCAGCTTCACCAATTCTTTGCCGTTGTAATGATAAACTTGCGGTTGTTTCGGCGAAGACGCCAAGATTAAGAATGCGAACAGTAAATTCATTCCTCTCCTCTGGTCTGATTTATTCTAATGATTGAATATGCAAAAACAAATGTCATTCGTCTCATCTAAGTTCCTGCGCAGCCGGCGCCTGGTCCGGATTCGAAAAAGTACGAAAAATGCCAAAAATGGCTTGCTTTTTCGGTTTAGGTACTATTACTTAATCCGCATTTAAATGAAGAAGTACAATAAAATAGGCCAAAAGAACGGTTTTTCCGAAGGATTTAAGGAAGATGACAAGGGCTAAGCTGCAACAAACACTCGACAAATTGAAGTATTTTGACGTTCCGATCTGCGAATTATCGCCAAAAATGAACGGTACCCTGTTAAGACTCATTAGGCAGGTGGAAGCGGAAGTAGCAAGAAAACGCATAAAATTCCGCCCAGAATACTACTTCGGCACCGGATGGGGCTGCGTCGACAAGAGCATTTCGATAGAGATACCTTTCTGGTTCCAGGACGAGACTCTGATGGCGATCGAAGACGAGATGGCGTACGACGGCGTCGAGGACGAAAGCGAAATCAAGATGGGGCTGCGCCACGAGTTCGGTCACGCTATCAACTATGCGTACAGGCTGTACCACGATCCGGAGTGGAAGGAGCTCTTCGGCAACATCAACAGGAAGTACAACGACTACTACCGGTCGAACCCGTGGAGCAAGCGTCACGTGAAGCACCTCCCCGACTATTACGCACAGAAGCATCCCGACGAGGACTGGGCCGAGACGTTCGCGGTGTGGCTGACGCCGATGAGCGGATGGAGAAACGTGTACGGCAAGACACCCGCGATAAAGAAGCTCCTCTACGTCGAGAAGAAGATGAAAGAGATCGCGCGCAGGGAACCGCTGAACACGCGCACCCTCCGCGACGTGCCCATCGAGAAGGTCAGGATGACGATACGCGAGTTTTACGGCGCCGACTACGAAGACGTCAGCCCGTCGGAGCAGCTCCTCGACGACATCGAAGCGATGAAGAGAATTTTCCCGAACGGTTTCAAGACGAAGAGGAATCTTCGCGACGCGTGGAAGCTGGTACACAAGTTCTCACCGCTGCTCATGGTCAGGCTGTCGGACGAGCTGGAGATGCCTCACCAGTCGGCCGCGAAAGGGATACACGCGCTCGAGAGCATCTGCAGAACGTACAAGCTTAAGACCCGGCAGGGGGAAGAAGACGAGAAGGTAATCGGGATTTCCATGTATCTTTCGAAGAAGTTCTGCCAGGATTAGTCCTTGGGGATCGCGGAAAACACTGCGGATATAACGCGTAGGGTTTCCGAAGCACTCAAGAGATCGGGAACCCCGTCCCGCGAAGTAAAGCTCATCGCCGTATCGAAGACTTTCCCCGCGAAGAGAATTTCCGAAGCAATGGATGCAGGGCTTTTCATGTTCGGCGAGAACCGCGTTCAGGAGCTCGTCTCCAAGTACGATGAACTCAAAGAACGGAAGACCGTGCGCCTCCGCCAGGGAAAGACGGCGCCGATCGAGTGGCACTTCATCGGGCATCTCCAGACAAACAAAGTGAAGAAGCTCCTTGACGTCCCCACCAGGTATATACACTCCGTGGACCGCATGGAAGTCGCAGTCGAAATCGACCGCCAGCTCCAGAAGCGCGGCGAGTCGAGGGATATACTGATCGAGGTGAACACGTCCGGCGAACCGAGCAAAAGCGGCGCGGAGCCGGGGAAGACCGCGGAGCTTGTCCGGCAGGTCGCAGGCTTCAGTACTTTGAAGATAAAGGGACTGATGACTGTCGGCGCGCTGACGGAAGACGCGGCGGTGACACGCAGATGTTTTGCGGAGCTAAGAAGGATTTTTGTGACGATCCGGGAGGAAGCCGTCGAAGGTGTAGAGATGAGCGAACTCTCGATGGGGATGTCCGGCGACTTCGACATAGCCGTCGAAGAGGGTGCGACTATGATAAGAGTGGGGACGGCGATATTCGGGGAGAGACCGGGGAAGGACTAAACGGGTACGTTTGGGCCCGCGCACGCGCGGAATTTCTAAAATAAACGTCAGGGAGAATCGGGATGAGAAGGGTCATACTCGTCGTTGCGGTGATATCGGTCGCCACGGTTGCATTTGCCCAGTCGAAGGGTCAGGAGAGCATAGCGGATACCTACAGCCTTCCATTCTTGCATTATTATGAGGGGACGCCGGGCATAGCAGTTCCCCACGAAATGTACACATCCGTCCGTCTCCTCGGATTATCCGCCGGTTTCACGGGGCTGGTCCGCGATTCATTGACCGACTACATGACAAACCCCGGTGCGGGCGCACCTGGTCCGGTGCGGCTATACGCGGACGTCGGCAGGACATCGGACGGCGAGGCGGTTTACGCCGGAACATTCGTGAAGGCAGGCAACCAGGGAGTGTCCTTGATCTTACGTGTTCAGAACGTCTTCATGACGATCAACCGTTTCTCGACTTTGTCAAGTCCGGGCACTTACGACGCGTCGAACAACCTGGCAACGAGCAGCCGGGAGAATTCGGCGGGAGCGGACTTGAGGTACAGCTTGTCTCTTCCGGGCGGGATCTCGATCGGTGCAGGATACCAGTTCAGCTATAGCGGCTCGAACTCCGGCTTTCGCCAGGAGGACTCCCACAAGTGGCTCCCCGACTCGGGTTATTCTTCGCAGGGAAACCTGGATGACTACTCGAACTCCGGGCCGGTTAACAGGCTTCTTGCAGGGGTCAGACTCCCCACCGCCGGCGGATCGCTGCAAGTCTATGCCTGCGCCACCACGACGGCGGAACATCCGGACGAAACCGAGTCGAGTCTCCTCGTAAATCAGGCTACGTCTTCCGCCGACACAGAGACGGTTGTCTACAGGACCGAGCTGCGCGGCAAATCGGTGTTTGGCGGTGCCATTTACGAGAGCGGAGACCGGCCTGAAGCGGTTACGAGGTACCTGCTCGAGGTGGGGTATTCGTCTTATGATGGAAACGGCGCGTACCGGCTCGACAGGCCGTATCCCGGTTCGCAACAGGAAGCGTTCTTTCATTCGCGAAGATTGACGGAAGGGACGATCTTGGATTTGAGACTGGCAATCGGAACGAGTCGTAAAGTCGCCGACGTGATGAGGATATTTGCTGGGGCGAACCTGCTGTACGCGAAGAATTCGTTTCACACAAGTGAACCTGTCGAGCCGGGGAGCAGCGTACCTTCGCTCGACACCTTCGGCAACATGACCGGTAGCTGGTACGCGGCGAGCATCAGTTTCCCTTTCGGATTTGAATACCGTTTGAACGACGTCCTCTCACTGCGCGGCGGGGCGGAGGAGGGATACACGTACGACAACTACTCCAGCCGCAACACTGTCTACAGTCAATTCGGCGGCGCTTCCAGACAGGCCTTCAGTGGGTCCCTCTGGTCCGTCATCTCGGCAGGGTCGACTTACCGTATCGGGGATAAGGTCAGGGTAGACTTGTTCATTAGCTACGACTTTCTCCAGGTGAGAGGTTCGTCTCTCGCACTGTTTTATTCTCTCTGACGGACACGGCTTTGCCCTCTCTTCAGCGCTGGAAACCATGACCCGATTGCCTTTATGACGGGGCTGAGGTAACTTTTTCTATCCTGAATCAACTGTTCACGGTCTCCAACCAACACTGCCCGGAGGAAAGATGTTCCGCTCAATCATAATCATGGCACTTGTCGCAACGATGCTCGGCGGCGAAAAGAAGGTCATCGCCCAGAAGCTCAGCACAGGACCGCAAGTACTCACCGTCTTTTCGAACGTCGACGACTCCGAGCAGCCATACGGGCTCTACCTGCCGAAAGACTTCAACCCCGCGAAGAAGTATCCGCTCGTAATCATGCTCCACGGTGCGTGGTCGAACCACAGGCTGGGACTGCGGCGCGTGTTCGGAAAGAGCAACCAGAACTGCGAGACCGATGTCGAAGCGACACGCTATTTCCCGAAGTGGAAGGACATCGACTACATAGTCGCCTCGCCGCTCGCGAGAGGGACCATGGGTTACCAGGGGATAGCCGAGAAGGACGTTTACGACGTGCTCGCCGATGTCGAGAGGCGATTCCCGATAGACCGGAACAGGATTTACCTTACGGGCCTCTCCATGGGAGGCGGCGGGACACTGTGGATCGGCCTCACCAGGCCCGGCATCTGGGCGGCGATAGCACCGGTCTGCCCGGCGCCGCCGGCCGAAGCCAGGAGGTTCGCCGCGAACGCGCTCGATTATCCCGTCTCGATCCACCAAGGCCAGGCAGACCCGGTAGTGAATCCCGACTCGACAAGGGCATGGGTGAAGCGGTTGAAGGCTCTCGGCACCCACGTCGAGTACACCGAATATCCCGGCGTCGGGCACAACAGCTGGGAAGAGGCGTACAAGGACGAGGCTATATTCAAATGGTTCTCGAAGTACAGGCGCAACCCGTTCCCCGACCGCGTAAGGTTCGTGACCGACAGGTACAAATACAATTCCGCTTACTGGCTGACCATAGACGAGCTGACTCCCGGAGTCTTCGGGAGCGTCGATGCGGGGTTTACCGGTGAGAACAAGATAGAGATCGCCGCTTCGCATATCGGTGCATTCACGCTCGACCTCAAAGGGCATCCGAGGTTCAGGCCCGGCCGCAAAATCTCGGTGACGATAGACGGCCAGGCCCTGAGCGGAATCACGCGTGACATGCTCGGGTTCGTGCTCCGCGACGGGAAGTGGGCAATCGGGCGATACGAGCCGGCACCCGGTTCGAAGAGACCGGGGGTTGAGGGACCGATAGGCGAAGCGTTCGCGGACCGTCATGTTTACGTCTACGGCACGCTCGGGAACCCATCGCCCGCCGAGCTCGGCGCACGCCGCGAGGAGGCCGAGACGGCGGCGAAATGGATCAGCGGGGTGCCGCTGTTGTATTTCCCGCGGGTGATCGCCGACAGGGATGTGAGGCCGAGCGACTACGCAAGCGGCAACCTGATACTGTTCGGTACCGAGAGGACGAACAGTGTGATCAAAGACCTGAGTTACAAGCTCCCGGTCGAGTTCAAAGGAGCGGACAGCGGCTACGGCATCGTGTACATTTATCCCGACGGCGAACACTACGTGCTGGTCTGTTCCGGCGAGCAATGGTGGCCGAAGCCGGGTGAGGCCCAGCCGCTTTCGGCACGGAGAGGCTTCCGGTTCATCGGCGGGCCGGTAAGCATGCTGATCGGGTATGGCGATTACGTTCTATACAAGGGTTCGCTCGACAGCATGGTTGTCGAGGGAAGGTTCGACAACAGCTGGCAGATGCCTGAGTCCGATGCCGCGAAGATGGATTCCACCGGAGCGGTTTTGGTAATAAAGAGTACTAAATAGGACCATTTTGCCTGAGCGCGCGCAGGGTTTTCGGAGTCTTAGATGATTGGTGGAGGGAGAGTAGTTCTCCTCCTTTTTCAAAGATTTCGTTCAAAGTAAACCGATCCATGAGGAGATTAGAAATGAATCAACGAAAAAGAGATGCCCGGTTAGAGACCAAAGCTTGTTTCCAGAAATGGGCCATCATCACACTCAGCCTTATTGCTACACTCTTCTTTTCTCAGCCGACGTCTGCGCAAAGCATGATTTCGGCGGACTCACTCGGAGTCAAGGTGGACTCGGCTGCGGTGCGGGTATTGAGGAAGACGGGAACACCGAGCGCCTCCGTTGCCGTGGTGCTGCACGGACGCATGGAGTACGCGCACGCCTACGGCTACGCGAGACTCGATCCGCGAGCGGCCGCGGAACCCGGCATGCGTTACGCGATAGGTTCGATCAGCAAACAATTCACGGCTGCCTCGATACTGCTGCTTGTGCAGAAGGGGAAGCTTTCCCTGGACGATCCGATTTCCATGTGGCTGCCGGACTTGACGCGCGCGAACGATGTCACCGTGCGGGAGATCCTGTCGCACACATCGGGTTACCAGGATTTCTGGCCGCAGGATTACGTGCCGCCGATGATGCTAAAGCCGATGCCGCCGCAGGAAATTCTGGACAGGTGGGCAAAGAAGCCGCTCGACTTCGAGCCGGGGACGCGCTGGCAGTACAGTAACACGAACTTCGTGATAGCGGCACAAATCGTCGAAAAGATAACTCACGAACCGTTCTACAAGTTCTTGCATGAGAACATCCTTAAACCGCTCGGACTTTCGAGCGCGGTGAATTTCGACGAAGGGAAATTGACGGAGAAAGATCCGGCAGGTTATATGGAATACGGCCTCGGACCGTTGCGTCCCGCTCCCGATGAAGGGTCCGGCTGGATGGCGGGCGCCGGCGAGCTGGCTATGTCCGCGAGCGACCTGGCCAGGTGGGATATCTCGCTTATCGACCGGAGTCTCCTCAGCCCCGAGTCATACAAGGAACTTGAGACGGAAGTACTCCTGAAAAACGGTGTGGGCGCACATTACGGTTTGGGTGTGTCCGTGGGTATGATGGATGGCCATCGAATGATATCGCACAGCGGCGAAGTATCGGGATTCACGGCATATAACGCCGTGTTCTCCGACGACAGCGCGGCGGTGGTAGTGTTGACGAATCAGGATGCTTCCTCGGCAGCGGGCGCGATCGGGGGGAAGATAGCGCGCCTCCTGTTTAAAACACAGGACTCGCAGACGGCAATGCGGACCGAACAGGCGCGCGAAATCTTTGCCGGGCTGCAAGATGCGACCATCGACCGCTCGTTGTTCACATCCGACGCAAACGCATATTTCAGCGACCAGGCACTGGCGGATTTCAAATCCAGCCTGGCACCGCTCGGTACGCCGAAGGAGTTCGTTCAGACTGCGCAGCGCGAGCGAGGAGGAATGCTCGAGCGCGTGTTTCGCGTGGTGCTGCAAGACCGCACGCTCCGGGTGTGGACTTACCAGATGCCCGACGGGAAACTGGAGCAATATCAGGTGGCGCCGGAGCCGTCGGACCGGAATTGAGATATTGAGTTGCCGGTGAAGATGATTCCGTATCACTGAATCCTGATCATATTGCAGGCGGTACAGCTGCATGGTGCGGCGAGAAGTTGCATCGACCAGACTGGATCGCCTCTTTCAACTTTTCCGGGAGGAGAACACGTGTGTCGGCCTCCGAAATAACGGGGGAAGGCCTGAGATTCCAATTCAGGTTAGCGCATGCGCCTTCATGATCTCGCCGCGAATTCCCCCGAATTCAATGCCGCTTCAAAGGGATAGGAGGAGTTTTCCCGCCAAATGGTTCATTTGCGTGCAATCACAGGATGTCCGCCGCAGTGTTGTAAGTCCCACCGATTGTGTTAAATTAACGGCGAGTTGTGTCTTGCGCGGAGCAGAGTCGTCCTGCTTAGGTTACGGAGGGCGTATCAGGGCGCAAATGCTTCCAGCAAGCAAAAACCATATTCAGAAGGCCAGGAGTAAGAGCGACTGTATGCATCGCGTACTTGCTCGGAGATTTTGGTTCCGTTTATAGTTCGTTTTTGTTTGTGCGGAACATATGTGCGGTGCAGAATCGATGTACTGCGCTTCGCTCAGATGAGGTTCTTTTGGATGAGCAGCACGGGGAATTCGATTCATGATCTCGCCCTCCCGGGGCCGGGCAACGTAGCGGCATGAAACGAAAAAGTATCCTTCTTACGTTCATTTTTCTGTACCTGGTCGGGTGTTCCCCTAGAGAGAGGATAACGGGGCCGGAGCGCGACGGCTCCGGGCTGGGAGATTACCTGCCGTTGAAAGTGGGTAACACCTGGACATATAGTGCTCTCTCGGCAAATGGCCCGGGGGACACTTCCTCCTCGGGTCCCGTCACAATCACCATCTACCAGACCGACGTTCTCATCGGCGGCCAGCCGAACACCTTCATTATCCGCACAGACAAGCCGGAGGAACAAGTTTCGTACCTGGCTTTCTGTGTCAACGGCAACACGCTGCTTCATTACCTCGGCGGGAGCAAAACCTTTCTCCTGCAGGACAACGTGATACGGTGGATACCTGGGGGCATCGGTGGCGCCGTTGTCGGAGTAGACCGGAGCCGGAAATATCATATCACGGAAGAGTCAGGAGACTCGCGGACTTTCCTCATTTCCAGATCGCCTGATTCTTCAATAGCCCGGGCCGAGATGACCTCAACCGACACTGTGCAGATTACCGGCATACGGGAGGGCCAGACCGCATTTACACTTCAGGACGCGGGAGGCGGCGCGGGAGATACGATGACAGTGTTGATCGGGGTCAGCACCGACCCGCCATCGACAGTGACATCGCCATTCCTTCCATGGATGCCGCTATGGCAACTGGCCGACTCGTCCTCCGCTGGGACCATGTACTCGACCGATACGACGTTCGCCTTCAAGCGCACCGGAGACGGCGCCGAATGCACCGACGAACTCTACTACCTCCTCACGAATCGCTTCGTCGGCGGCGAACCGGTGCAGTTCCAGGGCTCCGCGCTCCGCTGCGACAGGTTCCGGATGAAAATCACACTTATGGAAACAATCACCTGCACGGACAGCACGGGGAGTAATGTCCTCTTCTCCGGCACGTCAACCGACTTCACCGTGGACATGTGGCTGGCGAAAGGGGTGGGATTTGTGAAAGGGATAGTCGTCGGAAGTTCACTTCCACCTGTAGCGGCGATGGGCGGCGAGACCGATTCCTCCGGCGCGCTCGACGGATTTTACATTTCGCCGCGGGTCGGCTACGCTTCCATACCGCTATCCGGCGAGACGCGCAGGGAGTATTTCTTCGTGAACGCTGCACCGTTGGACACGACAGCAACACTCAGCGAATTCAACCTGATGAGCAAAAATTTCTAATGGACAACCCCATCGAAAACAATGTTCGTTGGATATTGAGAGCCTTCTTTGCTCTGGCACTCGTCTGCCTGCCGGCATTCGCGAACACATGTTTCTCCCAGGATACAGGCCGGGATTCAGTCGCGGTTCAGCTTGACACGGTCGAAGTTGCCGGTGAGAGGGCGGCCGGACCGGCGGTGAGCAGGACATTATCATCGCGCGAGGTCAGCATGACACCGGGCTCGCTGAACGACCCTATGCGGGCGATGGATCCCTCGGCGGAAGTGGTTTCTAACTCGGATTTGCAGGCTGTGCCGATCATCGGCGGCGATCAGGCAGACGGCATTCTCACGCTCATGGACGGTTTTCCCATGACATTTCCATACAGGCTCCTCGGAAGCTTCTCGATGTTTAACCCGCTGACTACCGGGCGGGTCGAGCTCCTGACGGCAGGCTACTCAGTATCGCATGGCGGCTACGCACCGGCAGCAGTGAGTGTAAGCTCGAACACGAACTACAACAGCCGCCCGAATTTGGAAACAGACCTCAGCCCGTTCGTTTCATCCTTATCGGTGCAGGTGCCGATCTCCGACAGCCTTCGGTGGTCGTTGAGGGTCGCGGCGCGCGCCTCGCACATTGGGCTGGCAGCGGGCATGCTCCCGGAACCGGCCCGTCAGAGGCTGCAGGCTTTCATGCCGAACCTTAAAGACGCGCAGTTCTTCATGAGCGAGATGCCGACCCGCAGCGTCTATTCGTTCCAGGAAGGGCTGGCGAGCCAGGAAGAGGGTTCACTGGTAAGCAACAGCAGAACTTTCGACTATACCTGGCAGAAAGAATTCGCAGGCGCAGCGGTGATGACATCCGCAGGCAACTTCGCCACGGAACACAGACTATCGTTGACCCGCGACGACATTTCCCTTTCGACGCTGGTGCCGATAGAATTCATCGGCAGCGGCCGGTTCGGGATCAACTCCCAATTCACGACCGTGGAGCTGCAGGATCAGCTGCAGTTCTCCTTTTCCCCCGCTCTCAGCATAACGGGCGGAACGGATCTCGCATACTCGATTTCCGACGTGGGGCTCGAGACCTTCAGCTCATGGCTGAACGGCAGGTCACCACTGCGGTCGTCGTTCGCCGACATCGCGGGCTTTTCCGAATTCGACTGGTCGGTAACCGACAGGTTGTCGGCCACGCTCGGGGTCCGCGGTACTTACTTCGGGTTCATCCGGCAGGTGGGGTTCGAACCGCGGGCGACGTTCGTTTACAGTTTCGGCGGCGGATCGAGTGTTGAAGTTTCCCTCGGCCAGTATTTGCAGACCCCGTCCGATTTCGAGATATTGCACGGGTTCCTTATGTTCCTCTCTGTCCCGGACCAGACGCCGCTCATGATGCTGATGAGCGAGTACCGCGATGAGCTCCGCCCCGAGACGAACAACCTCGCGGCGCTCGGCGCGACGACGCCGGTCTTGCGGCACAGATCCGTCGCCGTTGACGGGCGGGTGGATCTCTATTTCAAAGATACTCGATCGCTCATACTGCCGGAACGTTACCCGAGCGTTTTCACTCCGCTCGATACTATGTCGTACAGACCCCTTCAATGCTTCCGGGGGATCAAGTGGGGGATGGGTGTTTCGTCGGTGATGAAACTCGTTCCTCTCAACCTTTCGCTGACGGCTTCGCTGTTCAGCCATCGCAGCGTGATAATCGACAACCGCACCGGGGAGAAATACCGGACCATCGGCGACGTACCGGCAGTGGCCAAGTTCATCTTCCGGTTTTCACCGCCCGGTTGGACGGTCAATATCCTCTACCAGTATTCCACCGGCTCCCCGACTACCGACGGATATTTCCTGAAAGGCACCAACCTGATCGGCAACGTGGTTTACCTTCCTGCATGGAGGGAGTTGAATTCGAGCAGGGTCCCGGATTATCACCGGCTTGATTTTTCCGTCACGAAAGGGTGGCACGGCCCCGACTGGGAAATCGATGTGGTATTCGGCGTGCTCAACCTCCTTGGTAATGAGAACATCTCGAGTTACACATACACACTCTCGGAAGTCGACCGGGATTATGTGAAGAAGGCTGCGGTGATAAACACGCTTCCTTTCGTGCCGAATATCGAAATACGATGCCAGTATTCGCTCTGATGATTCCGGCGGCGGCAGCCGGTTTGGAATCCACATAGATGCATGCAGTGCAAAACATTAACTAAGGAGTAAGTGAGAATGAAAACGGGAAGATTGCTTAGGCTCAGCTTGGCCCTGCTTGCCGTATCTGCGCAGGCGGGAATTGCGCAGTGGACACAGGTAAATGGTCCGGCGGGAGACATCATGTTCCTTTCTACCTACGAATCACAGGTCTATGCCCAGTCGAACACCGGTTTCTTCTTCTCGACCGACTACGGCCTTAGCTGGACGGAGGCCAACGCGGAGCTCGCGAATAGTCTTGTCGGAACATTCCCCACCGACACGGTCAACTACCTTCTGAACAATTACCTGGCACAGCTGCCTCCATTACCCGATACCATTCGGCAGCTTCAGATAGCCAACCTTGAACTATCGAGTCTGTATTCGCTCATGACGAGCCTGTCGATCATGTACCCGGAGACCTATCTCGACAGCATCCTCGTGTCGCTCGATTCCGGGGCGACCGCGATGAAAGTTTCCGAGATAATGACGCGGCTCGCGCTATACGCGGCGGGCATAGACACGAACGACATACTCTCAAAGATCGATTCAGCGCAGATGTGGTTTTCGACAATTGCCGGCCCTCAATGGGTATCGGTCAGCGAGATAGTGTCGGGCATCGAGGTGCGGGCCATCCAGAAGACGGACCGGTTTGTGTTTGTCGGCACCGACAGGGGAGTATTCCGCGCGGCGACCGAACGCGGCAGCTGGGGCAGTGTAAATGTCGGGCTGGCGGACAGCAATGTTCATGCGCTTGTGATGATCGACACGATGCTTTTTGCCGGAACGAACGGCGGCGTCTTCGTCTCGACTGATGACGGCATCACGTGGAAAGCAATGAACACCGGGTTGACGAACAAGGTAGTCTATGCCCTGGCCGTTTCCGGAGACATTCTCTTCGCGGGCACGCACGGCGGAGGAGTATTCGCATCGATGAATCACGGTTCGAGCTGGCGCGCCGTTAACACCGGGCTGACGTCGTTGTACGTCAACGCGCTCGCGGTGAGCGGCGTGAGGCTCTTTGCCGGGACAAGCGGCGCCGGACTGTGGAAGCGGCCCGTCTTCGAAATGATAACCCCGGTTCATGAACCTCCGGCTCAGATGCCGATGACATTCAAACTGATGCAGAACTATCCGAACCCGTTCAATCCGACAACGGACATCGAATTTCGGATTGCGGATTTCGGATTTGTGTCGTTGAAGGTATACAATGTTCTCGGTCAGGAGGTGGCGAGCCTGGTGAACGGGTTGAAGCGGCCGGGGAGCTACACGGTCCGATTCGACGGGAGTGGGCTGCCGAGCGGCGTGTATTTTTACAGACTCCAGGCGGGAAGCCACAGCGACATGAAGAAGCTGATGCTGATGAAGTGACTGGCGGGATTACGTCCGTTTTGGCGGGGGCCGCCCTCTTGGTGCGGGCGAGAGGGCGGTGAGAACTCGCGGCGGTTCTGCCGGGAAAAGAAAAACCCGCGAGATATGACTTCGCGGGCTTAAGATTCCATGCGGGGTTGACGAGGCTCTAACACTCGATCCAATTCTTTGAAAACGATTCCTTGGATATCATGCCATCTTCATCAAAACAAGATTACATCGTCCTGCTCACGGAGAACTTCATCAGAGATCGCTTCTCTAACCTTCCGACGATATGCATATCTGAGCAGACGCGCGATGTTTATTCGTTGAGATAGGATAAGGTTCCGGAAGATCCTCGTGAATTCGGCGCAGTCCATCAAGTTGAGCCGGTCCTTCTCAAGGAATAAGTCGACCATCAACTTCTCGAAAGTGGCATATGAGTTTTCGGTCGGTTCCTCACTTACGGACTGACGGATGACTACCGTGTCAGCTGATGGCTCAAAGTATTTTGCGACCTCGTCCTTCCTTGGGTTGACGAAGACCTTGTAGCCTGAATCCTTCAGGAACTCGCCGACCGAAGGCATGGAATCTGCGTCGGTGTAAAGAACGATCGTGAACCGGGACATAATGTGGTGAGCAAGCGACTTCAGCTGCTCCGTGCTCCAAATCGAGAACTCAAGGAACGGGAACCGTTTCTTGATGTCGCTGATCAGCTTTTGAACGGGTTCCATTGGCAACGACGGTGCCTGGCTGACGGTCGAATACCAGCCGCGTCCGGCATCAAAGAGTTTGCCGTCCCTTTTGAGGTTATATAGATACTGGTTGACGGTGGTAGCTGGCAGCTGACATAGGATGCCCTGACCATACGATTCGCAACAAGGAATGGATGCGGCTTTACCTTTCGGTACGGTGGCGCGAGCGCATAGAGTCCACGCCGAATCTGGTAAATTCGACCAGCCTTCGTCCACCGGGAAAGCTGGAGGATCACATCCTTTGGCTCTGCATTTCCGGCCAGTAGAAATCCCGTCTCAAAGACCGGTTCATCGTCGACAATATTGATGAGCCGTTCGAATTCCATAGCAATAACTTAGCGTTATCGACATATTATTGCAACCAATTATGTTAAATTCACATTCTTCCTAAAGAAAACGTTAAATTCCAAACGGACTGCCGGTATGACCACGGACAAGAAAAATATCCTGTCGCTTCTGAGTAAGTATCAGGCTTTGCTAATCGAGAACGATAAGCTGAGGGCGGAGGTCGAGACGCTCAAAGTCCAGCTCACGGCTCTCGGTCATCCAAACGACTTAGCAATAGGGAAAGTTGAAACGGCGAGTGCCGGAAGTATATCCGGAATTCCGAACGAGGCTCTAACCGACGCCGTCAGGACGAATTCGGATCGAAAAGTGAATCAGCAGAGCGGGTCTGAAGATAAGATAGAGCTCTTTATGTCGCTCTTTAAAGGAAGAACCGATGTCTATGCAAAGAGATGGCAAAATTCAAAAGGGAAATCCGGATTCTCGCCTGCCTGTCTCAATGAATGGAAGCCTGGTATCTGCAACAAACCGCGAATCAAATGCTACGAGTGCAGTAGCAAGTCTTTCGAGATTTTGAATGACAGAGTCGTTGAAGAGCATCTCAAGGGAAAGATTGTAGCCGGACTATATCCTATGTGCCATGATGACACCTGTTACTTGCTGGCAATCGACTTCGACGATGACGGTTGGCAAAAAGACATTTCGGTGTTGAGACACGTATGCTCCGAATTGAACATCCCAGTTGCGGCGGAACGGTCGCGTTCAGGCAACGGCGCTCACCTCTGGTTCTTCTTTCAAGATCCGATACCGGCAGCTTCGGCCCGAAAGTTCGGATCGGCCCTGCTGACCTATTCGATGAACAAGAGACATGAAATCGGGTTCAAGTCCTATGACAGATTCTTTCCCAATCAGGACACTATGCCGAAAGGAGGATTCGGCAACCTGATTGCACTTCCCTTGCAGAAGGAACCGCGGAAGAAGGAGAACAGCGTTTTCATCGATGAGCATTTTGAGCAGTATCTCGACCAGTGGGATTTCTTAAGTTCGGTGAGGAGACTATCAGAAGATGAAGTCGGTTCATTGACGAAAACACTCTCTATCTTTGGAGCTGAAAATGATCTTGGGATATTGAGAAAGGATGAAAGCGAGACAAAAAGACCATGGCAGAGGGTACCGGCAATCTCGTTGAAGAAGGATGATTTTCCGGAGAAACCGAGCGTTGTAAAGGCAAACATGATTTATGTTTTGAAGGAAGGTATTTCCCAAAGGGGATTGGACGCGTTAAAACGGTTGGCGGCATTTAAGAACCCGGAATTTTATAAAGCTCAGGCGATGCGTTTGCCGATTTACAACAAGCCGAGAATTATATCTTGCTCCGATGAGACGGACGAGTATCTATGCCTTCCCCGGGGCTGTCTGCCGGAGGTCCAGGCCTTATTGAGCAAACTAAATCTCGAACCGATCATCTCAGATGAAACCAATCGTGGCAGGAGTATCGATATCGAGTTTAATGGGACGCTGAGAGATGAACAGCTTGCGGCACTAAGTGAGTTGATGAAATATGACAACGGCGTGTTGGCTGCTGCAACGGCATTCGGCAAAACTGTAGTAGCTGCAAAACTGATAGCAGAGAGGAAAACGAGCACACTCGTATTAGTCCACAGGAAACAACTGCTTTTGCAATGGGTAAAGAAGCTATCAGAGTTCCTAACTATCAAAGAAGTAGTCCCTCAACCGGAGAAGAAGCGCGGGAGACCGAAGCGACTCTCACTAATAGGCCAAATTGGTGGAGGCAGAGATAGTCCAACCGGTATAGTCGATGTCGGAATCATGCAATCTCTTTACAGAGACAATGAGGTCTCCGAGCGGGTGAGGAATTATGGTATGGTCATTCTGGATGAGTGCCACCACGTCCCAGCCTTCAGTTTTGAGCAGGTTCTCAAGAACGTTCACGCCCGATACGTATACGGGTTGACTGCGACGCCGGTGAGGTTAGACGGGCATCATCCAATTATATTCATGCACTGCGGACCGATCAGATACAAAGCGGATGCAAAGACCCAGTTGGAGCAGTCGCCGTTCGATCACTACGTGATCCCAAGATTTACCAGTTTCATAATTCCTGTTGATAGTAACGTATCGGTTTCGGACAGAAAAGAACCCGGCATCCAAGAGATCTATTCCGAGTTAGCGGCCAGCGAAATGCGGAATAGGCTCATAGCCAATGACGTAATAGCGAATCATGAGGCTGGCAGGAGTTCGCTTGTGCTGACCGAAAGGACGTCCCATGTTGAAACACTTGCAGGCATGATAAGCGAGAGGGTAGCGGACGTAATTCCGCTGACAGGCAAATACGGGACCAGGCGAACCAGGGAAGCCCTGCAAAAGATTTCCGATGCACCTCAACGAAATCCTTTGACCATAGTAGCAACGGGGAAATATATAGGTGAAGGTTTTGATGAGCCACGCCTCGATACCCTGTTCCTGGCCATGCCAATCTCCTGGAAAGGAACTTTGCAGCAATACGTAGGCAGGTTACACCGAACACACGAAAACAAGAAAGAGGTTCAAGTTTACGACTATGTCGATACGCATGTACGAATGTTTGAAAAGATGTACAACAAGCGACTCAGCGGATATGCTTCATTTGGATATAAAACCAAAGGTGACGGGGCGGCGCCGGAAGCCGCGAATTTCATTTTCGACACGAGCAGTTTCTATCCGGTTTACTGCGGCGACATTGATAATGCATACGGGAACATTTTCATAATCAGTCCCTTCGTTTTGAGAAGGCGGATAATGAACTTCCGTGAGCATTTAAGAAAGGCGATTGATATGAACATAAAGGTGACGATGATGACGAGGCCATGCGAGGACTTCAAGGAGAAGGATAGGCCGCAATTGCGTGGGACCTTAGATATTTTGCGAAACGACGGTGTCAATCTGTTATTCAAATCAGGAGTACATCAGAAATTTGCAGTTATAGATGAACGTATTGTTTGGTATGGGAGCATAAACCTTCTGAGTTTCGGCACTGCTGAGGAGACCATGATGAGGCTGGAGAGCTCCAACATTGCAAGCGAGTTGTTGAAGAGCGTTGGGCTTTGAGCTAGAACAGGGTTGACATGGATGATAACTTGGATATACTTTTCTCCCCGCGGCCGGGTATATAACGGGCATGGAAGTGTACCGACCTTGGTTCTTTTCCTCCGCACCTTAATATTATGTGCGGTAAATTAGAACCAGATGACAAACAGGGAAATAGTCAAATATTTCAAGTCAAACGGCGGCTATGCTCGCATGAGCGAGCTCAAGGCAGCTGGGATTCACACCAGGGCCATAAGAGACCTCTATGATTCCGGGACGATCGCCAAGGTGAAACCCGGCCTGTATCGGCTTGCCAGCATAGCACCCAGCAGCGAGTCGGGCATGGTTGAAATCTGTCTCGCTATGCCGAAAGCCGTTGTCTGCCTCGCGTCAGCTCTCTCATTCCACGGACTCACGACATTCATACCAACAAAGATAAGTGTGGCGATACCGAGGGACTCAAAGCCCAATAGAATTGAGTCGACTCCGACTGAGATTTTCTACTTCTCGCCCGAACAACACAAGGCTGGCATTAAGCAGCACAAGACGCGAACGGGAGCGATAAGAATCTATGGGCCGGAGAAAACAGTCTGCGATATGTTCCGGTATAGGAACAAAATCGGCATCGACCTTGCCGCTGAAGGCCTGAGAGAATACCTGCGCAACTCCAAGAGGGACGTCAAGGCTCTCATGAAATTTGCAGAGATATGCAGGGTGAAGCAGATTGTATCGCAGTACACCAAGGCGATTCTCGGATGAAGCAGCCTGCCAGAAACATTCCAGCCTCCGTTCTTGCCCGTCTCAAAAACCTGGCAGACAAAGACAAAATTGATTTCAACTTCCTGCTATTGAGATACCTTCAGGAAAGGTTGATCGCCCGGGTTGCTATCTCTAAATACTCAAGCAAATTTCTGCTCAAGGGTGGACTCCTCCTGGTCTCCTTTGACGTTGAAAAGGCAAGACCTACGAGAGATATCGACTTTCTTGCAAGAGGAATTCAGAATCAGCCAGAGGCTCTTAGAACGATATTCTCCGAAATTGTGACAAGCGAATTGGCTGACGGTGTGCAATTCGTTTCGGAATCTATTAAAGTTGAGGTTATCGGAGAGCTGGCGGAGTACAATGGAGTCTCTTATAACCCGCATTGCGACGATGCTCTCAAAGCAAGAATAATGGTATTGAGCAAAGATGTGAGGGTTCTTTTCTTCGCGAACAGATTGTAATTATTGTATATGAGAATCAAGGGGCGATTCGGACGGTATGAGACAAATACGTCCGCCGTGATGCCGTTGGCGACGAAGCGACTAGAGCCACTAACGCAGGCAGACAAGCAGTCTGGATTTTAGCTCAGTGAGTTTCTTGTCTGGTCTTGCTTAAAGTCGGTGAAGACGACTGACCATGTGGCATATTTGTGGAATAAGCCCACGAGTCAACGCTCGTCTGAGAAGAAGGAAAGAATGAATCCTGCAATCTGTGATGCATTGCAGGATTTTGGTGTCAGGCTGGTAGGATCGAACCTGTGGCGCCCTGCTTATCTAGGAGCCTGTCGGAGAACCATGATAATGGCATGAGGGTTGCGTAATTTTGGGATGAAAGAGAAAGGCAGAGATGAGAAAGTTTAGAGAATACAACATGGATCAGATGTTACTGTTGCAG
>JAHECO010000037.1 GCA_024641705.1 Candidatus Kryptoniota bacterium
GTCTCCGAGACACTCCGGACCGTCAGTTTACCGCTCCCGACCGTCTCCGAGACACTCCGGACCGTCAGTTTACCGCTCCCGACCGTCTCCGAGACACTCCGGACCGTCAGTTTACCGCTCCCGACCGTCTCCGAGACACTCCGGACCGTCAGTTTACCGCTCCGGATCGTCTCCGTGACACTCCGGACCGTCAATTTACCGCTCCCGACCGTCTCCGAGACGCTCCTGACCGTCAGTTCACCGCTCCCGGCCACCATTCCTATTCGCCGCGCCTGCGGCGTGTCACCCGTGGAATTTCCCTGAGCTATCCTGATTACCCTGCAGCCCCACCAACCAACAACTCATCTATCAGATAATTCATCAATCCATTGATCCATCATTCCACTACTCCAGCTTTCCGCCATTCCCTGCGGACGACTCTTCCGTGATCCGCTCGATCTTATCGGTGAGTTCTCCCCATCTGAAATACTCATCTTCCAACTTGCTTTCCAACTCCTTGTATTCGATTGAGGCGCTCTTTGCCTCCTCGCCGTTCCTGTAAAATTCCGGATCCGCCATCATTGCCTCTATCTCTTTCCGCCGCGACTCCATTTCCGAGATCTCTGCCTCGACTTTCTTCAGCTTCTCTTTTAGCGGCCGAAGTCTCTTCGAAAGCTCGTTCCTCTTCTCCGCTTCAATACGACGCCGTTCTTTCGTGGACAAATCCGTGCTCCGTTCTCCGTTGCTCCGTGTTGCCCCGTCTTGGACACCTGCGTCGGTGCTCATAGATTCGGTTTCCGCTTTTTTCCTGTAAAGATAGTCGCTGACATTCCCCGTGAAAGTCCTGACACCGCCTCGACTGAATTCCGCAACCTTTCTCACTATCGGATCGAGAAACGACCGGTCGTGCGACACGATTACAAAAGTCCCCTCATATTCCTTGAGGGCATCCTGAAGAACCTTCTTGGATCGCATGTCGAGGTGGTTCGTGGGCTCGTCCATGATAAGGAGGTTTGCCGGCTGGAGTAGCATCTTGGCAAGGGCAAGGCGGCTCTTTTCGCCGCCTGAGAGGACGGCGACTTTTTTAAAGACGTTGTCGCCGTGGAATAAAAACGCGCCGAGCAAAGAGCGGAGTCTCGTGCGGATTCCCCCGGTGGCTACACTGTCCACCACTCCCAGCACATCGCTCGACAGATCGAGCTCTTCAGCCTGGTGCTGGGCGAAATAGGACGGGATGACGTTGTAACCCATGACAATCTCGCCCGAATCGATAGGCTCCACCCCGGCGAGCATCCTGACAAATGTGGATTTGCCCGCCCCGTTCACGCCGACAACCGCAATCCTGTCGCCGCGCTCGATGGTGTAGTTCAGGCCGCTGAACACCAGTTTCGATCCATAACTCTTGTTGACCCCCTTGACTTCAGCCACTATGCTCCCGCTCTGGCGGGCCTGGGGGAAGTGAAAATGAATCTCTTCTCCTTCCTCCTCTATTTCTATCTGTTCTATCTTCTCAAGTTGCTTTATCCTGCTCTGAACCTGGCGGGCCTTCGTGGCCTTGTACCTGAAGCGTTCTATGAACTGCTCGGTCTGCTTGATCTGCTGCTGCTGGTTCTTGTATGCGTTGAGCTGTTGTTCGCGCCGGATTTCCTTCTCCTTCTCGAAGAAGGTGTAATTCCCCGAATACTCTTCCATCTTTCCGAGACCGAGAGCCCATGTTTTCTTCGTGATATTGTCCAGAAATGCGCGATCATGCGATACCAGCAGTACTGCACCGTTGTAACCCTTGAGCCTTTCCTCGAGCCACTGAAGCGATTCGATGTCAAGATGATTGGTGGGTTCGTCGAGCAAAAGGACCGACGGCTCTTTGAGGAGAAGCTTGGCCATCTCGATCCTCATCTGCCATCCGCCGCTGAACTCGTCGGTCTGTCTGTCGAAATCTTCCGCAGAGAAACCGAGGCCGATAAGCACCTGCTCGATCTTCGATTTCATCCTGAATGCATCGAGGTCTTCAAGCTTGTGCTGCAGCTCCCCGAAGACCTCGAGCACATCCGCATGTTCGGCACTCGCCGGGTCGAGCGTCTCGAGCTGCTCACGGGCCTCCTCAATTTCTTCTCTGACCTGCAGGATGTCTTCGAATGCCGTCTCAGCTTCCCGGTACAGCGTCCTGCCGGATGACACGATGCCTTCCTGGGGGAGATACCCCACCGTGACGTAACGCGCTTTGTTTATACTGCCGCCGTCGGGTTGGGAGATGCCGGTAAGGATCTTCAGGAGCGTGGATTTGCCCGCGTCGTTCGGACCGACGAGCCCGATGCGGTCGTGCGGTCCTACTGTGAACGATACCTCGCGGAAGAGGAACCGTTCGCCGAATTGTACCGTGATGTCTTTAGCACTTATCAAGTTTGAACCTCGAATTCAAAATATACTAAAGGACGGCGGACTGTTTCACCGTACTCAGGAATAGGGGTCGTGTGGCTGTACGCTGTGAAGAGGGGGAACCGACAACTTCAGGATGTGCCGTCCAGGCCTGAGCGGCACGGGGTCCCGGAGGGGGTGCCGCGGAGACGAAACGTACCGATACCCGGTATTGTCTCCGCAGCACCCTGGGCTAGTGTTTACTTCTCAATCCTTGATCAGGTTTAGAACTTCCTGTTCCTTCAGTGTCGCGTTCTTCAAGGCTGTCGTAAGTATGGTCACCTCTTCGCGCAGCAGCGCCGGATCATTCTCTTCCGTAGCCCTGGCTACGCCCGGCAGCGGCTGGCTGGCGTAGCCCGTATAGAAGCCCGGTGCGTAAATCTGGTGTTTGAACCAGGGGCTCTTGGGCAGGCCGGCCTTGTGAACGAATGCGCGCTCGACTTCCATGAGTGCCGAGTTGACTTTGGCATAGGCTCCGGGTTTTATGCTCCCGACATTGGCGTCGACGTTCTCAGCCACTTTTTGGAACTCCGCGCAAGCTTCGAGGGCTGGAGAGAAGTCCACAGATTTCAGCGAACTGTTCTCCTCCGCGCGTTTCTGTCTCTCCTTGATATAATCGGAAATCTGGCGGGCATAATCCGAATACCTGAACGGCAGTACGGCATCGTCCGCGAGGCGAATTGCCGCAATTCCGAGGACTTTCGCGACGGTGGCGTGATATTCGAACGTCGGATCTCCCCAGTGTTCCATCCAGTAAAAGTCGTCAAGTACGGAGTGGTATACACCGTAGGGACCTCCGAACCCGAAGTCGAAAGCCGGCACGCCGAGATGATCGATGAAGACAGTGAAGTCGGAACCGCTCCCTAACCGTCCTAACTTCGTTACGGCGGTATCGGGGACGGTGTTGTCCTTCTCAAAGGCCTTCTTGTTCTGTTCCGCATACCAGGTGTCGAACACACTCATGCCGGTTTTCGGATCCTTCACGGCTTTGGTGACGTTCATGATGAACCTGTCGAGCGACGGAACTGCGCTTGAGCTGAAATTCGTCCCGCTGACAGGCGCATCGATGTTTATGTAGGCTACCGCATCCTTCGCAAGCTCTTCGGCGTTCTGTTCGCCCCATTCGGTGGAGCCGAGGAGACCGTACTCTTCACCATCCCAGGAACAGAGCACGATGGTACGGTTAGGCTGCCAACCCGATTTCACCAGGGCTCCGAGTCCGCGCGCCGTTTCAAGGAGTGACGCCGTGCCGCTGTTTGGGTCGACCGCACCATACACCCACGCATCGCGATGGTTGCCGATGACAACTTTCTCGCTCGGGTATTCCTTCCCGGGGATGGTACCGATTACATCCCATATGGGCTTTATCTTGTAATCCATGTCGAGCTTCATGTGGACCTCCGTGCCGCCGGGGCCGATGTGATACGCGAAAGGTAATCCGCCCTGCCAGTCATGGGGTACGACGGGGCCTGCCAGGTTGCTCAGAAGCTTCTCTGCATTGCCGTACGAGATCGGCATACATGGGAATGTGGGGGATATCGGTAACTTCGCTCAACGGGATGCGCTTGGCGTCCTTGGTGGAAGCGTATCCGGGAGTCAACGGATCACCCGGGTAAACCGTCAGGTCCTGTATGCTGCCGCGCTGTACTGCGCTCCACGGCCGCATGGGCCCATTCGGGTAAATGTCGCCGCGGTCGTAACCGTCGTCGGCAGGATCGGAATAGATGATCACTCCGGCCGCGCGGTGCTCCTCCGCGACTTTCACTTTTATCCCGCGGAAACTTCTTCCGTATCTGACGAGCATTATCTTGCCTTTGACATCGATGCCGAGCTTGTGAAGCATCTCGTAGTCTTCAGGCAGACCGTAATTGGCGTAGACTATCTGTCCCGAGATGTCGCCGCTGGGTGAATAGGCATTGAACGGTATCACCACGTTCGAATTGTAAGTGTCTTTGTCCCACTTCCACCCTTTCTCGTTGAGGTCGAAGTTACATTTTTCCGGCTCCGTCATCTCGAGGGTCTCTGACTTTGGGTAGGGGAGGTAAACGTAGTAGGTGACGATCTTTGCATTTATGCCGTATGTCTCGAACCGGTTTCTTACGAAGACGGCCAGCTCGCTGTCGTCCGCGCTCCCCGCGACGTGCGGCTGTTGGGTGAGGATGAAAAGATTCCTTCTGCAGCTGTCCGCTTTCGGAATCCCGAGGAATTCCTGCTCGACGCCTGCATTTTGCTGGGCGAGAAGTCCGGACGTGGAGAGGAGCAAAAAGATCGAGGTGAAAATAACGTGCTTTCGCATTTGAGAGGGCTCCTTTTTTGACAAATCAAAGGAAAAGTTAGGGTGCGGGGCGCGTAAATCCAATCGCATTCATCGTTCGGTAGTGTCCTAGTCTATTTATTATCCTGAATCCAAAACCTTCCTCTGTATTTCGCGTCCCGCCCCGCGAAACGCGTGGTAAATTCAAGCGTGGTGAAGCGCCGTACCATCCACGCATCTGCCTCTTTGCATCCAACCATCAAACACGTCATTCTGAACCTCGCGAAGCGAGGTGAAGAATCCAGTCCCAGGGAAACTTGTTGATCCTACTGTTCTGGATTCTTCAGTCGTCCGTCCCACTTCACGGGACGGACTCCTTCAGAATGACATTTTGTTTTTCAAAATAAGCGCATGTGAGCATTCATTTGGCCAAAATAGGCGGTATTTAAACTAGAACGCTAGCCTTCTCTTGATACCTCCTCCGAATCAGTTCTTAACCTGAGGTTGTCCCAAAACAAGGAAAATGTCATTCTGAAGGAGCGGAGCGACTGAAGAATCCACTTATTCGTTCTGAAAAATGGATGCTTCACTTCGTTCAGCATGACAGACAAGACTTTCTGGACAGCCTCATTAGGACACTACCCACCAGCCTGTGTGTACGGCGCTGATCAAACGGCATCTCAGATTGAGTCAAGAAGTCATTTCAAATCAACCGCATAGAATTCCGCCCTATGTGGACTGTGTTTCTCCCGTTCATCGATGTCATAATGGATATGCGGGACGCCGCAGAGCAGCATATATGGTTCAATTTCCGACCGAAGGCCTATCGGCCACGGTATTCTCTTGACACGAGCCAGTACAACTAGTTAACTTCAGTTCAGCCGCTGACCCGCAGTCAGCGTATGTCACAGGGCTTATTGTCAGGATAAATCATGGGAATTGCCGAGCGCAAAGAGCGCGAGAAGGAAATGCGCCGCAAGTCGATACTCGAGGCCGCGGGAGTCGTGTTCTTCGAGAAGGGGCTGCGTGCTGCCACACTCGATGAGATTGCCGAGAAGGCGGAGGTAAGCAAGGGGACGATCTATCTCTACTTCTCGAGCAAGGAAGATCTGTACTGTTCCCTGATGACCAAAGGGCTTCTGATGCTCCTTGAGACGTTCCGCCAATCGAACCCGGATGAATCGGATCCGACCGGAGCGATAAGGCTGTTTGGAGAAGCTTACCTGCAGTTCAGTCGGCAGCATTCACACTTGTTCAAGATGCTGGCCGCTGTCGAGAACCCAGCGATTGCGGACCATGTCTCACCGGAAGTCTTTGCGGCACTCGAGCAGTCAAGTGATGACGTCCTTAGCTATGTGGCTACGTTCGTGCAGAGAGGCATCGACACTGGCATCTTCAGGAGAGATATCTCCGCGCATGAAGCGGTAGTACTGTTTTGGGTATCGCTGAGCGGCCTCCTGAATCTCAGAGAGCGTTCCTATACGATGAGGAAGGACAACGTCCTGAAGGCAGACTCTATAATCGGGTCGGTCGATTTTGACTGCCTTTACGGAAAATGTCAGGAGTATCTCCTCAATTCCCTCGCACCTGTCGATGGGGGCAGCGGGAGCGAGCGCGGCTTGCCCTCAGATTCAAAAGCAGCTGGGAAACAAACCAGGGCAGCGAGACGAAGATGATGAAAAGAAGAGTGGTTGCTTATTCGATTGCATCGATCGTTTTTCTCGGTGCGATCATCATGATCAGAATGCGCTCTCAGGCATCTACCGATAAGAGTGCGGAAGGGGCGAGACCTGTTACGGTGAGCGTCGTGGCCGCACAATACGGGACGATCACCGGGAGGATTTGGGCCACGGGGGCACTCGAGGGAATTCATGAAGCCGAGATTATTTCGGAGACATCCGGCAGGATCGTTAGGATTGACGCGGAGGTCGACAGCCGATTGCCGGCGAACGGTCGCATCGGCCAGGTAGAGAACGAGCTCCAGGAAATCTCACTCGACCGGGCGCGGGCGCAGACTGCGGCGGCCGTTGCCAACAGTCAGAAAGCTGCCGCCGACCTGAAACGGATAAAGAGCCTCTTCGACCAGAATGCAGTGTCCGAAAGCCAGTTGGAGAATGCTGAGCTCGCGGCAAAATCTGCCCTTGCACAGCTTAGAGGAGCCCAGGCGGCGGAGAAGTTGGCCCAGAAGCAGTTCGACGATACGATTCTTCGGACGCCGATCGAAGGGAGGCTCGCGCAGAAGTTCATCACCGTCGGTAAGATGATTACTCCCGGAGTGAAGGTCGCAACGGTGGTAGATGACAGCCGGATGAAGCTCGTTGCAGGGATCCCCGAGGAGAGTGTCTCCTCTGTGAGGACCGGCGACAAGGTTGAGGTAACGAGCGATGCGGTTCCGGGAGAAGCGTACAATGGAGTAGTGAAAAGCGTAGCTCTCAAAGCAGACCCAATGACGCGGACGTTTCAGGTCGAGATCGAGTTTCCTAACGACCGGGCTCGCTCCATGAAAAGCGGCATGTTTGCCCGGGCAGTGATTACGACCTACGTCAGCGACAGCCTGCTCCTGATACCGTCCGTCGCCCTGATCGAGTCAGGGACTTCCGGTTACGGAGTGTTTGTGGTAAAGGGTGCACGCGCGGTCCGGAGGGAGATCACGATAGGCGCCAGGAATGATTCGTTGGTCGCCGTCATGTCGGGCCTCGTCCCCGGCGATACGGTGGTGACCTTCGGTCAGCTCAACCTTCGGAACGGTACGATCGTGCGATACGGGACATCGGACTGAGGAAATGTCATGCGTCTGACTCAACTGGCGATCAAGCGGCCTGCGTTCATAACGATGGTATTCGTCGCGCTGGCGGTTCTGGGGATCTATTCGTACAACCAGATGGGGGTCGATCTCCTGCCGAGGATGGACTGGCCGATCGTTTCCGTCGTCACCGTTTATCCGGGTGCGGGGCCGAGAGAGGTAGAAAATGATGTCTCTAAACCTCTTGAAGACGCGCTCAGCTCTCTGAACAACCTCGACAACATCCGCTCGTATTCGAGGGAGAACGTCTCGGTGGTAGTCGTCCAATTCTCGTTCAGCACTGACGTCAATACGGCAGCGAACGACGTCCAGAGAAACGTCGACATCGCACGCTCTAAGCTGCCCAAGGACGCGGAGGCGCCGCGCGTGCAGAAGGCCGACCTGAACTCCTTCCCGATAGTAAGGATCTCTGCACAGGGTGACATGGAACCGACCGCCTTGTATCAATTCGTTAAAGACTATATAAAGCCTGCCCTGGAACATGTTCCCGGTGTAGCGACGGTCGAGCTTGTCGGCGGCAGGCAGCGCGAAATAAAGGTGGAGGTCAACAACGCGAAACTTCGGGCATGCAATGTCTCTCTCATGCAGGTGGCGCAGGCACTTGCCAGCGACAACCTGGATTTCCCGGCCGGCACGGTCACGGGATCGACAAAAGAGTACACCGTTCGACTTTCAGGGAAGTTCCAGAATCTGGGGCAGCTTCGCAACATGGTAATCGCTTCGACATCCCAGGGGGTAGTTCATCTCGGCGATATTGCCGAAGTCAGGGATTCCTACAAAACGGAGGGACAAACCTACAGCCGCATCAACAGCGATCCTGCGATAGGAATTATCATACAGAAGACTTCCGATGCAAATTCCGTGAAAACCAGCGACGGTATCCGACAGGAATTGAACAGGCTGGAAGAAGAGTATGCCGGAAGCGGACTCAAGTTTGCCGTGGCGCAGGATATCACGCAGTTCACGCGCAACTCGATAAACGAGGTACGCCGGGATCTCGGCCTCGCGATCCTGATGGTGGCAATTACGCTTTTCCTCTTTCTGCACTCCGTTCGCAATTCGTTCATCGTTCTCCTTTCCATACCGACTTCACTCATAAGCACCTTCGTTTTCATGTATGCCATGGGTTTTACGCTGAATCTTGTCTCCATGATGGCGCTGGCACTCGTGATAGGAATACTTGTGGACGATTCGATCGTGGTACTCGAGAATATTCACAGGCATCTCGAACTCGGGGAAGAGAAGCGGACCGCGGCGCTCAACGGCCGGAGCGAGATCGGTTTCGCCGCCATCGCAATAACACTTGTCGATGTGGTGGTTTTCCTCCCAATCGCGATGGTCGGGGGACTCGTGGGGAAAATCTTCCGCGAATTCGGGCTGACGATTGTCGTGTCGACTCTAATTTCCCTTTTCGTCTCGTTCACCCTCACTCCGATGCTGGCTTCGAGATGGTCCAGTGTAAAGCACTACTCGGCTGAGAGTGCCGTCGGCAGGCTCATTAACCGGATCGAACGGTACCAGAAGGCCCTGGACGCCGGCTACAGAAGACTTCTTGGGTGGGCATTGTCAAGGAGGAAGAGCGTCCTTGCGATCAGCGGCGGGGCGCTGCTGCTCAGTCTGCTCCCGATGCCGCTTCACCTCATCGGCACCGAGTTCATGACGCAGCCCGACAGGGGCGAGTTCGCCCTGATAATCGAGATGCCGGTGGGGACGCCCCTGGACAAGACTTACGGTACGCTGGCCAAGATCGAGAGCCGGCTTAAGGAAGATCCCTCCATCGAGAAGTACTTCAGCACGGTCGGAGTGTCCGAGCAGACCTTCCAGAAATCGACTCAACCTAATCTGGGTCAGATTCAGATAAAACTCGTTCCCGCATGGGAACGCCGGCTTTCCACAGAGAAGGAAATGGCCCGAGTTAAGGAGATCGCCGACAGCTATCCCGGTGTAATTTCAAGAACGAGCGTGATAGGAATGTGGGGTACCGCCAACTATTCGCCGCTTGAAGTTGAGGTCCAGGGAGAAAACCTTCCGCAGGTGGTTGCGGCTTCGGAGAAGATAGGCGACATCATGCGGAAGACCGACGGCGTTACCGATGTAAAGAGCACGTGGCAGACTGCCCGGCCCGAATTGCAGGTTGTTGTCGACAGGGAGAAGGCGGCATCTTTCGGATTGACTCTCGGAGATGTCGCCGCGGTACTGCAGACCGCTATACAGGGGGTGGTGGTAACGAAATACAACGACAACGGGACAGACTATGATATCAGGCTTCAGCTGGCCGAACGCGACAGGGACCAGGCCTCAGAGCTGCAGAACCTCACATTGATGTCGAGAAGCGGGGGACAGATTTACCTGGGCCAGATCGCCGAGGTCATGAGTGGAAACGGCCCGGTAGAGATCGACAGGAAAGACAGGGAACGGCTCGTGACAATCCTCGGGAATCTTACCGGTGCGAGAAGCCTCGGTGATGCCACCAGAGATATAAGGGCGGGCATAGTTTCGCTCGGTCTTCCTTCGAACATCAAGGTCTTCTTCGGAGGCGACAACGAAAACATGTCGGATATGTTCAGCGATATGATGCTTGCCCTCGCGATGGCGATCCTTTTTGTCTACATGATTATGGTGTCTCTGTTTGAATCGTACGCGCATCCGTTTACGATAATGTTCTCTCTGCCGGTCGCGCTGGTCGGCGGGATGCTGATCCTCTTACTCACCGGCCAGACATTGAACACATTCTCCATGATAGGCGTGATCATGTCCATGGGACTCGTGACGAAGAACGCCATTCTGCTCGTCGACTACACCAACACTCTTCGCGCGCGGGGTCACAGCATGGTCGATGCAATTCTCGAAGCCGGGCCGACAAGGCTGCGGCCGATCGTGATGACTACCGCGACGATGGTCTTCGGGATGCTTCCGCTCGCACTCGGGCTGGGCGCGGGAAGCGAAATCCGTCAGAGTATGGCACTGGTCGTCATCGGCGCGCTGATAAGCTCGACACTGCTCACATTGATCCTCGTGCCTGTGATGTACACATATGTCGACGGGTTCAAGGCGAGGTTCCCCGTCCTTTTTGCGCAGATCAGGTGGTTGTCGTCGATGAAGGGGAAAGCGAGGCCGGCTTCTTCACAGCCTCAGACGGGTTTTGAGAAGTAGTCAGGACAGAGATACCCGCTGCCGGAAATGCCGGGCTAACAGACGTAGCCGATGTTGAATGCGATGCCCCTCGGTGGGGAAGGATTACCCGTAAATGTTCTGTTCGTCGAACTCTTGGACGAAGAAGCTCTTCCCATTCTTCGAAGGTTTACCACTAAGCAGCGCGAAAACGAATATGATGGCTGCTACGGGCAGGAAGAGTAATCCAATGACTTTAACGAGTCTGCTCATGATTCTTGTCGGATCTTTATTTTAGACTGGTCGGAAATTGAACCGAATGGGTCTAACCTGACCGCTTGTGTACCACTAAACAGATAGTTAATTTTTCGGTTCCTCTTCATGCCGAAATTTATTACCATTTCTTTCCCAAATCAAGATTATCGTGCATAATTGGGTTGTATCGTGTGGTTTCTGTGCACGCGCGCACACTTCCACTGCGCTTCCATTCCCGCCCCCTGGGGTGGCCAATCTCGTTGCATTTTTGCATTGCTGACGGTATTTTTCTAAGAAACGATTGGTCATGCGATGAGCGATAACTATCAAAAGCCGAATGAAGAACATAGTCAAAGACAGTTCAGGGACAGGCCTCCCAAAAGGATCGACGTCTCGGTCGTAGTTCCGCTCTACAATGAAGAGCAGTCGCTTATGCCTCTTTCGCTCGGCATTCGTGACGCGCTCGACAGGATGAACGTTACCTACGAGGTGATCTTTGTGGATGACGGCTCGACCGACAATTCCATAAAAGTCCTCAGGGAGATCCACCGCAAGAACAGACGGTACAAGTTCATAAGTTTCAGACGGAACTACGGCAAGTCCGCAGCCCTGTCTGTCGGATTCCAGCATGCGGTGGGGCGCATTATCGTCACGATGGACGGCGACCTTCAGGACGATCCGAACGAGATACCCCGTCTCATAGACAAACTTGAGGCGGGATATGATCTCGTGAACGGATGGAAAAAGAAGAGACACGATCCCATCTCCAAGACCATCCCATCGAAGCTGTTCAACTACACGACGTCCGTAATGATAGGGATAAAGCTCCGCGACTTCAACTCGGGGCTGAAAGCGTACAGACGGGAAGTCGTGCAGGACATAAAAGTCTACGGTGAAATGCACCGATTCCTCCCGGTGTTCGCTCACTGGGCAGGATACAAAGTCGCCGAAATACCGGTCGTCCACCATCCGAGAAAGTACGGGAAGACGAAATTCGGAGCGAACCGCTTCTGGCATGGACTGCTGGATCTCCTCACGGTTATCTTCACGACGAGGTACAGCAAGCGTCCGCTCCATTTCTTCGGTATAATCGGCCTCCTGTCGTTCCTTCTCGGCCTCGCCATCGACCTGGAGCTGACTGTCGAGTGGTTCCTGGGGAAGACCGCAATAAGCAACAGGCCGTTGTTCACCGCGGGTGTCCTGCTGATTATTGTGGGCGTACAATTCGTTTCCATCGGGCTGCTGGGTGAAATGATTACAAGGACAAACAAGGTCGAAGAATACGTGATCAAAGAAAAGGTATTCAACTAAGAACGTGGCCGGGGAAGATAGAAGCGTCGTCAAGGTTGATTGCAGGCACTACAGGGGTTACATCCCGTGTAAACCTCATAAGCTTCACGGAGTCCATTGCGCCGATTGCAGATTTTACGAACCGGTAACGGAGAGATTCCTTATAATAAAGTTGGGAGCCCTCGGGGACGTGATCCGGACGACTCCGCTTGTCAGGAAAATCAGGGCACTCCATCCGCAGGCCGAAATATGGTGGCTGACGCTAACTCCCGATTTTCTCCCGGACGAAGTGGACCGCAAACTGAAATTCAACCTGTCTTCGATTCTCCAGATAGAAGAGACGGAGTTCGATTACCTGTTCAGTCTTGATAAGGATTATGAAGCGGCTGCCCTCGCCAACCGGGTGAACGCGAGAGTGAAGCGAGGGTTCCTGCTCAAAGATGGGAAGACGGCACCGGCCGACGAATTGGCCTACAGGAAGTATCTCACCGGAGTCTTCGACGACGTGAACAAGGCGAACACGCAGAGTTATCCTGAAGAAATTTTCGAGATATGCGGCTTCACTTTCGGAGGAGAAAAATACATGCTCCCGAATTTCGACTCGGACGGATATACATGGGATATCGACTCGCCGGGTCAGGTTGTCGGGCTGAACACCGGTTGCGGCGGAAGGTGGACAAGCCGCCTCTGGGCCGAAGAGCGGTGGGCCGATGTGGCGAAAGGTTTGATTTCGAGGGGGCACAAGGTCATCCTGCTCGGCGGTGAGCAGGAAGACGAGAGGAACAAGAGAATCGCTGCATTGAGCGGAGCTGACTATCTCGGTTTCTTTCCGTTGCGACAGTTCGTCAACCTTGTCGACCAGGTCGACCTTGTAGTCACGGGCGTGACGATGGGGATGCACATTGCCATCGGGCTGAATAAGAAAATCGTGCTGATAAACAACATCTTCAACAGGAACGAGTTCGAGTTGTACGGACTCGGCAAGATAGTGGAGCCCGACAAGGAGTGCCGGTGTTTCTTCATGCCGAAATGTGTCAATAGGGATTATTTCTGTCTCGATCATCTCCCATCCGAAAAGGTCCTCGATGCAGTGCTGGAAGTGATGGAGCTTCCCACCTTGGCAGCTCCCGCTAAATGAAGATTGCGATAGTAAGCACGGCTTTTCCGCTGCGCGGCGGAATCGCGCACTATGTTTCTCTCCTTCGCAGTCACCTGGCGCCACGTCACAGCGTGTCGGTGATTACCTTCAAACGGCAATACCCCAAGCTTCTCTTCCCTGGAAAGTCGCAGGATGAGAAGGGAGAGCTGACAGGCGAGCAGCCGAATCCCCGGATCGTCGATACGCTTAATCCTCTGACATGGTTCAAGGCGGGCAGAATGGCTGCGAAACTGAATCCCGACCTCCTGATCTTCAAGTACTGGATGCCGTTCTTCGCCCCGGCGTTCGGCACAATCGCGAGAGTGACGAAGAAGAGATCCGGGTGCAGGGTCCTCTTCATCTGTGACAACGTACTTCCGCATGAGCGGACACCTGTGGACAGGATGCTGACGAAGTGGGCGTTGAAAGCGGGGGACAGTTTCATTGTCCAATCGAAATCTGTAGAGAAGGATCTCCTTCAGTTATTCGACTCGCCTCGTTACAGGCTTGTGCCTCACCCTGTGTACGAGATATTCGGAAAAGGTATTGGCAAAGCGGAAGCCAGAAAGAAACTCGGGCTTGGGGAGGATCGGAAGGTCGTGCTCTTTTTCGGCTACGTCAGGAAGTACAAGGGACTTCACGTCCTCCTCGACGCCGTCAAACAGACGCTCGCCTCGATGGACCTGACACTCCTGGTGGCCGGCGAGTTTTACGAAGACGAACGTCCGTACCGTGGGCAGATAGAGCGGTTGGGCATTTCTGAGAATGTGAGAATCTTCTCCGACTACATTCCCAATGAGGAGGTCCCGACTTATTTCTCTGCCTCGGATGCGGTGGTTCTTCCGTATATAGATGCGACACAAAGCGGCATTGCGCAGATAGCCTATAATTTTAACAGGCCTGTCATAACTACCGATGTCGGCGGCCTTTCCGAGGTGGTTCTCGACGGGAAGACGGGACTTGTCGTCCGCCCGAACTCTTCCGGTGAACTGGCATCCGCTCTCGTACGGTTCTTCACCGAGAATCTTGCGGAACGTTTTACGGCAGGAGTATCCGAACAAAAGAAATTATACTCGTGGGACAACCTCGTGAACGCCATCGAAGAGCTGGCGGGTGGATCGACAGAACGAAAGGTCGGATGACACGCGGCCGAAGGGAGACTTTGTGAACACGAGTGAAACGGGAAACGGACCGAAGCTTCTTCATCAGGTGGAGCAGATCTACGAATCGAAGTATTTTTCCATTGCCTTTGCGCTGATCTTCCTTCTGATTATGACCGTTCTCGCATTGGTATTCCACAAAGTAGGGGGTTTTGGAGTGGAGACCGATTTCTACTGGGGATATGCGCCGGAGGCAAAGGCATTTCTTCACGGCAAGATAACGATCGATGCCTTCCATGGCCCTCTTTATCCGTGGCTGCTTGCTCTCGTCGCCAGGGCTATTGGAGACCTTTTCACGTCGGGGGTTCTGATTTCAGTTTTCTCCGCCTCGGTCACAGTGTATTTCGTTTTCGAGATCATGAAATCTCTGTTCTCCTCCGATGTAGCGTTCGCAGCCACGGTTCTTGTTGCGGTAAACAAGAGCTTCGTGGAGTATAGCTACACGGCTGGAACCGACATGGTTTTCGTGGCTCTTTCGATGGCGGGCTTGTTTCTGCTTTTCAGGAAACCCACTATCACCGCGGTGGAGCTCGCCCTGTCCGCCTTATTTGCGGCGTGTGCGTACCTCGTCAGATACAACGGACTTGTCTTCCTGGTCGCGATTCCACTTGTTCTTGTTGTCGCCTCGGTAGAAATCAAAGGGATGAAGAAATATATCGCGGCCCTCACGTGGGCGAGTGTGTTCATCGTGGTCGCGGCAGCATGGGCTATTTACCTGAAGCTTCACGTCGGGAGCTTTGTCTACGATAAGAACTACCAGAACATTGCCTACGAACTCTTTGCAAAGGGAAAGATGACCTGGGACCAATTCTGGTTTCAGTCTTCTCACAGGTACACATCTTACATGGATGTGATACTGGGGGCTCCCGTCGCGTTTGCCGGAATGCTCGCACGGAACGCCGGCATTCACCTCTTCGGCGATGTCTCGAGGCTGAATAATATTGTCGTAGGAGTTCCAGCGCTCGTCGGTTTTGTGTTCTTTGCCCTTTCAAAGCCGGGACGGAGGCAGGCGGGGTTTGCGGCGATATTTGTCCTCTTCTTCTGTGTGCTGCTGACGGTCTACTATGCCGAACGGTTTTCTCTTCTGCTTATTCCGCTCTATTCTTTCGCGGCCGTTTTCGCATTCAAAGCGATTGCGAGCCGCCTGCGCCTGAAACGGAATGCGGTCGTGCTGGTCAACGTTCTCGTCGCCGGCCTCATAGCGATATCGTACGCGGATTCGTTCGCGTTCAATTCGGGACAGATCGACGCGGGCCCGAAAGACATGCTCCTGATCCGAAACTGGTTTCATAAGGAGTATGGAGATAAATATGACGGTAGCTTGTTGGCGGCGAGAAAGCCGCACTTGGCTCACCTCCTTAAGATGAGACTCTACGAGTTTCCGATGGTCGACAGCTACGATTCGCTTATGAGTACCCTTCGCCGCGACAGCGTGAAGTTTCTCTATTACGGCGATTTCGAGGAGCGATTCAGACCGCAGTTCTTCAACCTTTTCAACATCGACACGGCGCACGCGGGATTGAAACCTCTGTGCATAACCCGGACTCCGCCTGCGGTTTTGTACGAGCTGACAAAATGAAGAAAGTCCTTGTGGTCTCATACTACTTTCCGCCTTCTGGCGGACCGGGCGTGCAGCGCGTGCTCAAGTCCGTCAAATACCTGCCGCAGTTTGGATTCAAACCCGTCGTCCTGACGGTCGCCAACGGCGACTTTCCCGCGGTGGACCGATCGCTAATGAACGAAATTCCCTCGGACGTTAAAGTTGTCAGGACGCGGATCTATGAGCCGTACGGGCTTTACAGGAAATTGACGGGGAGAAAACCGGGATCGGCGGTCGACGTGGAGAACATACCTTCCGGCGGCAGGAAGAAATCAGCCGGCCCGGCAGAACGGATCGCGGAGCTTATACGGTCGACCCTGTTCATACCCGATGCAAGGATTGGCTGGTTTCCGGGAGCAGTCACGGGCGGAATGCGGGCGATCAGGGAAGAGGGGATCGACATTATCTACTCGAGCTCTCCACCCTACACCTCATCTCTGATTGCCAGGAGGATCAAGAAGAGAACCGGCATACCCTGGGTGATGGGGCTGCGGGACCCGTGGACCGGTTTCATATCTACTCCCCGGCGCTGGTTTCTGCCCGCGGCGGTTGACAGGCATATGGAACGAAGTTGTATCGAGCGGGCCGACGCGGTTGAGATAGCATGGGAGGGAATCGGGAAGGACCTGTCGGGGAAATATCCGGAAATCGGCTTGTCAAAAATTGTCCACATTCCTAACGGGTTTGACTCCGAAGATTATCCCGAAACCGCCAGACCTGAGGGAGGCAAATTCACAATCACCTACACCGGATCACTTTACGGGAGGAGAAATCCCAGGACTCTTCTGAATGCGGTCAAGTCGCTTCTGAAAGAAGGGAGGCTGTCGCGTGACGATTTTCAACTGGTCTTTGCAGGCCGGTTCGGTGCAGAAGTACGCGAAATGTTTTCGGAGCCGGAGTTGAAGGGGGTTATCGACGTAAAGGGATATCTGCCGCACGAGGAGAGCATAAGATTGCTTCTGCAGTCGGACCTCCTTGTACTCATCGTCGACGAATCCGAGCTGAGCGGTGAGATTGTTCCTGGTAAAGTCTTTGAATATATTGGTGCAAGAAGGCCGGTCATCGCCTTTGCGCCGGAGGGTGCGGCGGCGGGCATAATCCGCTCGACACGAAGCGGAGCTGTCGTCTCTCCCGCAGATTCGGAGAATGCGAAGACAGCTATCATGGCTGTCTACTCCGATTTCACCCGGAAGAAAGGGAAGTCTACAGGACCCAATGGTGTCTTCAATCCGAACGAAGAAGTCATCAGGGGATACGAGAGAAAAGAGGCGGCGAAGAAACTGTCCCAACTTTTCAACAAGATATTAGAGAGGGAAGATGAGTAAGCGTCCCAGCAAACGAGCAAGCGAAAGAAATGAAGCACAGGATAAACCGATCGTGCCTCAGAAGTATGAGACTTCGATCCTCATTGCCCTGATAATCGTCCTGTTCATTGTCTTCCTGCACCAGGCTTTCTTTGAGAATAAGGTATTCATCTCTGTCGACATCAACGCATCCAAGAGTCTCAACGCCTTTCTTGAGGAGGCAAAGAGCGAAGGTTTCTTCCCTCTCTGGATACCTTATATATTCAGCGGAATGCCTTCGTTTGCCAGCCTGCTGACCGGCGCAAACAGGTGGTACGACCTGGTGGGCCAGGTTTGGCAGGTAGTGGACCGTGGAGTTGCGACGCTGCTTGTTAACCAAGATGTCGGTTGGGTTTCCGCTTATTATTTCCTCTTCGGGATCGGACTGTTTCTTCTGGCGCGTCGGCTTGGGCTCGGCAAATTCCCGGCCTTCTTCGGAGCCGTCGCCACACTCTTTTCGACCTTCATAATAGACTGGATCATGGCCGGGCACAACACAAAGATAGCCGCCATAGCATTCTTTCCGTTTATCCTCCTCCTGACGATGGAGCTGACCCATCGCTTCAGATGGTCGTACCTGCTCGGATTGATAGTCGCTCTGCACCTGCAATTCTCGTCGACTCATATCCAGATGATCTTCTATTCATTTGTCGGCCTGGCGATATATCTCATCTATTTCTTTGTCCGCGCGCTGGCGAAGAAAGAACAGCTCGGCGGGGTGACAAGGGCAGGGTTGTTGCTTCTGGGCGCGAGCGCGGTTGCCTTCATTATGTCCGGAGACCTCTACCTGTCCACATACCAGTACAGCAAGTATTCGATCCGCGGGGCGCCGCCGATTGTTCAGAATCCCCAGGACAAAATCCAGTCCGGCGGAGGGCTCGACTATCAGTACGCCACAAATTGGTCGTTCAGCCCGAAGGAGATCATGTCGTTCTTTGTACCGTCTTTCTACGGCTTCGGCGACATCGAATACAACGGGCCGCTGTCAAATAACCAGACGGTTCGTGTCAACACTTACTTCGGCCCGGAACCGTTTATGGAGGCGTCTCCCTACATGGGGGTGATGGTCATTCTGCTCGCCTTTGTCGGATTTATCCGGAACAGGAAGAAACCGTTCGTGATATTCAGCCTGGTCGTCGTCGTCTTCGCTCTCTTCGTCTCGTTCGGCAGAGAGTTTTCCGTCGTTTACGACCTCATGTTCGATTACTCTCCCTATTTCAACAAGTTCAGATCTCCCAACATGATCCTCGTACTCGTGCAGATATTCATACCGATCCTAGCAGCGTACGGGTTGAATTCTATAGCGGAAGCGAGGCGTGATTCGGACGATTCGCTCGCGCGGAAGATGTTCATTACTGCGGGCGTGTTTGGAGGGCTGATACTCCTCGCCCTTGTGATGCAGGGTCCGCTGCAGGATTTTTACAACGGCGTGATTCAGGGCGGCAGGTTCGGAAACTCTCCGGCGCAGGTTCAGAAACTGCTCTTCGACAACATGATGAGCGATCTCTACATTTCGCTTTTCCTTTGTATGCTGACGGCCGGCCTCGCCGCTTTCTATATCCGGAGAAAAGTCACTACGCTCGTGGCGGGCGCCGGATTCACGGCACTGCTGCTTCTCGACCTGTGGAGGGTCGACTACCGGCCGATGCAGCTCTATGATCGCAAGACGCAGTCCGAGCAATTCATGACTCCCGATTATGTGAAGTTCATCAAGGAAGATACTTCCCTCTGTCGCGTCCTTCAGCTTCAAAACGGCCAGGCGGCGACTTCGAACGACTTAGCTTACTACCTCGTTCAGGACGCGGGAGGCTATTCGGCTGCGAAGATCCGCATCTATCAGGATATGATCGACGTCGACGGCTTGACGAACCCGAACATCATGAGACTTCTCGGAATCAAGTATATAATCACAGACAAGCCGCAGCCCGCTTACGGAAGGGTTGTCTTCACCGGTTCGAGGGCCGTGGAGGAGAACGACAACATACTGCCGCGCGCCTTCTTTGTTGATAACTACAGGGTTGCACCCGGTCTCGAGATCCTGAACACGCTGAAAGAGAGCTCGTTCGATCCTGCGAAGACGATATATTTTCAGGAAGATCCGGGACTCAAGATAGATGCGCCTGATTCCGGTGCATCGGTCAAGTTCGAAGACTACACCATCCAGTCGATGAAGCTGCACGTGAATGCAACGGGGAACAACCTGCTTCTGCTCAGCGAGGTTTACTATCCCGCAGGATGGAGGGCTTACATCGACGGAAAGCCGGCGGAGATCTACAGAGCGGACTATTTCCTCCGAGCGATCGTGGTTCCTAAAGGAACTCATGAGTTGGAGCTGAAGTTCGAACCGAGGATGTACGCGCTCGGCAAGTCGCTATCGCTGGGCTCGAACGCGCTGGTGTTGTTGATGCTGGTCGGGATGCTGCCGGCGGTCTTGAGGAGAAAAAACAAGGTCGACGGCGGGCAGGGAAACCCGGTCGGCGCGTAACGGCGTCGAATCGGTGCAGGCTCGACCCTGTTTCCGGCCATGCCGGGTTCACATTGACTAAGGCATGCGCGTTTCTTAATTTCTAAGCAGATGACAGTCGGGAATTCTTTCAACGGCCTGTCCCGCTCGCGCATCGGATGGATGTACGGGATAACATATAAATTTTGACGCATGGAAACCCAAACCAACGATCTCAGAATCAATCCGACACTCGTAAAAGATCTCCTCTTAAGATTTATCAGCGAGGAGACACACAAGGCTGGTGTTCGTAAGCTCGTTGTGGGCCTTTCCGGCGGTGTTGACTCCGCGCTGTCGGCGGCGCTCGCCGCGGAGGCGATAGGCAAAGAAAACGTCCTGTGCCTGATCCTTCCTTACAAGTCGTCTTCGAAAGATAGCCTCGGCGACGCGAACCTGTTTGCAGAAAAATTCGGAGTGAGGACTGAAGTCGTTGATATCAGCGCCGCTGCCGACGCAGCCATTGCGCGCGAGCCTTCGATGGGAAGGGTCCGGATAGGGAATATTCTCTCCAGGACGAGAATGATAATCCTCTACGACACATCTGCCCGGGAGAAGGCGCTGGTCCTCGGGACAAGCAACAAGACCGAAATGCTCCTCGGTTACGGGACTATCTACGGAGACATGGCCCACGCCATAAACCCGATCGGAGACCTTTACAAGACGCAGGTTTGGCAATTGGCCGAATTCGTCGGGGTGCCTGATAGGATCGTAAAAAAGAAGCCGAGCGCCGACCTCTGGGCGGGTCAGACCGACGAGGATGAGCTCGGTTATACGTACGAAGACATCGACAAAGTCCTCTATCTTCTCGTTGACCAGAAAATGAAACCTGAGGAGGTCATCTCTCTCGGCCATCGGACGAAGCTTGTCAGGGATATTCAAAAGATGATCGTGAGAAGTCAGTTCAAGCGGACCCCTCCGATCATTGCAAAGGTCGGTCACAGAACTATAAATATCGACTTCAGGTATCTGCGAGATTGGGGAGCGTAGTGGCCGAAGAGTCCCTCCAGGAATCCAGGAAAAAAGGGGGGATGCTTTTCGTCGTTTCGACACCCATCGGCAACCTTTCAGACATGACTTACCGGGCTGTTGACACTTTGAAGGAAGTTGACTTCATAATTGCGGAGGATACGAGGACGAGTTCCGTCCTTCTCAAGCACTATGGCATAACGAAACCCATGATGAGCTTCCACAGCCACAGCGGGGCGGGCAGGTCGGACGAAATCATCGACCGGATTGCGCGCGGGTCGAGCGCTGCCCTCATCACCGATGCCGGGACTCCGGGAATCTCCGATCCCGGTTACACGCTGGTTAGAGACGCTCTGGCTGCGGGTGTCGAAGTCGTACCCATACCGGGTCCGACCGCATTTGTCACGGCGTTGTCTTCGAGCGGTTTACGGACAGATCGATTCATTTTCGAAGGCTTCCTCCCGTTGAAAAAGGGAAGGCAGAAGAAGCTTCAGCAGCTTTCTTCTGAGAAGCGGACGATAATTCTGTACGAATCGCCCCACCGGATCGAGAAAACCCTGCTCGAGCTTTCGTGGCATTTCGGTGAACGTCGTTGCGTGGTGGGGAGGGAGCTGACCAAGGTACATGAGACTTTTTACAGGGGCACGTTCTCCGAAGTCCTGAAAATGATGAGCCCCGGCGAAAAGCGCGGGGAGTTCGTGATAATCGTGGAAGGCTCGGAGGAATGAGAAGCTTGATCCCGAATTCTGTGGAGAACGGCTTCAAGAGAGGATTGGAGCCGCTGGCACAATGGCTCGGCAGGCGGAATGCCAATCCCAACTGGCTGACCACTCTCGGTTTCCTTCTGAGTATCTTCTGCGCGTGGGAAATAGCGGCCGGGAAACTGGTTACGGGCGGGTTCCTCGTGCTTATCAGCGGGTTGTTCGATACTATAGACGGTGCGGTCGCCCGCAAGACCGGACGTGTCACCCGGTTCGGTGCGGTTTACGACTCCACGATGGACAGGTACTCGGAGGTGACGGTATTCTTCGGGCTTGGCTTTTATCTCATTGGAAATCATTTTTATTTAACGTCAGTGGCGGCTGTGTTCGCGGTGGGCGGCTCGATTATGGTCAGTTACATAAGAGCGCGCGCCGAAACTCTCGGGTTCAAGGCCAATGTCGGGCTTGCCAGGCGGCAGGAACGCGTGGTCATTCTCGGTGTCGGGCTGATCCTGAATGCGCTGGACCCTTTTTTTGACAGAGTCTACGACGGCATGATTGAACAGGCGTTCGGCAAAGGGTTCATTCATCCCCCGCTTGCTCTTGCTGCAACGGTCTTTCTGCTGGCGATTCTTACTAACTTAACAGCAATCCAGAGGTTGTTCTATGTCTACAAACAATTCAAAGAAGAAAATCAATAAAGCGGAAGGGCCTTTAACCGTTTTCACTCCCGGAATAGGGGCGGTCTCCACGACGTTCATGGCCGGCGTCGAACTGATCAGGAAAGGCTTGCGTGAGCCCGTCGGTTCTCTGACGCAGATGTCTGCCATCCGGTTAGGAAAAAGGACGGAAAAGAGAAACCCGCTCATAAAGGACTTTGTCCCCCTTGCGCCGCTGGAGAATCTGAAATTTGCGGGCTGGGACATCTTCGGCGGGACCGCGTACGAGGCCGCGAAGAAGTCGAGCGTGTTAAGTGGAAACGACCTTGAGCTGGTGAAACCGTTTCTGAAAGGCATCGAAGTCATGCCGGCGGTTTTTGAGCAGAATTACGTGAAGCGGCTGCGCCCGAAAGTCATCAAGAAGGCAAAGACCAAGATGGAGTTCGCGGAGCAGCTCCGCGATGACATAAGAGCAACGATGAAGAGGCACGGATCGAAGCGGGGAGTTATGGCATGGTGCGGAAGCACTGAAGTCTACATAGAAGAGAGCGATGTGCACGGCAGCCTGAGAAATTTCGAGAAGGGGCTTGCGAAGAACGACCCGCGGATCGCACCGAGCATGGTCTATGCCTACGCGGCATTGAAGGAAGGCATTCCTTTCGCCAACGGAGCACCCAACCTGACGGTCGATATGCCTGCGATGCATGAGCTTGCCGCGAAGGAGGGACTCCCGATCGCGGGGAAGGACTTCAAGACGGGGCAGACTCTGCTCAAGACGGTCCTCGCTCCGATGCTTAAAGCGAGGATGCTCGGGTTGAACGGCTGGTTCTCGGCAAATATCCTGGGGAATCAGGATGGCGAGGTGCTCGACGAGCCGGGTTCTTTTAAAACCAAAGAGGTCAGCAAACTCTCCGTGCTCGAACACATCCTGCAGCCTCATCTTTATCCGCGGCTTTATTCCGATTACTATCATAAGGTCAGGATAAACTACTATCCTCCGAGGGGAGACGACAAAGAGAGCTGGGACAATATCGATATTTTCGGTTGGCTCGGTTATCCGATGCAGATAAAGGTCAATTTCCTCTGCCGCGATTCGATCCTCGCGGCACCGGTCCTCCTCGATCTGGTACTCTTTCTCGATTTTGCGCATCGCGCCGGGCTATCGGGCATTCAGGAATGGCTCTCTTTCTACTTCAAGAGCCCGATGTGTGCTCCGGACCTGTATCCGGAACACGATCTGTTCATTCAGCTGACGAAACTCAAGAACTATCTTCGTTACCTCATGGGAGAAGAGCTGATAACGCACCTGGGAGTCGAGTATTATTCCGACACTTCCGGAAGAAGACCGACACACCGGCGTTCTCCGAACAAATAGGAGCGGATGAAGGAAGAAGAACGTCACAGGAGAGCTGAAGAGGACGCGGTACTCGTCAAGCGGGCCATGGCCGGCGATGAGAAGGCATTCAAGGCTCTCATAAGAAGATACAAGAACCCGATTGCCCAGATAGTCTACAAGCTGATAAGGGATCGGAGCCAGGTTGAAGACCTCACCCAGGAGGTCTTCATCAAAGCCTTTCAACATCTCGGGGACTTCGACTACGAACACCAGTTTGCCTCGTGGCTGTTCAAGATCGCGAACAATCACTGTATAGACTATATAAGGAAAAAGAGACTGAGGGTTTACTCCATAGACGAGCAGATCCGCACGGAAGAAGGGCAGATGGAGCATGAGATTCCGGACTCGACATACGAGCCCGATCTGAATATGCTCCGCGAGCAAAAAACGAGGCTCATACGAACCGCAATCGACTCCCTTCCCAAGAAGTATCGCGAGGTGATCATTCTAAGGCACCAGGAAGAGTTGAGTTATGAGGAAATCGCGAAAAAAACGGGGCTGCCGGTGAACACAATAAAGGTACAACTGTTCCGGGCCAGAGAGATGATGTACAAGTTTCTCAAGGATAAAATCAGGCATTACTGAAACTTATGCTGAAATCCCCCGTAATCGGAGTTAGCATGAAGACCCTATTGACCATATTGGTGTTGGCATCGGTAGCTTTCGGCCAGCGATCCCTCAGGACGGGGGAGGATCTGGGCGGTGCTAAGGCGATCAAGGCCGTCATCAAGGTCGGCGCAGTCGACCTGAAGCTGAAGGGAACGGACAATCCCGAAAAGGCATTCCAGCTTTATTACAGCTATACCAATGATGAGAAGGTCCCGAAGCTCATGTACGAGGTGGACGGGGACAATGGGCTCTTCAAGTTGTCCAACGACAGGCAGCACACGAATTTCCCGTTCCTTGGCTTCGGGAAAGACAAAGACTCGGTGGATCTTGAACTTGCCAACTCCGTTCCCGTTTCTCTGGAGATGGCCTTTGGTGTTTGCGATGCGGCCGTTGACCTTGGTGGGATGGAGATTTCGGACGCGAGCTTCTCGACAGGGGTGTGCAGCTTTGACCTGAATTTCTCGACCCCCAACAAGATCGAGTGCGACCATATCGTGGTCAAGACAGGGATATCCAGCGTGACGGTCGAGAACCTCGCCAATGCGCATGCTAAGACCGTGGAGTTCAACGGCGGACTGGGTTCCATGAAGATCGACTTCGGGGGAAAACTTGTGAGCGACTGCGACGTAAGGATAAAGACCGGTTTGGGATCCGTAGACATAGCGATCCCGTCGGATATCAACACCACGATCACGACGCCGGAGAGCTTCCTGACATCGGTGGACGTAGCGGGCTTCTATTCCCAGGGCGGCGGCGTCTACCGCTCAAGCGAGAAGAAGGGACCGAAACTCAGTATCTTCATCGACTCCGCGATGGGCGGCGTTAAGATAAAGAGCTACTAGAAAAGTCTGAACTTAGCCAGTCCCTGCCGGGGCAGGGAATCCACGAGCGTGTTCGAATCAAAGGCGGCGACATTGAAGGCTGCCTCGCCCGGCTTCACCTCTTCGTAAGAGATCCCGACCTGCAGTGTCTTTCCCGACCTAGCGTACTCCAGTGAGCAGCGCCCTGCATCGCCTGCCTTGTCCCGTCTGTACGAGAGCCCGTTTCCGATCTCAAGGGTCATCCTGAAGGGAGAGAAGAATTCGATGACGATCCTTCCAGAAGGCGGTTGTTCGCTCGTTTCGATCATCAGATAAATTGTCTTCCTGTCATTGCCGAAACTTACCCTCTTGATCTGCAATCCCGTCCTCTGCATCGCACCCGCGGGACGCTCCTGCTCCACGTACCCCGCATCTTTCCACTCTTCGCCGGTACGTCCGGCTGCGATCTTCGGTGAGACAGTTCGCGACGGCTGGCGATAACTGAGCATCTCGATTCTTCTCTTGATCGGCTCATCCAGCGACGCGGGAGGCCGGACATCTATCGCAACATAAATCTGCTTCAGGTGGTATCTGAAAAGCTCGTCGAACTCGGGAGCCTGAACCGACTTGTGGTCGTCGCCGTACCACCAGCACCAGTCCGATCCCTCGGCTATCGTGATTTCCCGGAATGCCTGAGTCCGTTGTTTTGGCGACAGTTTGCCTGATTTCTTGTCGAAAGTCTTTCGCGCTTCGTGCAGCAGGTCCCACGCCCGGTTGTCTTCCTCCTGGCCGATCCATATGTCGAAGTTTCCGTTTATCCACGAACCCGGTTCGATATGCCGGAGGGTATTTTCTTTTTCTACCTTTATACCTGAAGGAAGGACTGTCTGAACGCGAGTCTCGTTCGAAAGGAGGTAATAGAGGGTCCTGAGAAAGTCCTTGCCGTCGCTCTGGTAGAATTCCCACGCATTTTCCCCGTCGAGAATCACCGGCACTACTGCCGCCTCCAGACCCTTCTCGCCGTACGTGTCGACGATGGAGGTCCTGATCCTGATGAGGTGGGACATGAAGTCGTGCGCCGCGTCGTCGGGGCTTCGGCCCGAATAGACGAACCCGATTTTGTCTGAAAGATCGTGATCGCGAAAGAATATCCTGACGCTGCCATTCTCGGAGTTGAAGTTGTACGGGAAGTATTTCTCCAGAAAATTCTCCGATGAGATCTTACCGGACCTGGCGAGCGTTTTGTGCAGGATCGCCTCATCGGTCGCTACCCAGGCGACACGGTTCGCGGCCATCAGTTTCAGTGCTGCGTCGCTGACGGAGCCCTCGCTGGGCCACATGCCCGCGGGCCGCGCGCCGAACACGATTTTTCCGTAGTCGAGGGCGGATTTTATTTGGCGCTCGGCATCCTCCGCATATCTGAACCTCGACTGCGGAAGGAGGGCATGAGGATTAGCGGCAGAGGCAACGTTGCTGTCGCACAGAAGAGGGAGTATCGGATGGTAAAACGGCGACACGGATATTTCGATCTGCCCCCGTTTTGCCGCCTTTATGTGGTGAGGGATAATCCTGCCGATTATTTCCATGTGTGCGGCAAGGAGCCGCTGTTTCTCGGCCTCGGTGAAGTTCCGCTGTTTGTCCAGGTATGATTTGAACGGCGGATCGAACCTGGAATACTCCCCGACCCAGGCCAGGTTCCACCAGACCTGAAGATCCCGGAAGTCCTGCGCGCTGAACCTGTCCCTGGCTGAGTACAGATCGCTCTCGCTCCTGATGTTCCCGCGCTTTGACAGGAGCTCCGAGTAACGCGGGTAGCGCCGGATCATCCGCTCGTGGTTGGCGAGGAAGAATGTCTTCAGCGCGCTCAACTTGTCCGCTTGTGTGAATGTCTCCGGATTCTTTCGCGAGAGAACATAAGCATCGTCAGTGGCGTTGCCGTCCAGATAATCCTTGATTTGTTCGAGGAGGGACGGCGCGAAGTTGAAAGTCTGTTTTATGCTCGGGTAGTCGTCCAGTATTCGCACCATGTCCCAGTAGTCCTTGATCCCGTGCATTCGCACCCAGGGCATAAGAAAAGTGCCGTCGGTTTTGTAGTACGGCTGGTGATGGTGCCAGATGAAGAGAACTCTAAGTGGTGGAGTCAATTTCGTGTGAAGTCCATTCCTGAATATGGTGAATTGCTGTCCCACGCCGGGCTTCGGAGCCTGTAATCGCCGAAGCCGGTGTCGTCCACGAATAAAAACCTGCGGGCCTTCCTGTAATACTGCCAGATCTCGTAGGGCTTGCTGTCAATGTTGAAAGGATGCCTGTCGACGTTGTCGGGAGGGCCGAATAGAATATATATCATCCCCCTGTCGCTTTTCCAGCCGGCGAAGAAATGTGTGAAGTGTTCGTTGGCATAGGAAACCCTGTTATAGTACTCTCTCATTGCGAACATCGCGTCGGAGGACAGGTTGGAGTGGTACGAGTGCCAGAATGACAGGAACCTCTTCGCCTTTGTCCCGATGTCGGGCGAAGCTTTGATGCTGTCTATGGTGGAAGAACTCGCGATGAAAAGCAGTTCGTCCGCCGCTTCGTCGAGGTCGGTTATCGTAGGCGGAAGACCCGGGAAGAATAGACTGAAAGCCGTCTCCGCGGTTGCCGTTATCGGTTCACCTTTCTCATTTGAACCTCGGACCGACACCCTGAGAACATAGCCGCTCATTGAAAGCGAAGTCTTGGGTATTTCGCCAAAAATCTGAGTGACGGGGTAGCGCGAATCGAACCAAGTCGAGTTGGAATAGAGAATCCTGTTTTCAGTGCCGATTATCTCGGTCGTGACATTGAACGAGTCGAGCTTGTCGGAAGGGTAGACCTCGTAGAAGACCGGGAAAGAATCGCTCTCCGAAAATACGTTGCCCCCGACGTTTGGAACGATAGTGCGCTTTTCACCGCTGGCGGTGGCGGTGAACAGCAGCATTATATTTGAGATCGAGGTCGCCTGCGAAGTGAAATCTCTCGCCAGTATGTCCCGCTGGACCGTGTATGAATCTCCGGTCTCCGGTTCGGTGACGGTCACGTAGAGCGCGTACGGTCCAGGCTTCACGACGAAGTGCCGTTCAGAGGAGGACAATATGTTCCTGTTTTCCGTTTCGTCGAATCCCCTGCAGTTCACTTTCTCCCCCCAAGACTCGTCGACGGCCACTCTGCCGTCCTTGCCGACGAAGCGCGTGTTTATCTCGTATGCTGCCGTAAACTCGTTTCCGCTCCTGATGAAATGGAGCTCGCTGTACGGGATCTGGAAGTAAAAATCGAACCTGCTTTCGGAGGAGGGGGTTTTGAAATTAAGAGCTTCGAAGTGGAAGTGAGGGGCTGTCGCGGAGTATGGGCGCTGCATCTCTACCTGCGCCGATGCCGGTAGAGCCAGCAGAAGCAGGGACATTATCGCCCTCGTCACGGTTTTCCTCCTCAGACAGCTGTGCCGTAAAGGTCGTGCTCGTACGAGTCGTTGATCGTAACATCCGCGAATGTCCCCGCGTCAAGGGCTTTTGCGGAGGATATTATCACCTCCGAATCGATTTCGGGGGCGTCATGGCTTGTTCGCCCGACATAGTTGTCGCCGTCTTTCCTGTCGACGATGACCTGCAGTGTTGCACCGACCTTCTTCTCGTTCGATCCCTTCATGATTGCCCGCTGCGCTTCCATAACGGCGGCGTGCCGCCTTTCCTTCTCTTCCTGCGGCACGGGATCGCCGAGGATCGCTGCGGTCGTTCCTTCTTCCACGGAATAAGTGAATACTCCAAGCCTGTCGAACTTGAACTCGTTCACGAACCCGAGCAGCTCTTCGAATTCCTTCTCGCCTTCTCCGGGATATCCGACGATCAGCGTCGTCCGTATCGCGATGCCGGGGACCTTTTCACGGATGGCGTAAAGGAACTCCTCCAGCCGGCGGCGCGTGATGCCGCGGCGCATCGATTTGAGAAGCTTGTCCGAAATATGCTGAATCGGAATGTCTATGTATTTCAGAATTTTCTTCCCGTCGCGCATCACCTTCAGAAGCTCCTTCGGAAACTTCGCCGGATATGCGTACATAAGACGGATCCACTCGAGGCCGGCCACCTTGTCCAGCTTCTCCATCAGTTCCGGCAGCGCCCGTTTGCCTTGCGTGTCGAGACCGTAGTATGTCGTATCCTGTCCGACGACGATCAACTCTTTGACCCCCTTCGCGGCAAGCATCCCGGCTTCATGTAAAATTTCATCCGCCGGTCTCGATACGTGTTTTCCCCGCATGAGCGGGATCGCGCAGAAGGAACAGGGATTATCGCAGCCTTCGGATATCTTCAGGTAGGCGTAGTGGGGGGGCGTTGTGAGGACACGGTCCCCGGCCATCTCGTACTTGTACTCGGCCTGAAATTCGTTCAGGACGTTCTTGATCTCGTTGGTGCCGAAGAAGGCGTCTACTTCGGTCAGTCCCTCTTTGAGTTCCTTCTTGTACCTCTCCACGAGACATCCGGTGACGACGACTTTGCCGACGGTGCCGGATTTCTTTTGCTGGGCAACATGGAGGATCGTCTCGATAGATTCCTGCTTTGCCGCGTCGATGAAGCCGCATGTGTTGACGACCGCGATGTCCGCCCCGTCCGGGGTCTCGGAGAGGGTATAGCCGTTCGCCTTCAGTTGCGCCGCGAGCACTTCGCTGTCCACCTGGTTCTTAGGGCATCCAAGTGTTACAATGTGGACCTTTTTGGCCTTCATACAACAATTTACCTTGATCGGCACTCGTATTCAATGAGAGACGGCGAGAGGCGAGCGGTGCAAACGAGATACGCCCGAAAATTGAAAATTCCACGCCCGCAGATTATATTATCACCCGATAGAAGATCGTTGCTGAAGTAGCTCAGCGGTAGAGCAGCGGTTTCGTAAACCGCAGGTCGTGGGTTCAAATCCCACCTTCAGCTCAATCGAATTCCGTTTAGTCAAAGTGGTGAAGCGAATGGATTCGTGCCGGTAAGCATCCCGGGCATGGATCCGGATCCCATCTTCAATATGAAACGAGTCCCAGGGCCGACACCTTACAATGATTCATCCGCCACTCAAGTCGGTCTGCCACAATATCCTCCCCCCGCCGAGCATTTCCGAATGAAAGAGCGACGAATGGATTGGGGCATGAATTTACACTCGAGAGATTGTGTTGAACTAATCAGAGCTGCTTGTTCAAGGAACAATTGCAAACATGGTGATAAGACAAGTCCGAACGTGTCGCACTATTTTCGCGAGCCCGGCAATCATTTCGGTCAGAAGGTAGTCGTAGTGGGCGGCAAGAACAGTGCGGTCGAAGCCGCATTGGACCTTTACAGGCACGGTGTCGAAGTTGCCTTGCTCTACAGAAAAGAGTGGTTCGGGAAAAGCGTGAAGTACTGGATCCTGCCCGACATAGAAAACAGGGTGAAGAACGGAGAAATAAAGACCAGGTTCAATTGTAGAGTCGCGGAAGTGCGCCCCGACAGGGTTATTGTCGAGACGGACGGTAAGTCGGAGGAGATCGAGTGCGATTTCGTTTACGCACTGACAGGGTATCATCCAGACGTGAATTTCCTCCGCGACGTCGGGGTCGAGGTCGATGAGAAGACCGGGATTCCGAGACACAACGAAGATATTTACGAAACGAACGTTAAGGGCTTGTACGTGGCGGGCTCCATCGTTGCCGGATATGACTGCAACAAGATATTCATCGAGAACGGCAGAGAACACGGCAAGTTTATCGCAAAGAGCCTGGCAGCGCAATGACTGTTTACCTGAACGAAGAGGAAGTTTCCCGTCTTGTGAATATCGAAGATGCCGTGGCGGCGGTCGAAGATGTCGGCCGCTCGATGGCGGCAGGAGAAACGATATTCGTTCCGAGAGAAAGGCTGAGGATGAAGAGCGGTTTCCTCCACCTGATGCCCGCGTGTATGGAAAAAGACGGAGTCTTCGGATACAAGGCATACACGAGCTTCAAGGGGAAAGTGCGATTTTTGGTTCACCTGTTCGACTCGAAGACCGGCGACCTCCTGGCGATCGTAGAGGGAGACAGGCTTGGACAGCTGAGAACCGGCGCGGCGAGCGCCGCAGCTACGAGGGTCCTTGCACGGCCGGATGTATCCACGCTTGGCCTGATCGGTTCGGGCTGCCAGGCCGAAACACAGCTTACAGGACTACTGGGAGTCAGGCCGTTCAAATCGGTGAAGGTCTACAGCAGGAGTTTTGATCATGCTCAGGCTTTCTGCGAGAAGATGCAAAGATTCTCTCAGGCCAGGCTTGAAGCGGTGAAGCAGGTCTCTGACGCCGCAGCCTGCGACGTGGTCGTTACGATCACAAGTGCCACGAGCCCCGTGCTATCCGGAGAAATGCTTACGGCGGGTTGTCATGTAAATGCTGCAGGCGGAAACACGCTCATAAAACGCGAGCTCGACGAGTCGGTTGTGCTGAGTGCCGACGTGCTTGTCATCGACAGCCGGGAACAGGGAATGAAGGAATGCGGCGATTTTCTCCCGCTCCTCGAAAAAGGGAAACTTCATTGGAGCGACGTGCTCGAATTCCGGGACCTCTTCAACGGCAACGCTTCAAGGAAAACGGACGACTCGATAACGCTTTTCAAGTCGCAGGGGATCAGTCCCTGGGATGTTGCTCTGGCGAAGATTATTTATAACCGTGCCGTCGAGCAGAAAATCGGTGTGAGGCTTCCGCTGTGAGCGGAATTGTGAAGACACCGGCCCGGACCGGCGGACGCGTCAACCTGCTCGGCAAATCCGAGCAAGAGCTGAAGGATTTCTTCGGTGAAATCGGCGAAGCACCGTACAGGGGGAAGCAGATGTTCGGGTGGATTTACAAGAAGCATATCGAGGATTTTACTGCGATCACCGGCTTCACAAAATCGCTGCGCGCGAGGCTGGATGAAATTGCCGAAATAAAATATCCGGACGTCGTCAACGTTGAGGAATCAGGATCCGATGGTACTTTGAAGTTCCTCCTCCAGCTCGCCGACGGGAACAAGATCGAGACGGTACTGATCCCGAGGGAGAAGTCGCCCGAGGATGAGGGCTCATTGCGGGAGACTGTGTGCGTCTCCACGCAGGTCGGATGTCCGCTCGACTGCAAGTTCTGCGCGACGGGGGCGATGAAGTACACGCGGAACCTTACGCCGGGTGAAATTATCTCCCAGGTGTTCATCGCACAGAGGTATGCAAGGAAACGCATTACAAACGTCGTCTTCATGGGTATGGGAGAGCCGCTGCTCAATCATGAAGCGGTCACCGGAACCATAAAGATCCTGACGGACGACAATTCCGTCAACATACGGGCGAAGGCCATTACCGTCTCCACGGCGGGAATAGCCGACAAGATTCCGGTGATCGCCAGGGAGCCCGTCAAATTCAGGCTGGCAATCTCGCTCCACAGCCTCGACGACGATGTCAGGACATTGCTGATGCCGATAAACAAGAAGAACGGCCTCGCGAAGCTTCTCCCGGCCGTAAAGGAATTCCACAGGCTAAGGCATGACAGGATTACTTTCGAATACATTCTCTTTGATGGTCTGAACGATACAGAATCGGATCTCGCACGGCTGGTGAAATTGTCGCGTGAGATCCCGCTTAAGATAAATCTGTTGCGCTACCATCCGCTGGATCATCTCGGTAGACTCGGTCTCGAGGTCGATCCAGTGGCGCTTAAACTCAAGCCGAGCAACCGCACGGAGGAATTCGCCGACAGGCTCCGCGAGAACGGGGTTACGGTCTTCGTCCGGTCAAATTCCGGTGAGGACATAGACGGTGCGTGCGGACAGCTCGCTGCGAGAAACGTAAAGAAGAACAAAAAATCTACGGTGAATCAATGAGAATCATTCTATTCGGCCCTCCCGGAGTCGGGAAAGGAACACAGGCAAAGATCCTATCAGGTGAACTCGGTATAGTACATATCGCTTCGGGCGATATACTAAGAGCGGCCATATCCAACGGCACGGAGCTCGGGAAGAAAGCAAAGACTTATATGGACAAAGGGGAACTCGTACCGGATGACGTCGTGATCGGGATTATACAGGAAAGGTTGAAAGAGGATGATGCCCGCAAAGGGTTTATCCTCGACGGCTTCCCGCGTACACTTGCGCAGGCGGAAGCGCTCGACAAGGTGTTTGAAAAATCCGGTATCAAGGTCGACAGGGTCGTTAGCATGGAAGTCGACAGAGAAATGCTTCTGAGAAGACTTACGTCGCGGCGTGTGTGCAGGAACTGCGGCTCGATATTCAATCTGTCCATCGACAGGATAGAGGGATCGAAGTGCCCGAAATGCGGCGGTGAATTATACCAGAGGGACGACGACAAGGAAGAGACGATCATGAGGAGATTCGACGTTTACACCAAACAGACACAGCCGGTCAAAGAATACTACTCACAGAAGAAATTACTTGTTGAAGTTGACGGTATTGGTGAAATTAGGGACGTTACGAGTCGCCTGAATAAGGCCTTGAAATAGCGATTTTGCCCAGGCTCGCGTTGATTTAGGGCACATTGGCTCTCCGTAAGGAGGACTAAATTGTTCAGAAAAATCAGGAGGTAAGATGCGAAAGGCAGTTTCCGCAACTTTGGTTGTCCTTGCACTCGCGGGCTTTGCGCGTGCTCAGGATCTGTCTAGCACTCTATCGAAGGTGGGTTCGCAATACGGCCAAGCATATGTAGCTCCGGCGGTGGATGCTTTTGGGATGGACTTGAATTCAGGTCTCTTTCACGGTGCAAGCATGAGCGGTCTTCTTCCGCTCGGACTGCACGTGTACGTGGGCGTGCAGATCAGCGGAGCGCTAATCCAGGGCTCCGAAAAGTCGTTCAATCTGAGTTATCTGGACACCCTGAACGGGCAGCCAGCGAATTTTGTTGTGACAAATGCGCCGACAATCTACGGCAACAAGGATAGAGGGACCGTTGTCATAACACCGACAAACACCGCCTTGCCTCAGCAAACCGATTCCACCATTGGCGGGCTGATCAGCACGAGTATCGTTCCGGTGCCGATACCGCAGATCGGGCTGGGCAGTTTGTTCGGCACGGACGTTCTAGTTCGGTTCCTCCCGCAGGTCAAGATATCGGATTACGGTAAGGTGCAGCTCTTTGGGATAGCAGTGAGGCACAGCATAAGTCAGTACATTCCTCTCGTCCCAATCGATATCGCGGTGCAGCTCGGATTTCAGAATCTCTCGGTGACTGATACTTCGGGCGGCGATTTGATGAAAGCGTCGACGTTCGCGGCGAACCTGGAGATAAGCAAGACTTTCCTGATGCTGACTCTCTACGGCGGCCTGCAGGTAGAAAGTTCATCTGTCGACGTCAGTTACACCTATAACCCCGGCCAGAGCCTCCCGTCGGTCCCGGTCTCCTTTTCGCTGAAAGGGAAGAACAAGTTCCGAGCGCTGGCTGGTTTGAGCTTCAGCCTTGGCCCTGTATTGATAAACGGGGATTACAGTTTCGGATCGATGAGTGCCGCTACACTGGGTATCGGGATAGCGATTTAGTCGCGTCGATCAGGCGCTGCTCCTTATCGCGCCGACCTTTTCTTTTTCGGGGCTGTCAAGGCAGAACCTTGCAGCCCTTTTTTATTTGTTGAAAGACATGCCCGACGGATTTAGATTCAAGCGTCATAAGGAGTAGGACATTGAGATCAAAATTCTTTTCCTTGAATGCTTTTGCCTGTGCTGCGGTCGTCTTCCTGGTTTCCGTGAGCGCAATTAATGCCTACGCCTCGACGCAATCGGTCGCGGGCGGGGCAAGGCTATACAAGGGGCAGTCGGCCATCGACGCGAACAAGCTCGCTCTTCCCGGCGTGGTCGTCGTGAAGTTCAAGGCAGGTGTCGTTCCATCGATCCAGGATCTCTTTCAAGTCCCGGGGCTGCAGAAGCAGATCGTGACCGAGGCGAACCCGACGCGGATGGAGCCTCTTCTCCAGAGATTGCAGGTCAGGCAGGATAAGGCCTCCGCAATCCTCAACGGCATTTACATCGTGCACTATACGAATCCCGTGACGCCTGCCCTTATGGCGAGATCACTTCGTGATAACCCGGCGGTAGAGTACGTGGAACCGCATTATATATACAAAGTCAGCGACGTCAATTTCACTCCGAACGACTCGCTGATCTCCGAGCAGTACGCTCTTTCAAAGATTCAAGCCTTTCAGGCATGGAACATGACTGAAGGAGATTCAAGTGTGGTCGTCGGGATTGTCGATACGGGAGTCAACTGGATGCATCCCGATCTCTATGGCAACATCTGGCACAACCCGAACTGGCGGATCGATACCCAGTATCCGGGGGATTCCATCGGCTGGGATTTCGGCGGTAACGGGACGGGGAATCAAGTCGCGACTCCGGACAACGATCCCAGGGAAGATTTTCCGCCGCCCTACGAACACGGTACTCACGTCGCCGGTATCGTCGCGGCAGTCGCGAACAACACGATCGGTGTCGCGGGTGTTGCACCGCGCTGCAAGATCATGGCAGTCAAAGTATCGGAAGCGGATGCGACAGATCCCAGTACGGGTGATCCCTATGTTGTCTACGGTTTCGAGGGAATAATCTATGCCGCCAACCACGGTGCCAGGGTGATAAACTGCAGCTGGGGGGGTGTCGGATATTCCCAGTACGAGCAGGACGTCATCGATTATGCGACGGCGGAAGGAGCGCTCGTAGTGGCCGCAGCCGGGAACGACGGTTCGACAGAGTACCAGACTCCCGCTTACTACGACAACGTCCTTTCTGTAGCCGCCACGGACTCAGGCGACCTTGCCACATACTTCACCAATTACAGTTACAATGTTTCTGTATCGGCCCCCGGTCTCGGGATCTGGTCGACTTACGGTACCGACACCTACGCACAGCTTAGCGGCACTTCGATGGCTTCACCGTGTGCCGCCGGGGTCGCTGCGCTCGTGGCAAGTCAACATCCGGACTATACGCCTCAGCAAATCCTTGAACAGGTACGCGTGAGCGCGGATAACATTGATGATCTCAACCCCAGCAAGGCCTACATGCTGGGCTTCGGCAGGGTGAATGCATACAGAGCACTGACGGTTAATTCCCCGGCGGTTATGCTCAACGATGTCACGCTCAGCGACTCCGTGGGTGGGAACAACGACGGGGCGTTCACCGATGGCGAGACCGTGCGTGTGCTCGGTACGGCTACCGATTGGCTTGCCCCCACCTCGAACTTACAGCTGAAGCTTACCACGATGGATCCCTATGTCACAATCGTGAACAGCAGTATCCAGGCCGGGGCTCTTCAGACTAAGGGCACCTATGACATGGGGAAGAACCCGCTCAGCTTTAAGGTGAACGCCGATGCTCCCGCCGGCCATGTTTCGATTTTCATGATCGAAATAACCGACGGAAGTTATAGTGATTACAAGGAATTTGATGCCCTCCTCAACCCGACGTTCAGGGCGTTGAAGATAAACAACATCGCCACGTCCGTCACGGCGAAAGGGAATATCGGTTACAACGACTACCCCAACAATACTCAGGGTAACGGCTTCATCTATCTACCCGACGACGACAGCATACTTTTCGAAGGAGCTTTCATGGCGGGGACATCTGCGGAGCGCGTCGTGGATGTGGCCAGGGATTCCACCCCGACCGCCGCAGAGGAAGACAATGATTTCAGGCCCGTCGGGATGGTTAGCGTCCAAGCGCCGGGCGCGACGGCCGACCAAGAGGCGGTCCTGGTTTTCAACGACAGCAATGCCACGTCGAACCGGGTCGGCATACAGGTGACGCTCCACACGTATGCCTACCACCGGGATTCGACGGACAACTTCGTACTGCTGAGGTATAAGATCCACAACCTTAACCAGACTAAGATTAACAACTTCTTTGCGGGGTTGTTCCTCGACTGGGATATCGGTCCGAACGGCCAGAACAATGTCGCCTCTTTCGACAGCGTGTACCAGCTTGGCTACGCTTATAATACGACGAGAGCTCCGAAGACATTTGCCGGCTGCGCATTGATAAGCGGGGCCTCTGTTAATTACATGGCGATAGACAACGCCGCGGCCAACGGGATATACAACGGTTTCTCAAGATTGTATAAGTGGGAAGCACTCTCCGGCGGAACCTCCAATAACTATGCGGGGCCGAGCGACATTTCAATGGTGGTCTCCGGCGGTCCCGTGACAATCGCCCCAGGATCGGACACGCTGCTTGCATTCATTCTGGCGGCGGGGGACACACTTCAGGATCTGGAACAGGCAGTGACGGCTGCGAGAGCCCTGAACATTGAATTGGGCGGAGTAAGCGAGCCACCTCTGAATCTGCCGACGCTCGCGGAGCTCTACCAGAATTATCCGAACCCGTTCAATCCGACTTCCGTGGTTTCGTTCGCTCTGAAGGCACAGTCGAGGGTGACCATCGATGTGTATGACGTGATCGGTCAGAAGGTGAGGACTCTTGTGGACCGAAGTTACTCGGCCGGCGGCCCGTATTATGCCTCGCTTTCCAGCAAAGGACTATCGAGCGGTGTTTACTTCGTGAGGCTTATCGCGACTTCCGGTAGTCAGAGTTATATCCAGACAAGGAAGGTTATGATCCTCAAGTAAGGGTCACCGTCGGTATTCAGCCCCGAGGAAATTCTTCAGCTCGTCGAAGCCGTCGAATATCCTCTCGGCGCAGCCGATTACCCAGCTCGGGATGTCGGGTACAACCATCCCCCTTATGAGATAGACCGGCTTGCCGGTCAGTGCGGCAATCGTAAGTTCCCCTTTGGTGCCCGCGCCGCGCTGAGCGCTCTCGTCGTAGTAACAGATGACATAGTCGCTGCGAAGTATTATCTCACGCGAATCGAGCAGGACGATTTCTTTCGCTATCTGCCTGTGTTTCTCGAAGTCGTTGACCTTCGAGAGCCGAAAGTCGACGTCGGGGTAACGTGATCCGAGGAACTCTTCGCTCGCGCGCACCGGGTTGAAAGCGTCGTGGTTCAGGTTCTTCTTCAACCAGGATTCGATCTCCGTCCGCCAGTCAGCTCCATAATTCTCCGCGTATTCCATTCCGCCCGACAGGTAAGCCGTAAGTTTCATAGATGAAAATAGTACAAATCACCCTGAGAAATTTAGTCCTATTGAAAAATTTTGTGGG
>JAHECO010000078.1 GCA_024641705.1 Candidatus Kryptoniota bacterium
TTCTTTGCGCTAGCAGTCTGGGGATTGTCGGCCGGGTCGAAGCTGATCGTGGCGACGTTGAAGTCTTTGCCCGGAGTCTCGGAGACCTTGTCGAGCGCCGCCGTCAGGCCTGCAAGCACCGCGTCGCAGATACCAGGGCACGTGAAATAGGCCATGTCAATAATCAGCGGCTTGTTGGCAACGACCTGTCGCAAGGTAACGTCATTCCCTTTCGAGTCTTTGAACACCAGGTCGAGCGGGATCTTCTCGCCCAGCTTCTCGTCGATTCCAACCTTCACGTGGCCTGGAGTCACCTCGTCTGCATGCGCCGCAGTAACTGCGACGAGAGCCGACAAGGCCATGGCCGCAATTGCGGAACGAAAGAACATCTTCTTCATGATTTCAACCGTTGCTTCCTTTGATACTCGTTGTCGCAAAAACGCTCTTCAGGTAGCTATACAGCGTCTGCCAGTCACGCTGGTTGAGTTGAGAGACCTTGGGGTCAAATCCGTTCTGGACGGCATCTGCCGTCACGATAGTTATGAAATCCGATTCGGACCTGCTCCAGAAACCGGACGAGACGAGCATCGTGAGCGCTCGCTTCCTGTCCGTGGCTACGTTTTCAAAAATTTGAGTTGCCGGATCGGAGGCATGGCTTGCCAGGTAGGCCATCGCCTTATCGACCGCCTTCACTCGCGGGACGGCCTCTTCTTCAATCTGCACCATAGCCTCCCCGAGCGGAATCTGTTTAGGGGCGGAGGATTTTTCGCCGACTTCTTCAAGGTGGTACTTCTTGTTCATCGCTTCGAGCTGCTCCGGGGAATCTTTAGGGAAGTCACCGAAGCTCGACCTGATGTAGTCGATAACCGCGAGTCTGTCGTTGGCGGACAGGGCGCCCGCAAACGAAACCATGGCACTCCCCGGTATTCCCTGTGAAACGGTTTTGAACATGTCCGAAAGAAGCCGCCCGTTAATCCAACCGGTGGTCACGTGGTAGTCTCTCGGTTTCGGGTTCAATGATGCTGCTGCCGGACCGTCTCCCTTCCCTTCAACTCCGTGACAAGGGGCGCAGTCCATCTTGTAGAGACTTTCTCCTCTCGCGAGCTGAGCCTTCATGGGCGTCAGAAGATTTGCGACAGTTATCTTCGCGGGCGCGGGTTCGGTCGGGGGCGCCTCCTTTATCGGGGCGTTGTATATGGAATCGATCTGGATATCCGGAGGGATTGAATTCCGGTTAACCATGTTTTCCCTGTGCAGGTACAGCATCCCCAGGGCGGTCAGGACGCTCAGGAAGTAGATGTAGAATAATGGGGAGAGCCAGACATTTCTGACAAAGAAGGATTTCTTCTCTTCCGGATTCGACTTCTGTTCTTTGTTCTCCATTAAAAACCCATCATTTAAATGTGAAACTCAAGCCCGCGCTGCAATTTCGGATCGCCGACCGGGACCATGTTGTTGCCTTTAGCCTTGTAGGCGAAGACGGTCAAAATAATTCCGAGCGACAATAGGATGAATGCGACTTCGCTGACGCCGAACACGGCGGTCTTCGAATCGTACACTGGCATTACCATCCAGTAAATGTCGAGCGCGTGTGCGGCAAGCAGCCAGACTGAAACGAACACGAGACGCTTCGGGCTCATCTTGGCAGGCTTCGTGACCAGAAGGAAGAACGGGATAAGAAACTCCGCGAGCGCTACTGCGATGGAGACGACCGCCCAGCTGCCGTGCATCCTGGGAATGTAATACAGCGTCTCCTCTCTCAGGTTTCCGTACCACTGCAGCATGAACTGGCTGAATTGGATGTAGGCCCAAAACACGACAAAGGCGAACAGGAATGCCCCGAGGTTGTAGTAGTGGTCCGGCGTCAGTTTCACCGGGAAACGGTCCTTCTCGTTGAGCTTAACGATTATCAGGGTCCCGAAGGCCATGGCAGCCAGCACCGAGCCTGAAAACACGTAGACCGCGAAAATCGTCGAGAACCAGTTCGGAGTAAGACTCATCAACCAGTCGATCGAGAACAGGGTCAGGGTAACCGCAAATACCGGCATGAAACCCGCGGACAGCTTGACATTCTTCGTGGTAAGCTGCTGATCGCGCGATGTGTCCTGGTTCCTCGAATTCCGGATAATCAGATAATAGAACAGCCACCAGAGCGCAAACACCCCGACGGTCCTGATCAGGAAAAATGGAATATTGAGATAAGGAGCCTTCACAACCATTGCAGGATCGGTGGCAAGGAGGCTCTTGTGCGTCCATTCGAAAATCGTACGCATTCTGAGAAGAAGCGGGAGAGCGAGGATAATGAGGAACGGTATCACGCCCGCAAGGAATTCGAACGGGCGCCGGAGCGCCGTGCTCCAGACGGCCGAGCTCACGTACTCGACGCCCACCCAGAACAACGAACCCACGCCAACAGTCGCTACGAACACAAGGGTCATCGTTAGTCCGAACGAAGCGTGCTTCGCGTCGATCACAAATGAGAGTATGGTAAAGACAACCCCCGCAATAAGGAGGGTCCAACCTAATTTCCCGTATGACTCGGGGAGCTTTCTCAGTTTTTCTGTGGAAATTTGTTGTGTCGTCATTTTGCGTCAGCTACCTCCGGCGGGTTTTGGGCGCGTTGAAGCGCGCGGATGTACCAGACTATGGCCCATCGTTCGTCGCGCGGGATTTGTCGCGCGTAGGAAGGCATCACGCCCTGAAAACCGTTCGTTATAACTTCGTAGTAAAGTCCGTCAGGAGCAGTCCTGAGAGAGTCTATATGAAGACTGGGCGGAACCGGAAATTGCCCCTGCAACCTGCTTTGCCCGTCGGCGAAGTATCCATGACACGGGCTGCAGTATATGTTGAAATCGCGCTGCCCGAGTTCCATGACATGCTTGCTCGGCAGGACCGGGTTCTTCATGAATTTCTCGGCTGCCGGAATATTGTTGGCGTACCGGTAAGGCAATTCTCCGCGTGCGACCGTTCCATTCACAGGGGGTCTCATGGCAAATCCGTCCGGATAGAATTCGCTCCTGGTTTCCGGCAGTACTTTTGCCTGATCACTCAGCGAAGTCCAGGGGCGAAGTAATAGCATTTTGTTGAGCCCGAAGTACGTCGCGCCCGATGTCGCTATGGCCACGACCACGATCACGCCGATGAATTTCGGATCGAGTACCGCCTCCTTCAGGCTGATTTCCCTCGTCTCGTAATAAACAAGCTCGACCTTTTCCGCGCCGAGCTTCTCCAGGAATGCTTTTGTCTGCTTCTCATCGAAGCTTGAATCCTTCGCTTCGATGGCAATTCCGAATCCGTCATCAGATATTTTCTTCATGAACTCTGTGTCCTGAAGCGGGTGGCTGTTCCTGGGAAGGCCGAGCCAGACCATGATTAGAGCGGCGACAGTCGAGACCGCGCCGAACAAGACAGCCATCTCGAACATGAGCGGTATGTAAGAGGGCCACGCGAAATACGGCTTGCCGCCGATGACAAGCGGGTAGTCGATCGAGTTGGTCCACCATGCGAACAGGAGGAGCAAACTGGCGCCCGTAAGGCCGGCGATGAGCGTCACGGCGCCGATGTAAGTCCGCTTCAATTTCATGGCACTGTCGAGCCCATGGATGGGGTAGGGGCTGTAAGCATCGTAGTTCTTGTAGCCTTCTTTCACCACAGCCGCGGCCGCGTTGACGAGTTTCTCGGGCCCGTCAAACAGTGCCGTTATTCCGTAAAGGCGTCTCCCGCCCTGCGGGTTCTTTTCGATATCACTCATGTTCTGCACCGATATGATGGGTTGGATGCGCCCCTTCAGTAACACCTTTCACTTCGGTCATCGAAATCACCGGAAGCGAGCGCGCGAAAAGTAAAACGAGCGTGAAAAACAGTCCGAAACTACCGATCAGTATGCCGAAATCAGTGAGTGTCGGGACGAATATATGCCATGCCGACGGCAGGAAATCTTTGTAGAGCGACGTGACGATGATGATGTACCGCTCGAGCCACATGCCGACATTGATCAGCAGCGAGATCACGAAGAGCACGCCTATGTTGTGCCTGATTTTCTTGAACCACAATAGCTGCGGAACAAATACGTTGCATGTCGTCATCACCCAGAAGCCGAGAGCATAATGCCCCGTCATACGCATCAGGACAAGATACCAGTCTATCGGATCGCCGCTGTACCATGCCATGAACGGTTCCATCAGGTAGGCATAGGCGACCATCATGCTGACCAGCAGCGTGACCTTGGCCATCTTGTCGAGATGGTTCATCGTGATGATGTATTCGAGGTTGAACACTTTCCGCACGATAATGAGAACGGTCAGGACCATTCCAAAACCGGAGAAGATGGCACCGGCCACAAAGTACGGCGGGAATATTGTCGTGTGCCAGCCGGGCAGGATTGAGACCGCAAAGTCGAAGCTAACTATGCTGTGAACCGAGAGAACGAGCGGAGTCGCCAGGCCCGCAAGAATCACGTACACTTTTTCGTAATGCTGCCAGTGCCTGTTGGAGAACCGCCATCCCATGCTCAGGACATGATAGACGGCTTTCTTGATCTTGTTTGTCGTCCTGTCGCGCATCGTGGCCAGATCGGGGATAAGACCGATGTACCAGAACATCAGCGACACCGTGAAGTACGTCGACACGGCGAACACGTCCCACACCAGCGGCGAGTTCCAGTTGATCCAGACTCCGTGCTGTGTTGGGATCGGAAAGACGAATGCGGCGTACCACGGACGTCCCAGGTGGATCAGCGGAAAAAGGCCTGCGCACATAACGGCGAAAATCGTCATCGCTTCGGCAAACCGCGCGATCGCCGTTCTCCACCTCTGGCGGAAGAGGAAGAGCACTGCGGATATCAGAGTTCCTGCGTGTCCTATTCCGATCCAGAACACGAAGTTCGTAATGGCAAAACCCCAGGCAACCGGTATGTTGTTTCCCCACATTCCAATTCCGTAGTAGAAGGTATAGCCGAGAGCTATCACGCCGATAAGAAGCATCGTGAGAGTGACTCCCAGGGCCATGAAGTATTTCTTCGAAGGGCGGGTCTCGCTCGGAGCGGCGATCGAATCGTCGATCTTCGAGAGGGTCGGGTTCCCTTCGACCAGGGGCGGAGCTTTCGAGTAGTCGATTACTTCTCCGTATGATACTTCGGACAAAGTTCTTCTCCTATTGGTTAAATGTTCCTGAGCTTTGCGAGATAAGTCACGTTCGGCTTAGTATCGAGTTGTTCAAGCACGTAGTAACCGAGCTCGTGCTCGCGCAGCTTTGCGACCCCCGAACCGGGGTCGTTGGCATTTCCGAAAGTAATTGCGTTCGCCGGACATGCTTCCTGGCACGCCACCACGACGCCGCTTCCTGTGAATTCCTTCCCTTCCTGCAGCGCATCCTGCTTCGCCTGGACGAGGCGCTGTACGCAGAAGGTGCACTTCTCCATGACGCCGCGCGTGCGGACGGTGACCTCGGGATTGCTGACCATCGGTGCCGGCTGCTCGAGGTAGTAGCTGTCTTCGTAGTGGTGCCTGAAATTGAAGAAGTTGAACCGCCTGACCTCGAAGGGACAGTTGTTCGAGCAGTACCGCGTACCTATGCAGCGGTTGTAAACCATCATGTTGAGTCCGTCAGGACTGTGACTCGTCGCCGCCACGGGACAGACGTTTTCACACGGCGCGTCGTCGCACTGCTGGCAAAGCATCGGCTGCAAACTTATCCTCGGCTCCACCGGCGTGCCCGAGTAGTACCGGTCAATGCGGATCCATTGCATCTCGCGGCTCACCTTCACCTGATCTTTGCCGACGACGGGAATGTTGTTCTCGACGTTGCAGGAGATGACACAGGCGCTGCACCCCGTGCACTTGTTGAGATCTATCGCCATTGCCCACTTGACGCCGTTGTATTCGAAATCCTTGTAGATACTGGTCGGCTTGCTGTCTTCCCTTTCCTTCTGGATGAAGTCGGGATCGCTCTGATACTCTTCGACAGTTCCTTCCCGGATGATTCCGCGGTTAAACTGCATGTCCTTCACGAGCGAGTCGTCGATCATATGGTGTTCCATCGTCGCGACGAGTTCGAACGTGCCTCCCGTCTTCGAGACTTTCGCCCCCGGCAGGATCCATTGAGTGAACGAACCGTTAGCGTCCTGGAGAACATTCGCATTGAAACCGACATCGTTACCGACGGTACCGGCATTCGTCCTTCCGTAGCCGAGCTCAATCGCGACAACCTTGTCGGCCATACCCGGCTGAACAAGCGTCGGAAGTTTAAGTTTGTTCCCTCTCACTTCGACTTCGACAAGATCGTTGAAGTCGACGTTCAACTCTTTCGCAGTTGTGGGGGAAACTGCGGCGTAATTGTCCCAGACAACCTTCGTTACGGGGTGCGGCAGCTCCTGGAGCCACCCGTTGTTGGCAAACCCGCCGTCGCCGACGAAGTAGCTCTCCGACAAAGCCACAGTATATCCGCCGGCCTTCATTGAACTCCTGGTCGAAACGAAAGCCTCTGCATTGAACCCGTCGTGGGATTCCGGCTTCTCGTCGAAATTGACGATGCCGTCATGCAGTGCGCTGTACCAAAACTCTTTGAACCCGACGGCAAGTTTCATCGAAGGATAGATCTCCTTCTCCCACCGGCTCATCAGGTAGCCGTGATAAAGGTCGTCATTGTACGCACTTTCTTTCCCGGTTGCCCACGTGAGGAGGATCGCCTCCTTCTGGCGCGTGACGTACAGAGGATAAATGACGGGCTGTTGAAGACTGTAGAACCCGGTCCGCGTCTTGAAATCATTCCACGACTCCAGGTCGTGGTTGATCGGCAGGACCCATTGGCTTACGACCGAAGTCTCGCTCGCGGACTGATCGAGCGTGACGACCGTAGGCACCTTTTGAAGAGCACTCGAGTAACCGTACCCGCTTGGCAGATGGTATACCGGGTTAGAGTCGCAGTGCACCACTACCCCAACCTTACCTGAGTTCATGCGCGTCACAAGTGCTTCCCACTCCTCCTTTGTGGAATACGGAAGCATTTCCGCGCGCAACCGGTCCTTGCGGTAGAGCGCCGTGCTGCCCAACACCTCGTTAAGCAGGTTGACAGCGATATGTACTTGCTCAGGCAGCCTGTCTCCCGCGTAGACGATCGAGGCATTCTTGTACCTCGCCATATACGAAACGATACTCTCGATAGACTTCGGATCTATGCCGCTGGTCTGGGCAAATTTCCCGATGGAATACCCCTGAAGTGCATTGACGACATTCCGGTCCAGCGCGTATCTGGAAGTCTGCCGTTTCACAACAAACTCGTTCAGGAGCGACATAACAAGATCATACTGCAACTCGGGCGCGAGTCTAAGTCTCAGGTCGGCGTTCATCCCCGTCAAACTCATGCCGGCCTCAAAAACCACTAACCTGCTGAAATTCTTAAGCTCTTTGTTGTTGCGGGTCGACACATAAAGCCTGGTTTGCTCCACGGTGTTACCCTCGTTGCCGAGAAAATCCGACTCCAGTGAAACGATCAGCTTCGCCTTATCCCAGGCAATCAGAGGAAACTTTCCCCTGCCGTAGGACTTCTTCCACGCCGAGTCCCTGTTTGCGTCGGTAAAGAGCTCGTATGAATACAGCTTCACGGTCTTGTACCTGGCCGCAAGGTCATCGAACACTTTCTTTGCAGTGGGCGAGTTCAGTGTTTTCATGACCACGGCAATTTCTTTTCCACCTGAAGCTGCGGACCGGAGCGCGCTGATTACGGCGGCGTCTGCGATTTGCCACGAAACATTCTTGAAACTGCTGCCGTCTTTTTTCATCGGTTCCCGGAGACGTTCCGGATCATAAAGGTTAAGTATCGAAGCCTGTCCGCGCGCGCAGATCTTCCCCTTGTTGACCGGGTGTTCGTCGTTCCCGTTGATTTTGATCGGCCTTCCCTCCCTCGTGGTTACGAGGATCCCGCAGGCGTTGCTGCATCCTGTACAGGTCGACGCGTAGTAGTTCGGTACTCCGGGAATTACACCCACGGGTTCCTTATTGTAGGGAATGACCTCTCCTTTGCTTTCGTACGTAGAGCAACCGGCCGCAGCGAAGGACGCCGATGCTGTAAGCAGAGCGAGGAATTTCCTTCTCGACATGTCTGTCAGACTCGACAGCTTGAAGTCGTCGACCACACCTTCCATAAACTCGTGAGCCTTTGCCTCGATCGACGAAGGGTCGTTGTAGAATTGCTTCAGGCTTTTCCAGTAATGCTGGCCTTTCGTTTCGTTCTGTTCGATCACCGGCAGCTCTTTCAGGAGATGTTCTTTGTTGAAGTCAGCCATTTCTGCCCGCCTTCTTGGTGCGTTTCACAGCTAAGTCGTTAATCGCTACTCTTGCCTTCCCTCGCTTCGGCTTGTTCATTCCGACGAGTCTTCTGGAAAGCGGTTTGAATGGGAGGGCGTTGATGGCAAATGCTCCGACGATACCCAGTCCCAGCCAGCCAAGTATTTTTCTTCTCTGGACGGCAACCGGCGGATTCAATTCTGGTTTGTCTTTCATATCTCGTTCCTGTTTACCTGTGACACGCCACGCAGTAAGTTGGCCCCGGCTTGATGTTCGGTATATATGAGAGGCGTTTCGGCGCGTTCCTGTGGCAGTCCAGACACGCCGACATCGTGAAGGAGGAGACCTGCTTTACGACCGCCATGTCCTGCACGTTGCCGTGACAGCTCTGGCACTTGATCCCCGCATTCACGTGAAAGCTGTGGCTGAAGTAGACATAGTCGGGCAGTCTGTGGACACGCTTCCACGGAATCGGCTTACTCTCGTCATAATACTTCGTGAGTTTAATGATATACGGCGAGGTCTTCTTCGCTATCGTGTGGCAGTTCATGCACGTGCTCGCTGCCGGGATTGCCGCATAGCGGGACCTGTAGACACCGATGTGGCAGTACGCGCAGTCTATCTTCATGAGGCCTGCGTGGAGCTTGTGGGAAAAGGGGATGGGCTGAGTCGGCTGGTATCCTATACCTTCCCTGGCCGGACGAGACACATAGTAAGTCACCGTCAGGGATGCCAGAGCAACGAAGATGAGTATAGGAACGCGAACCCTCAGCGTGTATTCCAGAAGGGTCCTGTTCATTTCGATTCACTCACCAAAAGTGTGTTTGAATAAGCGGAGTGGGAAAGTAGTCTGCCGGACAAATTGTATTCGCAGGAAACTGCAAAGTGGTACAGAACTGCCAAAACTGCTCCAGTAAGTTGAGAGATTACAAATAGCCAAACACGTCGTCGGGATCGGCGGACGCGAAAAGCTGCCGAAGCTTAAGGGTGTTTGGATAAAAAAGTATTATTAGTTATGCCGTAAGGAGAATGAATAAGTACTTTGGTGCTACTCAACTATTGTCCTCTCTAAGAACCGACAAAATTGTATTATTGCCATACGTAGTTTTCAATACCAGATTGGATAAAAAGTTCCCCAATTCGGACTTTTGGGAATTTTTTTTTAGCGAAGGGTGAGGATGACCTGATCTTTTTCGACTACGTCCCCGTTCCGCACGAGGACCTCGCCGATCACTGCATCCACAGGGGTTCGAATCTCGTTTTCCATCTTCATTGCTTCGAGGATGAGGAGTTTGCCGCCGCGCTTGACGGTTTCCCCCGGCTGCACCATTACATTCACCACGAGGCCCGGCATAGGAGCCTTGATTTCCGAATGCGCGTGGCGGGATGACACTTCCGGCCCGAGGCTCCTAAGAAGCAGATCGCGGTCGCTTAGGACTTCAAATCTCGACGGTACATCCCCC
>JAHECO010000092.1 GCA_024641705.1 Candidatus Kryptoniota bacterium
TAGAGTGGAACGGCCTTGACGACGAAGGAGACAGGCTGGCAAACGGAGTATACCTGTACAAGGTGATGGCATCGACGATCGACGGTGCTTATACCAGCGAAGCACTCGGCAAAATGGCGGTCGTGCGATGAAGTGTGTAGAAATTTGTGATTCAACTGTTTATACTAAGTTTTAAATGAGGAGTGACGAAAAATGAAAATAGCAATGTGTGCGGCAGTCGCAGCGCTGTCGGTACTCGCGTTCAGTTCGGGTGCCTTTGCCCAGGGGCAGACCGCTGTGCCGTTCCTGCTTATTTCCCCGAATGCGCGCGCCGGCGGGATGGGAGAAACCGGGACAGGCCTAGCTGACGACGGCACGACCGTATTCTGGAACCCGGGAGGTCTGGCCTTCCTCGACGGTGACCATATAAGTCTTACGCACGCACCGTGGCTGCCCGAGTTCAGTTCTGATCTCAGTTATGATTTTCTCAGCTACACGCACTACCTGGAAGACTGGGATGGAAATGTCGGTGCGAGCATCACGTACTTCAACCTCGGCACTTTCAATAAAACACTTTCGAACGGCCCGACCGTGGTCAGTACCTGGCATGCGTTCGAGTTCGCGGTAACCGTCGGATACGGAGCTCAGATCTCGCCTGGATTGGGACTCGGCGCCAATTTCAGGTACATCAGAAGCGAGCTCGCTCCCTTCGGCACCGAACAGGAGGCTGGAAAGGGGATAGCCTCCGATGTCAGCTTCGACCTCGGATTGCTCTACCGTCCGCAGGAATTCAATCTTCCTCTCCTGGGCAACCTTGGCAACAGGCTGGGACTCGGAGTCGACCTGAGCAACCTCGGACCGAACCTGTACTACATCGACCAGGCGCAGGCGGATCCGCTGCCCACGAACCTGAGGGTCGGCATCTCGCTGCATCTGTTGAAGAGCCAGTTCAATAACATGTACCTGACCCTTGACCTGAGCAGAACTATGGTGCGTGTAACCACGGATTCCAGCCTATCGATCGGCGCTTCCGGTGACTCGACGTGGAACTTCACCAATCATGTGGATCCGCTCCCGAAGTCACTGATAACGACGTGGGGTGACGGCAGCGGATTGAAGCGCATTATCGTCAGCATGGGCGCCGAGTACTGGTACGGGAGCCCCAGGCTGATCGCTCTGAGAATGGGATACTACAAGGAGAATCCGGAATTCGGTGGAAGAAACTTCCTCACCTTCGGCGCGGGTATCCGTTACGACATCTACGGATTTGATTTCAGCTACATATCGACGTTTGACCAGAACAATCCGCTTTCAAACCAGTTGAGATTTTCCCTTTCCTTAAATCTGGGCGCGAAAAACGATTTCTAACTTCTCATTCCGCAGGTTCCTGCGGACGACTGTCGCTCTGGCGGCGTTGTCCGCGGGATCCTTCGGGTACGCAGCACCGGCTCTTGCTTCCGGCGGTCCGCACGAACTGCGGCTCAGTCACCCGCTTACGGCCTTCCAGAGTACCCACCCGAACAGGGCTCTCGCAAACGGCACCGTAAACGTCCTCGCGATCATGGTGCAGTTCCAGGCAGACAGCAGCAGCCTCACCATCGGTGACGGCCGTTTTGTTATGTCTCCGGACAGCGGCCTCGATGCGCCTCCGCACAACAAGAACTATTTTGAAAATCATCTCCTCTTTCTCAAGAACTACTTCTGGAAAGTATCGGGCGGCAAGTTGAATATCGATTACACGGTGCTCGATTCGGTTATAACTCTCCCGCACGAGATGGAATATTACTCGCCGCCGAGGAACGACACCGGCAACGCGGACAACCTGGGTCTCTTGTACCAGGACGCGTGGCACGCCGCAGATTCGCTGTATCCTAATTTCGACTTCAGCCAATATCAGTGCTTCGTGATCTTCCATGCGGGAGTCGGGCGGGACCTGGACTTCACATCCCAATTCGGCTATGACCCCGTACCGTACGACCTTCCTTCTATATACCTCAGCATGAAGAGTCTCCGGAGTATGTTCGGCACCGGCTACACAGGAGAGCCTGTCGCGAACAGCACGTTCCGGATCCCCAACTCCATAATCATGCCGGAGAGCGAACACTATTTCATCATGGATACGCCGACAGATACGCTCATCGACATTACGCTCGGCTCGAACGGGCTCCTGGCGGGAAACTTCGGAAGCTTCCTGGGACTCCCTGACCTGTTCGATTCGCAAACCGGGATCACCGGGATCGGAAGGTTCGGTCTGATGGACGGGCAAGCTATGTTCGCATACGGCGGTCTGTTTCCGCCCGAGCCCTCGGCCTGGGAAAAGATGTACCTGGGCTGGGTCACGCCTGAAGAAGTTACATCGCCCGTTGCCACGCAGTACAGCCTTTACGCCAACGAGACCGGGAAATATTCCGTGCTCAAAGTCCCGATCAGCGGAAGTGAATATTTCCTCCTGGAGAACCGGGAACGCGATGCTCATCACGACGGCGAGAAGGTAACGACGTACTATGAGGGCGGATACCACACGACCGACATCGGACTCGCCTACGACACGACTTATTTCGACGGTCTTCAGATTTATCACATAAACGGAGTGGTGACCGACGCCGACGAGTTCGACTGGGCACTTCCGGAACCG
>JAHECO010000038.1 GCA_024641705.1 Candidatus Kryptoniota bacterium
CGATCGATGCTACCCCGACGACTGTTCCTCTGCGGGATTTTACAAGGTCGACGACCTCCTTCACGCTTCCGCCAGTAGTAACGACATCCTCACAAACGAGGACGCGCTCGCCCTCGTTTATAGAGAACCCGCGCCGCAGAGACATTGAGGTGTCTTCCCGCTCGGCGAATATCCCCCGCACGCGCAGCTGCCGGGCCACTTCCTGCCCAACCATGATGCCGCCAATAGCCGGGGCGACGACGACATCAACGCCCTGGTCTTTGAAATGTGCGGCAATCTCCCCGCACAGAAGCTCATTATGTTCGGGGTATTGCAGAACTTTCGCGCATTGGAAATACTCCGGGCTGTGGAGCCCGCTTGTAAGCCGGAAATGCCCATGCTGAAGCGCTTCCGTCGACCGGAATAGTCCGAGTATCTTTTCTTTTTCCATCAGTCCCTGTTCTTTTGTAAATGCCCGACGGCGGTTGAGTCCAATACTATTCCCGGGCGGAGTTATGCTCCGAAGAATTTCTCGATTTTCTCAGCAAGGTCGAAGTCCTTTGTCGTCAGACCTTCTTCACTGTGTGTCGTGAGGACTATCCTGACGCGGTTATACTCGATGGTGATGTCGGGATGGTGCTGGACTCTTTCCGCCTCAAGGGCAATCTTTACGACAAATCCCATCGCCGCCGGGAAGTCGCCGAGTTTGAAGTCTTTCTTTATGGAATCGCCGGCGAGCTGCCAGCCAGACAGCTTCGACATCCTCGCATCTATTTCCTGCTTCTTGAGTTTCATTTGATGCTCTCCGCTAAACCAGTAAACCCATGTACGTCATCAGCCGTAGAGCTCCATCTCAGCGAGTTCGGCGATAATGTGTCCGATCGTGATGTGGCCTTCCTGAATCCTCTGCGTGTTTTCGGATGGGACAACGATAGGGAGATCGCATTGGGATTTCAGTTTACCGCCGTCTTTCCCGAGGAGGCCGATAACGGTCATGCCGTTCTCGTGAGCTTTCTGGGCAGCCCTTAGGATATTCTCCGAATTGCCGCTAGTCGAAATCGCGACAAGCACGTCCCCTTTACGCCCGAGCGCCTCCACGAGACGCGCGAACGTGTTTTCAAAACCTATGTCGTTTCCGCCCGCTGTCATGGCTGATGAGTCCGTTGTGAGGGCAATGGCGGGAAGCCCCTTTCTCTTAATCTCATGGTTGAGGCGGATCGTAAATTCGGTGGCGATATGCTGAGAATCGGCCGCGCTCCCGCCGTTACCACAGAACAATATCTTGCTGTCGTTCTTCAGCGCATCCCTGACGATCGTCACCGCGCGCGAGATTTCTTCAAAGCATGAATTCAAGATCGCTTTCTTCGTTGCCGCACTTTCCTCGAGAGATTCCCTGATGAACTTCGTGCGATCTACCACTATACGAATACTCCTTTCCCTGTCAATTTTTCTTGGTGTTCGGGATCGCGACTAAACGACAGTCGTGACCGGTTGCTTAATGTGAACGGCCTTTGCGAATTCCCTCAGCCGGTTTGAGTTGCCGTCGTGTTCGAAGAAGTTTCCTGTAACGATGAAAGAGGCGCCAGCCTGGGCCAGTTCACGGGCTTTTTCCGGGTTCCTTATGCCGCCACCGACGATCACGGGGATGTTTACCGCCCTGGCGACCTTCTGTACCATCTCACCCGGCACACTCTCGTTTGCACCGCTTCCCGCCTCGAGATACACCAGCTTCATACCGAACATCTCCGCGGCCATGGCATATGCGGCCGCAATTTCCGGCTTCTCCCTCGGGATCGGGAAGCTGTCGGACATGAAATGCGCGGAAGTGAGTTTGCCGGATTCCACGAGCAAATAAGCCATGGCTATCGTCTCCAGCTTATGCTGCCTGATGAGAGGCGCCGCATGGACATGATTGCCGACTATCAGGTCGGTATTTCTCGACGCGAGAACCGAGAGGAAGAGTATCGCGTCCGCCTGCCCGGATATCTGGAAGAGACTCCCCGGAAAAATTATTACCGGGACCTTCGCATGTTTCTTTATCTCTCCCAGCGACTTTTCAAAAACGTCTCGCGTCATGAGGCTGCTGCCGACAAGAAAGGCGTCGACGCCGGAGTTCTGCGCGTGTTTGACGATATTGCCGAGGTTTTCATTTGCAAGCTTATCGGGGTCCAGAAGCAACAGGAACCCGGCCCCCTTGCGCCCGCGGATATCAAGAAGGTACTCGAATGTTTTCATTGGCCTCCTACTTTAATAGCTGCCTCACTATCTCGGGCACGCTGTCCACGGCTTCGCGTATTTTGAATTGATCTCTGCCGCCCGCCGTGGCAAAATTCGGTCGTCCGCCGCCGCCGCCGCCCACCTTGCGTGCCACCTCATTTACAATTTTACCGGCATGAAGGCGTTTCTCCGATATCGCGTCCTGTGACACGCTTGAAACAAACATCGCTTTGTCCTGGATCTTGCTTCCGAGCACTACAACACCGCTTCCGAGTTTGTCCTTCAGATGATCCGCCACTTGTTTCAGCTCGTCATCCGAATCGACCTCGACCAGCCCGTACACGACCCTGACACCGTCGACCGTGCCGGCGCCGTTCGATCCGTCCAACAGCTCTTCCGCTGCCGACATGGCAGTGCGCAGGCGATAACCGCTTAATTCCTTTTCGAGGCTCCTGATCCTTTCGACCAGTTCGTCTCTTTCCTTTTCTTTTTCATCGGCCCTTGCCATCAGGTTCTCTATCACTTTCTCGACGCCACCGCCGGTGACGGCTTCTACCCTTCTCACGCCGCTCGCGATGCTGGCCTCGGTAATGACTTTGAAGAAGCCGATCTCACTCGTGTTCCTGACGTGGGTACCGCCGCAGAATTCCATCGAGAAGTCACCGAACTGGACGACGTTTACCTTGTCCCCGTATTTATCGCCGAAGAAGGCCAGCGCACCCATCTTGCGCGCCTGGTCGTATGGAATACTGCGATGATGGGTCAGCTCGATTCTCTCAAGAATCTTGTCGTTTACGATCTGTTCGATATCCCGGAGCTCTTCCTGGCTGACTTTCTTATGGTGTGTGAAATCAAAGCGCAGATGGCCCGGATCGACGAGCGATCCCGCCTGGTGAACGTGAGTGCCGAGAATATTTCTGAGTGCGGCATGGAAGAGATGCGTCGCGGAATGGTTACGCATGATCTCGAGCCTTCGCCTGGCATCCACCTGGGCCACGACGTCGTTGCCGACGCGGAGCATATCGTCCGAGCTCCCCTCCAGCACATGTACGATCTTGTCGTCAACTTTCACGAGGTCCACGACCGGAAGGGACTTCTCGGGCGTCTTTATCACGCCGGTGTCGTCCACCTGCCCGCCTGACTCCGCGTAGAAAGGAGTCTTGTCGAGGAGAACATAGTGCTCGCTTCCAACATGCTTCAAACCGACGATCTTCGCCGAGTTCTGGACCGTATCGTAGCCGGTAAATTCACTCTTTGCATCTCTCACCAGTTCGTCGAGATGGACGTCTTCGGTAAGATTGATATTGAAAGTCTTCTTCGTCGCTTCGCGAGACCGATCCTGCTGCTCCTGCATCAGCGTTTCGAATCCCGCCATGTCGATAGAGAAGCCGCGTTCCTGCGCGATGAGGTTCGTCAGGTCGGCCGGGAATCCGTAAGTGTCGTAGAGCTTGAAGACGTCTTCGCCCGGGATCTGCTTCGAACCCGATTTCTTGACCCGGCTCGCCACCTCTTCGAATATTTCCAATCCGCGGTCCAGAGTCTGGTTGAAGCTCTCCTCCTCTGATTTGATGACCTCCTTTATCCTGTCCCTGGCCGATACGATCTCCGGATAGGCGCCACCCATATTGCCCGCGAGGACATCCACGAGCCTATATATGAAGGGCTCGCGTGCGTCGAGGTTTCGTGCATACCTTGAGGCACGGCGCAAAATCCGCCTCAGAACATACCCTCGTCCCTCGTTCGAAGGGTTGGCATTATCGGCGATCGCAAACGTCAAGGCACGGACGTGGTCGGCAATCACGCGCATCGCGACCCGGTTCCGTTCTCCTTTATATTTCTTTCCTGTAAGCTTCTCAATTTCCGCAAGGATTGGAGTGAAGACGTCGGTATCGTAATTGGACCGCTTCCCCTGAAGCACAGAAACCACCCGTTCGAAGCCCATTCCCGTATCGACGTGCTTTGCCGGAAGGGTCTCGAGCTCGCCGGATGCGTCTCGATTGTACTGTATGAACACAAGGTTCCAGAGCTCGATGTACCGGGCACAGCCGTCGACATTTACGCCGTGTTTGTGATCCTTCGAGCACAGTCCATCACCCAGATCTATGTGTATCTCCGAACAGGGTCCGCACGGCCCGGTCTCGCCCATTTCCCAGAAGTTCTGTTTCGCACCGAATTTCATGATCCTGGCAGGATCGATATCGGTCACCTTCTTCCACAATTCCAGCGCCTCGTCGTCGCTCTCGAAAACGGTCGCGTAGAGTTTGTCCTTCGGAAGCTTCCACACTGCGGTGAGGAGCTCCCAGGCCCATTCGATCGCTTCCTTCTTGTAATAATCGCCGAACGACCAGTTGCCAAGCATCTCGAAGAAAGTATGGTGGTAGGTATCATGGCCCACTTCCTCGAGATCGTTGTGCTTCCCGCTGACGCGGATACACTTCTGGTAATCGACCGCCCTCGTGTAGTCGCGCTTTCCCTTGCCAAGGAAAACATCCTTGAACTGGTTCATCCCCGCATTGGTGAACAGCAAAGTCGGGTCGTCATAAGGCACAACCGGAGCACTGGGTACAGATCTATGTCCGTGCTTTTCGAAAAATTTTACGAAACTCTCACGTACTTCGTTTGAATTCATCAATCAGATTTCTATTTGAGTGATAAGGTTAATCTCTTCAAGCACACCGTTGATTCGGAGACAATCTTTCATCGGACCCTCATAGACAAGGGCCTTGCCTCTGGCATGTGCCTCTAGGGCGATTGCGCTGGCTTTGTCCGTTCCGCAACCGAGTGCCTTTATCAGCTGTCCGATCACTTCCTCAAAAGTATGCCAATCGTCGTTGAACAGAATCACTTTCGCGGGGGTTTGTGATTCGGTCGTCGTTTCTTCAATTTCTAGAGGTTGATTCTCAGTCTCCTGACCGAAAACACCCGTTAGTCTGGTCATCGTAAACCTCTGTAAAATATAAACCTAAACGGGGGTCTGATTCAAGATTGATCGGGGGACTAAATCCGTTATATCGGGCAACCGCGCACGCTTGCCCATCGAATCCTGGCTGCCAGTTCAGAAGCTTCTCAAAAGGCTCATCGCGCAATGACTAACTGCGGCAGCCTCATCTCTCCCCAGCTCAGCAGCACCCTTTTGAGAGCGTTCCCGGTTGCAACTGCAGATCCGTTCAACTAAATTCACGGAAGTGAAATTGATGTTGGGAATGCATACGCGGTAACATACCTACACCGATAGAGGAGCAACACCATGGCTTCGACTATTTCACCGATGACGCTCGGGGATATTTTCGACAGAACTTTCTCGATGATCGGGAAGACGTTCTGGCGAAACCTGGCAATCGCTTTCACATTCATGATAATCCCGGCGATACTTTTCACGATTTCCGCTCATCGATTTTATTCATCCATGCCCGATTTCGGGGGCACGTCCCCAAACCAATCGATAGAGGCGATAGGCCCGTTCATTTCTGGAAGCGTGTATTTCGGAATCGCGTCGCTCCTATTTGCCCTGGGGGCCATGATGGCTGAAATCGCGATAACTCTTGTGATCGGCAGGGAGCTCAGTTCCGAGCGGATCGACTATGCGACGGCCCTCCGGTTGACTTTCGATCGGCGGTGGCTCAACGGAATCGGCGAGGGACTATTGAAGAGCCTTGGTCTATGTGCCTTCGTTGTCGTAGCCACGATTCTCGGCGTAATTATCGGTGTTTCTGTCGGAAGAGGAAATGGCTCTTCGTCTCCCATCCTCATTCTCTTTACCGTTCTCTTCATTCTCGTTCTCGTGGCGGCATTATTCTACTTCATAATCAGACTCTACTTCGCCCTGACCGCCGTTGCGGTTGAAGACCTCGGACCCATCAATGCATTGAAGAAGAGCTGGCATCTCGTCGGGGATCACTGGTGGAGGACGCTGGGGATATTAATACTCTTTTTCATACTTTCGGGCTTTGCCATATCCGTCGTAACCGTGCCGGTTACTTTCGGAAGCATGTGGAACGAATACAAGCATTTCTTCACCATGCTTGGGGAAACCGGGGGCCAGGTCGCCCCGTCGCAGCTGAGGCACCTCCAGATGTCGCTCGGTCCTCTGGTCGGAATAAGCAGCGGATTGAGTTCGCTTTTGAGTCTCCTCATCACGCCTGCCTTCACGGTAGTCATGTACTTCGATCTGAGGGCGCGCCACAATGATTTGCCGGCGCCGGAGCCACCCGCACCGACGGAAGACGTTCCAGTACAAGTCATCTAGTGTAAAGTGTAAATTGACCGAAGCACCTGAAAGCCTTCCACCGCCGGGCCCGCAACCGGAATTCGAAGGTTCGTGGGAACGATCAGACAGGAGCCTGACGACGGCCGCTATCCTCGGCCTGATCATCGTAGGGATCATCTACGCCTATGCGGCGGGGTTCATCAGTTTTATCGCCATAATGCTCCACGGCACCGGAGGGACGGCAGGTGCAAACAAGACATTCGTCGACCTGCTGGCCGCGAAGGCGATTGCCACGAAAAACCCGATAAGGTACTCGGTGTTCATATCCGAGTTCCTGTTCATGCTTCTCCCGACCGTATGGATAATACGCCGCTGGCACACAAAGGACATTTTCCGATATGTGAGGCTCCGGCGCGTGACGGGCACGGAAATACTACTTGCCGTCGTCGCGGCGATCGCCTTCTTCCCCGTCAGCAACGCCATCAGTAATCTTTTTTTGAGAGAACTCGACTTTCCGGATTTCCTGACGAGAATAAATTCGGAGATATTCACGTCCTATAGCTCGAAAGAAATCGTCTGGGTAATTGTTGTAGTCTGTGTTACACCTGCGATATGCGAGGAGACGCTGTTCAGAGGTTACCTCCAGAGGACACTTGAACGCACCCTCGGGGCGAAGAGCCTCTTCATCACAGGCATTATCTTCGGCTTGTTTCACATGCGCCCGCTGAACCTCGTGTCCCTATCTCTGCTGGGAATGATGATCGGCTTCTTCTTCTACAGAAGCAAGAGCCTCCTTCCGGGCATGGCTGCCCACTTCACGAACAATTTGATGGCCGTCCTTTCGCTCTACCGGCTGCCGGACGGCAAGCCGAGGATACCCATAATATCGGCGGATCTGCCTGTGATCGGCTTACTTCTGGCAGCGGCGATAACGGTTGCCCTGCTCGTCCTTTACCGTAAAGAGACTGAGAAAAACTTTGCGGGCGCTGTTGTGGACATGGTACAACAGGCCCCTTGAAGGTTTCACCGGCACTCGGTAAAGAGACCGGCCGGAGTAGAAAGATTCACAACTAATCCGAAGATTTTGCCGCTGCCGAGCTGACGATTTCCAGCTTCCGTCCTTTTGTCTCCGGAAAAGTCCATATCCAAATCCCCGTCAGAATGGCGAAGATAGCCGCGAGCGAAATGCCGCCGCTCAGTCCGTATTTCTCGGCCACAACGGCAATTATTACGGGGGTGAAGAACTGGACGCCCCGGGCAAGATTGAACGCCGAGCCCATGGCAGTGTTCCTGATGCTCGTCGGGTACAACTCGCTGAACAGCGGCCCGTAACCGCTGAACATACCTGTCCCGAACCCTACGAGGAACATGAACGAGAGAATAACCGCCGGGTAAACGACGACCACGTTCCACATGAGCGTAATCATCACCAGGGCAAATGCCATAATGAAAGAGTAGATCGAGTAGGCCGGTCGCCGTCCGAGCCTGTCCGCTACGAACCCGAAGGAAAGGTAACCCAGGAGCCCGCCTGCCTGAGTGACAAGCATCCACACTGCCGATTTTGCCATGGGGAAATGTCTCTGCTCGTGCAGGTAACCGGGGAGCCAGGAATAGGTGAACCAGTAGGCAGACATGTCGAAGATGGCGAGAACCAGGGACTGGGAAAAGAGCCTTCTGTATTCTCTCGAGAAAAGAAGGAGGAACTTACTTTTCGATTCCTCTTCGACGCTCGTGGATTTGAATCCGCTCTCGGCAATCAGCCTCTTTCGCTCTGCCCAAACGTCAGATTCTGGAAGGCGTCTTCTTATGACAATGACGAGGACAGCAGGAAGAACGGAGAGCAGGAAACATGCGCGCCAGCCGATAGAGGGTTCGACGAACCCGCCGACGATCGAAGCAAGTACAATTCCAAAGGGAGCGCCGGTTTGCATGAATGCCGCGTATCTCGCCCTGACTTTAGGCGGAAATGTTTCTCCTACATATGTCTGCCCCGTCGCCCATTCCCCGCCGACCCCAAGACCGGTGATGATCCTGAAGACGAGGAGTACGAAAAGATTGGGAGCAAACCCGCTGAGGAATGTGCCGACGCTGTATGTCAGTATCGTCCACTGGAGTACGCTCCGTCGTCCGAACCGATCCGAAAGGATGCCGAAGAGGACGCCCCCGAGTGCCGTGGCGGCCAGAGAGGCTCCCAGGATATACGAAAGCTCGACGCGCGATAGGCTGAGCTCATGGCCGATGGGGATAAGGAGAAAGGTGAAAAGGATCAGGTCATAGAAGTCGAAAACCCAACCTGCCCAGCTCATCAGAAGAATCTCGAAATGGGCTCTGGTAGGCTTTTCCTGCTCGTTCAGAAGGGTGCGTTCCATGCTTCCTCTTTTCTTCTAAGCCCGGGGCGCCCTGCCGGCCTCGACTGTCGCCTTGCAGCTTCGCAGTCAGCCTGACAACTTCGACGATGTATTGTTTACCCGCGCGCCACCGGCGGATGCGGGTCGATGCCCAACTTTATTCCCTTGACCTGAAGAAATTCTTCCAGATGATGTACACGCCGGCCGCGACTACGGCGGCAGGTACCAGGAATCTCAGAGCGCCGAAGATACCTTCGCTAAAACCGTAGTCGCCCCTACGTGCCATAAGAAGGCTCCATCCGACGACAACGAACAGCGCGGCGATGATGAGGAGCGAGTACTCCCTGGGATTCGAGAAGAAAAGCATGAGGAACGCCAGGCCCGGGATTATGAGAGCGGACGGCCAGATCTGGCTCCAGGAGGCAGGTATATATTCGTATGACACGAGAAGCACGAGCATAGCCGACAGGAAGAGGACCGAGCCCCAGAAGAGCCTTCTCTGGTTCGAATAGGCAAACGCCATTATCGCCTCGAAGGCGCCAACGATGAGCACGGCAAAGGCGGCTATCCGTGTAAGGTTAAGGTCGACTACTCCGGCCCGACTCATCAGGAGAAGTACTCCGAATAGAAGCAAGAGAAGTCCGAGAAAAAAAGTCCCGAAGTGGCTATTCTTTTCAGCGAGTGTGCTCATCAAACGATCTCCTTTGGGATAATGAAAGCACATGCGACATACAGAATCAGCGCCAGTCCGAACGAAGCGAACGCGAGAATGACGTATGTCAGCCTGACGATGGTCGGATCGACCTCCATATACTCAGCCAGGCCGCCGCACACTCCTGCGATTTTTTTGTCGCGCACGGACCGCGCCAGTCTTTTCTTCTCCACTCTCCCGCCGGTATCCCCGGCATGCACACTCTCTTGTGAGCCTTCTCTCCTGCCCCTTCCAAGGAGCAAGGCCCCGCCGATAAGAATGAATATCACGGGAAGCGCGAGCCTCCCGAATTGATGGAATGTAAATGTAAGCGGGATCACGTCGTAGTAATCGAAGAACAGGGTGACCCCTATTATGACAATAATGATTCCGAGCACGAGCGTGATTGTCGCTCCGCCTGCCGACCGATCTCCGCTTTCCGAAGATCCGGCCGATGCTTCGAGAGATTTTGGTTTCGTAGGAATGACTACCATCGCTATTATGTAGAGGATGACTCCTGCCCCGATGCTCAGTATAGAGAAAGCCACCATGAGGAGCCGTACCACAGTCGCTCCGATGCCGAGATATTCCGCCACACCACCGCAAACGCCGTCGACGATCCTGTCGGTCGGCGACTTGTACAGTCTTCGCTTCATGCCCGGGGATTCGGAGTTCTGTTCGTCCATGATTGCTTTCGGTGCGGCACGGCTTTATCGCCGCGCGCCTGTTTTTATTATCTCGTTCTCGGTCACAATATAGTCAACTTTCACGTCTGTATCAGAAGGCTCGATGCTGTCGACGACCTGAAAGTTGTAAGCGAGTGCAACGATGGGTTTGTTCTGGGACTGGAGAAACTTATCGTAGTAGCCGAAACCCCAGCCGATTCTGTTCCCTGATCTATCGACGGCGACAACCGGGACAATGAACAGGTCGACCTCTTCCGACGGAACCGCGGAGAAGACCTTAGGCTCTTTCGTGTCGAACGGGCCTTCCGTCAGGTCCCCTATGTTCATAAGTTCGGAGGTTTCGATGTTCCGCTCCTTCTTGTCGGTGATTACCGGGACGGCGATCCTCTTTCCCCGCGCAAAAGAGCGAGCGATAAGCATGATCGTGTCGACCTCGTTCGGTTTCGACGATATATATGTGTGGACAAGGCCGGCATTCCTGTACTCGGGTAGATTCTCCAGATGCCGAAGGACGCTCTTGCTTCTCTGGACGGCTTCCTCCTGGTCGAGTTCTTCCCTCAGCTTAAGGACGGCCTTTCTGATTTTCTCTTTTTCTGTCAAATGCATTCTCTCCTATCAAAGCCGGCTTCGGACAACTTCTTCCGTCCATCCGTCTCTGCTTCAGCGTTCGAGATTTAAATAGTCAGGGGTCTATTGCTTCTTTCCAAGGATTTCGTAGACGACAGAGAAATCCAGCTCGCCGTATCCTTTGTCGTTCGCGGCAGAGTAAAGGTCCCTGACGAGCGCCTGCACCGGCATGGCTGCACCCGCTTTCCTGGCTGTCTGCGTTATGTAATTTAGGTCCTTTACGAGCAATCTAAGAGGAAACTGGGCCGTATAGTCTCCGGAGATCATCTTCGGCATCTTGATGTCGTACATCGGCGACCTGACGACGCTCGTGTTCAACACGTTCGCGAAGACGGAAGCGTCTATGCCGAGCTTCTGAGAGAGGTCCACTCCTTCGGCCAGCAGCTCCGTCATTCCGGCTACGAAGTGGTTTATGACCAACTTGAGCGCGAGCGCAGAACCGTGATCCCCCACGTGAAAAATGAATTTCCCCATTGCTTGCAGCACTTCCCTGACTTCATCGAGGACGCGCGGGTCGCCCCCGACCATGATAGTCAGCTCGCCCTTCTCTGCCACGTTCGTGCTTCCCGACATGGGCGCGTCGAGCATTGCGGCTCCGGCGGCCTCAACCAGCCCGGCAAATTTTCTCGAAGCCTCCGGCGTAATCGTGCTCATGTCGATATAGATCTTGCCCGGCGTCAGTGCGCCCAGGATACCGTCCCTCCCGGCAAGCAAGGACTCCACCGCTTCGATGTTGGAAACCATCGTTATGACAACATCCGAGGACGCTGCTGCTTCAAGCGGGGTCCTGGCAACCTTCGCACCAGCCTCCGCAAGCGCGGCCGTCTTCGCGGCGGTCCGGTTGTACACGACGAGGGGGAAGCTCTTCTTCAGGATGTTCAACGCCATGGGTCTTCCCATCAGTCCCGTGCCGATGAACGCGACACTCTTCACGTCTGCAAGGTCTCTTCAGTTAGTGATGATTAATTACCTAACCTCGGCCGTATGGGCACAGCCGAGCTGGTTTCCCGAATTAGTGATTTACCGAACGAAATATCACAAAAGACATAACAAAATGCAAACCCGCGGGATTCGTCCCCGTCCGTGGGTTCTGCACCTGCTGGTTACAACTCGAACTTTATCTCGCCGGTCGGTCCGACCGTTCTCACGGCAACGTGATGGTTCTCGTCGGCCTCAACCATTCCCCAGTACAGTGCGAACTGCTGCATCTGGTATTCGGGAGGGTATCGTTCCGAAGTCCCGAGGAACACTTCCTCGGCGCCGATCTGAACAGTCGTATGCGCGATCGCATAAGCCGCATTGTTCGTCGGGACTATGATCGGGAGGATCGTCTTCCCGGCCTTCTCGGCCAGTTTCACGACCTCGCTGAAGACTTCCTCCTCGGGCAAGTCTATTGTCTGCCTCACGGCAGTGCTTTGGCCGGGGATCATCTTCGCGGTCATGACAACGATATCCACATCGTCGGGGTCGTTCTCCTCCAGGCATCTCTGAAGGTGGTGGAGACGATTAGGTGCGCGCACGGCTACCAGCTTACGCTGCTGGTGTTTGCAGCCGACCGCCTCAGCCGTGAGATTGTCCTGTGCATAGACGTTGAACTTCTCAAGCTCGGCATTCCTCGAGGCATGTATCTTCCGGTTGGCCCGTTCGGAGAACGCGAACAGGCTGAAGAGGACCACCGTGAATGTGAGCCCGCCTTCGGTCGCTATCGGCTTGGTGAAAAGGTTGGTGAAACCGAGCCCGAACAGCACAAGGAAAACAAACGTAAGTCCGATCGGGATCTCGAATTTCCCGATGTATATGTTCGGCGGCACCTTCCATTCCCTGGGAGACTTATCCTTGTAGCGAAGGACAAAAATTGAAATGGTTGTCATCACAAACGTCCATACGACGCCGAACGCGTACGCCTCACCCAGAAGGAAAACATCTCCCCTGCTTCCTATGATCATCAGGAGTTGGATGATCGCAAGCAGGTTTATGATCCTGTATGAGGTGCCATAGCGGCCGTGGGGCTTGCGGAACCACTCGTGTAATACGCCGTCTTCCGCGACGCGGTTGAGCACGCTGTTCGCACCTATCAGCGAAGTGTTGACTGCTCCGGCCAGAATCAGAAAACCCACCACCACGACGAACATCTGCAGCGCCAGCAGCGCGGCGTGCGGTCCGATGAGATTCATCGCCAGGCCGCTCAGGGCGTTGTCGTTGTACTTGCCCATCAGGTCCTGCTGCGGGATTATCATCGCACCGAACAGCGAGTTCAGGCCGGTGAAAATGAAACTGAAGACGAACATAATCAGGGCAGTCTTCTTCAGGTTCTTCAGTTTTGGAGACTCTATCTCCCTGTAAACCTGTGCCAGCGTTTCCTCCCCGCTGACCGCCAGAATAGAGTGTCCCATGCCGACTATGACGCCCACAAATCCGACCGTCCTTAGCCAGTCGACACCTTTAAGCCACCCGAGGGCATCAGGCGAAAGGTTGACCGTGAACGGCGGCAGCTTAACGCCCCGGACGAAAATCGTTATCAACGACCAGACGAAAAGCATCGCGGCCAGAACGGACGTTACCTGGAAGATCCTCAGGGCCTTCTCGCTCGACTCTTCTATCCCTATAATGTTGTTTCTCCAGAAGTAGAGCTCGATGAGGACGGCAGCTCCGACAGCAACCACATTCCCGGGGATCTGGACGTTCATGCCGAGGGAGTGAAATACGGATTCGAGCAACCCTTCGAAGTACTGCCCCGCGGAGACGGCGCTGATAGGAGCGGTTATCAGGTAATCGAAGACGAGCGCTGAGACAGCCACCTTCGCAAAACCGCTGCCGAGTGTCTTCTTGACGACACGGTAACTCCCTCCCCTTACGAACATGCTCGAGGATTCTATATAGACAGCCCTGATGCCGTACGCGAACAGCATCACGAAGAGTATAAACCAGGGAGCGGAAGGTCCCACGGCTTTTTCGGCTATGCCGAGGGCATAGAAGGCGCTTGAGCCGAGATCCGAAACCACGACCGCCGCCGCGCGCCAGTACGATATGAAAGACAACATCACGGTGGTTATTACAACCACCTTGACCTTCTTTAAATCTATACCTTCAGAATCTTTGTGAACATCAATGTATTCTTGTTTCATAAATATTCTTTGTACAAGTGCTTAAGCTATAAGGTGAAATAGGAAAAATCAAATGTGCGGAAAAGTATTGCAGTCCCTGTCTAAACTATTTCAGCAAGACGGCCTTCAGAGCCTTTCTTGTGCGGCGGCCGGTCCCGTAGACATCGACCATAACGAAATAGACTCCGGAAGAATATCTGGTCAGGTTGAGCGTGACCACGTTAGTCCCTGCGGAGAGATTACGCTGCTCGCTCTTCACGAGTCTCCCTTCGGGCGAATAGATAGAGACAACGGCGATCGATGGCGGCGAGTCGTTAGGAAGAGAGATATTCAGAGCGGCAGTCGGGTTGAACGGGTTGGGGTAGACTGCTGAGACATCGAATGTGTAGGGCACCTGCACCGGAATGCCTGTCGTCAAAGGAGGAGAGCCCGCGTCGAGCCAGGCGGAATAGACAAGAGAAGCAAGCGCTTCCGAAGCACCCTGCAGCTGTTCATTCAAAAGCGTGTCGAGTTCCGACCACATCGCCGCGTAGTAAGCGGAACCGTACTGTGAGTCGATAGCCTTGGCCTGGTTGTCCGCCTCAAGTATCGCTGCGACCCGCGCGTTCGATTCACCGATAACCCGGAAACCATACTCTACTATGGTAGTGTCAATTCTGCCGATCGTCACCGGGTCGATGGCGATGCTCCCCTGGTATCTGTCGACAAGTCCCGTCTCAAATCTGGAGTGAATTCCCCGATTGCCGGTCATTTGCCCGTCATAGTTCTCCGTGCAATGAAGGGGTTGGAATGCGTCTCCTATATAATGCCCGAGGTCCGCAATCACACTATCGGCCCCGGGAGTGTCGCCTTCTTCGAAATACAGGACCAGCGCGTTGTAGGTCATGCTGATCGCCCACGGCAACGTACCGTTCTGCGTGACGGTTAAGATCCCGTATTTAGCCAGCAGCGAATCGTAGCTGTGAGTCAGAGTGCCGGCGGCGAATTCCGGATAGGCATCGATATCGATGAAGTGCTTCGCCCCCTCGAAAGCGTCGCTTGACTTCCTGCGATCGGCATCCGAGGCATGGAGAAGGTAGTAGGAACTCTTTGCGGAAATGGACTTAAGCGAAAGGGGAAGAAATTTCCCGAAGTTCCCGTTGATGATCTGATGTCCGGTACTCCCCCAGCCGAGTGCGACGTTGGTGATCAGGACAAGAACCGAGACGACCTTTACGCAGTAATTAAGACTTTTCAATAGGCTATTTCTCCAGAACCAGTTTTATCGCGGTTGCCCTACCGGGCGTCGTGAGCAGGCATACGTACACGCCGCTGGCGAGATTTCCCGCGTCAACCCTGATCTCATGCAGACCCGACGCCTGAAAGCCGTGCGCCAGCGTCTCGACCCTCCTGCCGAGGATATCGAAAAGCTCCACCGTCACCATACCGGCTTCCGCGACGTGGTATACCACTCTTGTCATGCCGTTGAACGGGTTGGGATAGTTCTGCAGGAGCGTGTAGTCCACCGGACCGTTTCCGTTCTGTCGGACTTCGGTAATATTTTGGCCGGGGATTACGGCGAGTATCTTGTTCGAAGGATCGAGGACGACCGAGTCCGCGCCGGCCTCGAAATAGAACTTGAATGTCTGTTGACCGACTGAATCGATTGCGGTAAAAAGAGTCATCTGCTTGCCGGAGTAGACACCGATGTCGATGGGCATCCTGAACAAAGATGCGTTCGTCTGCACCTGACTGATTGTCACCGACAGCGTGTCCCCGACTTGAACGTACGACTTCGTGTAGACCGGATATCCTTTTCCCCTTATCCACTCGTCGAAGAACCAGCTCATGTCGGTCTGAGCTACCGTGTCGACGACGTTCTCGAAGTCCGACGTGACCGCGTTCCCATACTGATAATCCGAACGATATCTTCTCATGATGCCGAAGAACGCCGAATCTCCGACGATATTGCGCAGCATGTTAAGCACCCACGCTCCTTTGTAGTATTCGGCCAGCCCGAAAATATATCCCTCCGGGGGCGCGTATATCGGATAGCGCAGCTGCGTGCTGTCTTCGAAGAAGTATCGGCTCGCGTAAAATCTCATTTCATCCTCGAACTGCGTCTGGCTGGCATGCTGAAGTTCCATCGCCTCCGAGTATGTTGCGAAACCTTCGTTCAGCCAGATATCCTTCCATGTTCCGAGTGTCACCATGTCTCCCCACCATTGGTGGGCAAGCTCGTGGGCGACATCTCTCCGGTCGAATTCATATTTCCTGTTAATCGTGGCAATGGTCTGATGCTCCATCCCGCCGTACCTGAACGGTTCAACTCCAGTCATGCCGTACTTGTCAAAGGGATAATCGCCGTAGATCGAGGAATAGAATTTCATCATCGAAACAACAGTGTCGATGCTGCATTGATTGCTTTTCAGTGCTTCAAGTGAGTCCTCGGGATAGACGTAATACTCGACCGGGATCGACCTGCCGCCGATCGTCACGGAGTCTCTAATTACCGCGAACCGGGCGGCTGTCGCGCACATGAGGTAGGTTGATACCGGGTAGTTCTCGCTCCAATAGAACGTTGAACTCCCGTCGCCGTTGTCCGTAGTGCTGTCCAGGCCGCCGTTCGAGGCAACCACAAAACCATTCGGCACTCTTACCGCAATCCTGCAGAGCGCCTTGTCCGAGGGATCGTCATAACATGGCATCCAACACCTTGCGTCGCTCGGCTCGCTCATGGTGTAGGCGACGGTCTGCGAGACGGTGGGTTGTCCGGCAACTTGCTCCCCCTCGTAATAGATGTAGAATCCCTTCTGAAGCGAGTCCGGCGAAGGTGCAACGCCGGGGTCGATTACGTGATAATACAGATCGACCACGCCGGTGTCGCCGGCATACAGCTGATGATCGAGGGTCACGGTAAGCTTACCATTGGAGGATTCGGTCGTGAGAGCCATTTCGCCCGAAAACGCCGAATCCACGCTCAAATAAGCAGGATCATTGTCCAATCTGATCGAATCAAGAGGGACCCGGAGTGACGGGACGAAGGTGATTCCCATCTTCCCGATGAACCCATGCGAACTGTCCGACAATGCGTCGCACCAATCCATGTACAGGTTGTACCGGATGACGTCATAAGAATGGGAGAACGTCGCCGGAGAATTCTGAAGCCCGCCGAGATGATGACGGTATGCCGCGATTCGGTTCAGAGCCGTTTGCCCGGCGGCCGTCGACGCGCAAAGGAGAAGGAATATCCAGAGGGGAGGTTTCATCTCCGAGGTTCTTCTCCTCCCCGCGCAAGAACGGTGCCCGTCTTTGGACCGCGTTCGCCGTAAACATTAATCAACAGAACCCCTCCGAGGATCATTGCCGAGCCAAGCAGAATCCCGGAAGGAAATTTCTCTCCGAGCACCAACGCACCCGATCCTATCGCCAGAAGCGGCGTTATGAACGAGGTCATCGAGAGAAGGACCACGCTTATATGTTTGAGCAGATAGAAGTAAATGACAAACGCCACGACCGAGCCAAAGACGGCAAGGTATAAGATCGCAAGGACGGTCGATAAGTTGAAGACCAGAGTGCTCCAGTCTTCAATGAAGAAACTTGTGCCCAGCAGAGTCACAGCGCCAAGACCCATCGGAATAAGGTTAATGAAAACCGGATCTATATGGTAGCCATACTTCTTGACACTGACCGCCACGACGGCATTAAGGAAGGCGCTTGCGACGACTGCCAATACGCCTGCAGCCGCACCCAGGGAACCAACCTTGAGATCTCCCCCGAAGATTACGACCAGCCCTGAGAAACCGAGAAGTATGCCGAAGACTCTCCAGAAAGAGAGCTCTTCGGTCTTCAGGAAAAGTCTTGAAAGTATGGCGGCAAAGAAAGGCATCACCGCGAACGTCACGGCCGTCAATCCCGACGTGATTCTCCCTTCGGCCCAGTAAACCAGACCGTACGGCACGCTGAACGAACCCAGTCCGACAAGCAGAAGAAAAATTGTTTCCTTGAGATCGAACCGGTATCTGTAATTTCTGAATTTCAGGATCGCAAGGATGAGTAGAGAGGCGATCACGAACCTTATTCCAGCGCTGAAAAACGGAGGGAGGGTAAAGATCGAAAACTTGATCGCGAGCCAGGTCGTCCCCCATATGACGCATATCAGGATGTAACCGAGCACCAGCTTCATGCTGTCCGGCGTTGAAGATGTCATCTTCTCAGAAAGTGATTCTCAAATTTATGAGTGTTGGGGCGGCGCTGAGCTGAATACCCATGTCGTCACCCAAAACCTTCTCGCGAAGCTTCGTAATTTGCGGGGCCAGCATGTGGATCGCAAAAGCCGATGCGGTTCCGAGGAAAGCACCTGCCAGTACGTCGCTTGGGTAGTGGAGACCGAGATAAATACGTCCATAGCCAACAAAGGCGGCCCAGGCATAAGCCGGGATGTACACGTACGGCTTGGGGTACCGAAGGGTGAGTGCGGTCGCGATCGCGAACGCTGCCGTGGTATGTCCCGAAGGCATTGAGTACTTGTCGGCACTGTCCAGGTGGCCGGTATGGACTCCTGTAAGAGCGACATAGGGCCTCTCGCGTTTCACGATGAAATTCTTTATCGGGTAGTAGAGGACATATGCCAGAGCTTCAGTCACACCGACAATCACGCCGGTGTCGAAGGTGTATGCATCCTTCTCTGCAAGGCCGACGCCGCCGAAAACAAGCGGAGTGGCAATGGCAATCGGGAGCACGAGGTTGTCGTTCGTCCCGACGGATGCGTCCAGGAACCCTGAGCGCGAGTCGTTGACACTCCTGAAAAGGCTGACGTCCCAGGAGGGTGGCTGGGCTTGGGCTAATGTCGGTATGAGTAACAGGAATGAACAAAAAAAGGCGGCCACCGTGGACATGCCAAGTTGCCGCCTGTAAAGGTCATTATCGATTTTCATTACCTCTGGAGAACATTCCCGTAAATATTGTAATAGTGCATCACATTTTCAACGTAGCTGAGCGTTTGGTCATACTCACCGAAATAGCCCGAAGTGGGCTTACCTGCACTCCAGATGTGTCTGTGAAGAGGGGCATATCTCGCAGAAAGCAGCGGGAGAGCCGACTTTACCGCGACCCAGGAATTGGGTTTGTCCCCCAGGAACTGGGCCACCGTCTGCGCGTCCTCAACGCGTGTGTAACCGCAATTGTACGCGGCAACGGCCAACTCCACCCTGTTCTTCCCTTCGGCTTCCGGGAAGTCTCTGATCATATCCCTCAGATGAATCACTCCGAGCCTGAGGTTCATGTACGGATCCGAGATATCGTCGATATTGTGGAGAGACGCCAGTTGAAGCCCGGTGGACGGCATTATCTGCATGAATCCCTCCGCCCCCCTGTATGAGACAGCGCCCGGGTCGAATGCAGACTCCTGACGGAGAACAGCCAGGACCAGGCGCCAGTCGACTCCATAAGTGTTGCTGACGTTCCGAAGCCCCTTACCGTATTCTGTCAAAAATATGTAGGTTTGACGGTCCAATTTGGGGATGGAATTCTCTGGAATAACGCTGCTACTGTATGAATAACGGGCAGCATCGGATTCACTAGTAACGAGAATGGCTATCCCAACAAAAACCACGGCGACCAACCGGATAATCAGACCGCGATTGAGTGGTCTATTCATCATTCCTCCTAAGCATGTTCGCGATACTCAGCGTTCGCCGTCCGGAGGGTCTCTACGGACAGCCCATCATTCCCTTATGTTTCTATCGGGGTGCCTCAGACGGTTCAGTTAGTCTGTCACCCCACCTTAGGTAACTGGATCAACACTCTCCCTGTTCCCGATCTTGGGAACTGCTCCTTATATGTTAAATCAATTCATCAAATTCGCCAAACATTTTTTTGGCGGAAATTGTCGATTGTCACACAGCCAATCGAAAATGACTTGATTTTGGGAATTCCTCAACGAGGAAATTTGGAGTTGACCGGCCGAATTCTGTTGAAGTGTGCCGACGCCCACCAGTTCGGCCCAAATTCAAACAAAAATGCCACTTCTTACCCCCCTGCAGTCGCAGTCCGAACGCTACTTGTCCTTGGCATCGGCATACTTGTCGAAGATCTCGCGCAGTCTCTTCATCGAGATAGAGTCGAGGTCCTCATCGTCCTTGTCCCGTTTAACATACATATCGTAGTCATAACGGTCTTTTGGAAGCATTTTCGAGGTTTTGTACCTCAAGGCGGCGATCATCTTCCTCTGGTCTGCCAGCGTGGTCATAACAAGCCCCCGAAGACGTTCACGTTTGACTTAAGCGCGCTCTCTGCCTCCTTGAGTTGGTCGACCGTATTCACTCCCCTGATTTCGTCAAAGTGCTTTGCCAAAACGGCACTCACCCTCATGCCATGGTGGACAAAGTACCCGAACACGTCTGTGAGGTAGTACTCATGCTGCGAGTTCTCGGGGGTTATGTGGTGAAGGGCGTCAAAGAGCTCCTTGCGCTTGAAGACATATATTCCTGAGTTAATCTCGCTGACTCTCTTCTCTTCCTCCGAAGCATCCTTGTGTTCGACTATCCTGTCCACTGAACCGTCCGACAGCCTGACGATTCTGCCATACCCCGTCGGGTCATCGACGTCTGCGGTCAGAACGGTCATGGCTGCGCCGGTCCTGTGATGCGAATTCACGAGGTTTTGCATTGTCTTCTGCGTCAATAGCGGAACATCCCCCGAAAGGACGAGCACATCCCCGTCGAAGCCCTTCAGAAGCTCCTCAGTCTGCATGACCGCATGACCGGTGCCGAGCTGTTCAGCCTGGATGGCAAATGTCACGGCCTTACCGTAGACCCCCTCCAGGTGATCAATAACCATCTCGCGTTTGAAACCGACTATTACGATAACGGGGGTGCTCCCGAGGTTGATGGCCAAATCCACGACATGGTCGACCATCGGCTTGCCGTTGACCTTGTGCATCACCTTGGGTATTTCGGCATTGAGCATCCTCTTCCCCTTGCCCGCAGCCATCACTACTGTCATGAAAGGCACGGAACTCATCATCAGTCCTTTTTTCCGGCGTCTTCGAGATGGCCTTTCAGAACCTGTTTCACTCTGTTCTTCTCGTCTACGAGAACGACCGTCGGCTCGTAGCTGGCCGCTTCCCCTTCTTCAAACTCGGCATAAGAAATCACTATTATCTCGTCCCCGACGGACCCCAGCCTTGCCGCCGGTCCGTTAAGGCAGATGACCCCGGTCCCTGCCCCTCCCGGAATAATGTATGTTTCGAACCGCTGTCCATTGTTGACGTTGACCACCTGTACCTTCTCGTACGGAAGTATGCCGGATGCTTTGAGAAGATCTGTGTCCACCGTCAGGCTCCCCTCGTAGTAGAGTTCAGCTTCGGTGACGCGGGCTCTGTGAATCTTAGATTTGCATAACGTAATGATCAAGTAAACTCCAGGAATCTGTTAATTCTGATTCGGTTGACGGGACAAGTTACCAACCCGGGTCAACCTTTTCAAGGAATTGGAGACGTACGTCGACACGTGCCGTCCGAATGTTTGAAGAAGGTCGGAGGAGCGGATCAACATTTGCCCGAACCGATTTGCCTCCGTACGCGCCCGCCGGCTCCTCAGCCTTCCAGGACAGAGGCAAGAAGAGCCATGCGCACCAGTATTCCGTTCCTGGTCTGCCGGAAGTAAGCCGCCCGGGGGTCGGCGTCGACTTCGGGCGATATTTCATTTGCCCTCGGAAGCGGATGCATGACAATTGACTTCTTCGGGAGATACCTCATCAGCGGGCCGTCCATGTAGAAATGAGTCGGGTCGACTCCTTCTCTTTGCACCGGTTCCAGCCTCGTCATGTAAACGACATCCACCTCGTTTATAATTTTTCTGAGGTCCTCTTCCTCGGTAAACCACACTTCGTGATGCTGCAAGTAATCGATTATATCCTGCTTCATTTGAAGTGCCTTGGGGGCAATGAAATAGAGCTTGACGCGATCGAACTTGCCCAGCAGGTATGCGAGTGATCTCACCGTGCGCCCGTCCGCGAGGTTGCCGACCATAGCTATCCTGACGCCGTCGATTGTCTTGATTTCCCTGTGTATCGTATAAAGATCGAGGAGCGCCTGCGTAGGATGCTGTCCGCCTTTACCGTCTCCGGCGTTTATCACCGGGATACTCGAGACTGCCGCTGCTCTCGCCGCGCCCCCTACCTCGTTATGCCGGATTACGATGACATCCGAGTAATTGTTTACAACCCGGACCGTATCCTCAAGAGTTTCGCCGTGCATGACCGAGGAGAACTGATTTGCGCTCTCCGTCGCCAGGATTTTTCCGCCGAGCCTGGCCATGGCCGATTCGAATGAGAACCGCGTGCGAGTAGAGTGTTCGTAGAAGAGCAACGCCATTATCCTGTTGCTGTAGTCTCCCGTCCCGCCGCGCGCCACGATGTGCTCCATGCTGTCTGCAAGGTTGAACAACTCCATGAGCGTCGGGACAGTGAACTGCTGCGACTCGATGACATGATGTAGCTTCATATCAGTCCCCCTTCCTTATGTGAGTACCGAATTCGCCTTTGACAGCTTCTGCAAGATGATAAGGACTCGTGATGATCACCTCTTCACCGCCGCGAGCCAGGAATTCCACTGCCGACTCGATCTTGGGACGCATGCTTCCCGGCGGGAACTGTCCTTCTCTCAGATGCTCAACGACCTTGCCGGCGGTGACATCCCTGAGGGCGGCCTGATCCGTCCTTTTGAAATTGATGTAGACGCAATCCACGGCCGTGGAAATGATCATGCGTTTTAGTCCCAGCTCGACCGCGAGGAGCGAGGAGCTCAGGTCCTTGTCTATCACCGCCTCGATCCCGGTCAGACGACCGTCCTCAGCAACCACCGGTATTCCGCCACCCCCCACCGCAATCACGATGATATCGTCCTCCACGCATCTTCGTATTGCGTCGATCTCGACTATTGAGACCGGCCGCGGTGAGGGGACGACACGCCGATAGCCCCGTGCAGCATCTTCACTTATATCCCATCCCAGCTCGTCCCGCCTTCGCTCTGCATCCTCTTTATGATAAAACGGTCCGACCGGTTTGACCGGGTCCTGGAAAGCCGGATCGTGTTTGTCGACCTTGACCTGGGTGACGATGGCAGCTATCGGGGTATTTATGCCGCGCTCCCGCAACTCGGAGCGGATGGCGTTTTGAAGGATATATCCGATTTCCCCCTGAGTAGCGGCCACGCACACATCCAGCGGCTGCGTGTATGTCTGAGACGAACCGGACTCCGACCGAAGGAGTTGCGATCCGACCTGCGGGCCGTTGCCGTGTGTGATGACGAGACGGTAACCCATGCCGGCAAGATCCGCGATGTGGGACGCGGTCACGCGGGCGTTCTCGATCTGCTCGTCGACCGTGCCCCGCTGACCTGCCCGGATCAGCGAGTTCCCGCCAATTGCGACCAGAACCGCCTCTTTCACATTTTCACCCCTTTATAAGGGTATAGACAATTGCCTTCTGTGAGTGCAGCCTGTTCTCCGCCTCGTCCCAGACGACCGACTGCTTCGAGTCGATGACATCGTCGGTGACTTCCTCACCGCGATGGGCGGGAAGACAGTGCATGAATATCGCCGACTTCTTCGCCTGCTTCATGAGCTGCCTGTTGACCTGGAAACCCTGGAAAGCCTTGAGCTTTTCCTCTTTTTCGTTTTCCTGGCCCATGCTGACCCATACATCAGTATAGATGACGTCGGCATCACGTACCCCTTCGGCCGGATCGTGAACCAACTCTACCGAAGCGCCGGTCGCTTTAGCCTCTTTCCGGGAAATCCTCACGACCTCAGAAGGCGGTTCGTAACCTTCGGGGGTAGTCGCGACGAAATTCATTCCGATCTTCGCCGCCATCAGCATGAGCGAGTTGCATACGTTGTTGCCGTCGCCGACGAAGACGAATTTCTTCCTCTTGAGATTCCCGAGATGCTCCGCTGCCGTGAGGAAGTCGCCCACAGCCTGGCAGGGATGCTCGTAATCGGTAAGCGCGTTGACGACGGGTATCTTCATGTACCTTCCCATATCCACGCAGGACTGGTGCGCGTAAGTCCTGACTACGACCGCATCCATCCATCTCTCGAGGTTCTTGGACACATCGTAGATGCTTTCGCGCTTTCCGAGGTTGATATCGGACTGCGTAAGATACACCGAATGTCCGCCGAGCTGGTAGATGCCGACGTCGAAAGTGACGTGGGTACGCAGGGATTGCTTTTCAAAGATCAGTGCGACCGACTTGCCGCTCAGGGAATTCTTGTATCTCGACGGGCGCGCCTTCATGTCCGCCGACAAATCCAGAATCTTCTTCAATTCCTTCGACGACCAATCCGCTATGCTGAGGAAATCTCTCTTCATCAAATTTTCTCCTTTAGAACACAAGACGAAACAAAACCGGGTCCAAATCATTTAAATCGCAGGACATCAACGGGCAGTTAATCCTTGCTGACCTGGACTGAACTCAGGACAATTTATGTTCTGCCAGAAAACCTTCCAAAATCTCTTTGAGGCCGGGCTTCGTTATCTCCGCGAGTTCGTAACGCACTCTTACCGAAGGTTTCTTGATCTTCACGACGCGCCTCAGGTCGATGGGCGTGCCGATGATAACCGTATCGCAATCGACCTTGTTGATGGTCGCCTCCAGGTCCTTCACCTGCTTGTTGCCATAGCCCATCGCGGGCAGGAGCGTGCCCGTCCCCGGATATTTCCTGAACGTTTCGGAGATCGAGTCGACAGCCCACTTCCTGGGATCGACAAGCTCGCTTGCGCCGAACTTCTGTGCGGCTATGACCCCCGCACCGTACGACATGCCGCCGTGCGTGAGCGTCGGTCCGTCCTCTACGACAAGCACTCTCTTTCCGCGGATCAACGACTCATCCTCCACCGTAACCGGCGATGCGCCTTCGATTATCTTCGCGCGCGGATTCACACTTGTGATATTCTTCCGCACGGTATCGACGTTTTCCCGCATCGCCGACTCGACCTTGTTTATCACTACGACGTCGGCAAGGAGGATGTTCGTCATGCCGGCATAGTACGATAGCTCGTGCCCCGGCCTGTGCGGGTCCGCAACCGTTATCGTCAGGTCGGGTTTGTAGAAGGAGGTATCGTTGTTCCCCCCGTCCCATACTATGACGTCGGCTTCCTTCTCGGCCTCGCGAAGGATCGCTTCGTAATCGACCCCGGCATAAATGATCGTGCCGTTGGTTATGTGCGGTTCATATTCTTCCATCTCCTCGATGGTGCACTCAAACTTCTTCAGGTCCTCGATGCTTGCGTAGCGCTGCACCTTCTGCTTTACCAGGTCGCCGTACGGCATCGGGTGGCGTATCGCCACGACGCGGAGTCCCTTCTCGCGAAGTACGTTGCACACCTTCCGCGACGTCTGGCTCTTCCCGGACCCGGTCCTGACCGCGACCACTGCAATTACGGGGACGTTGCTCTTCAGCATCGTGTCTCTCTCCCCGAGGAGCTTGAAGTCCGCGCCGAGCGCGTTGACCTGAGCCGCCTTCGTCATGACGTAGTTGAACGACACGTCCGAGTAAGCAAACACAGCCTCATCGATTCCGTGTTCTTTTATGAGCTGAGCAAGCTCTGTCTCCGGATATATAGGTATTCCCTTCGGGTACAATGCACCGGAAAGTTCGGCCGGATACTTGCGGCCGTCGATGTTTGGGATTTGCGTCGCCGTGAAAGCGACCACCTCGTACTGCTCGTTGTTCCTGAAAACAGTATTGAAGTTGTGGAAGTCCCTGCCAGCCGCCCCTAAGATTAGTACTCTGGTCCGCTTCATTCGTGTTCCCTTTCAATGTTTTTGAGAAGAGAATTGGGGAATTCAGGTAGTGCTTTGAAGACAGCTATCGGTTTAGCCGATAGCTAGTAATCATGGCCGGTTACATAAACTGTTTGTTCATGCATACCTGTAAAATCTTAGGAGGTGGAGGCGAGAATTTCAAGGGAGGATCCGATGTGGCTGAGGATCCACCAGAGTCTGAGAGTAACACCAGCGATAGAAGCGAAGCTAACAAACAGGTTGTGGAGTTGGGAGGATTTACTAAATTATGACGAGGAAAAAGTAGCAGTCTGAAAATAACATCGAGAACAATCGACAAGGAAACAGACTCAATTGGATAAGCAAAAACAGGAAGAGCTGGGGTTTATTAACATCTTCAAGGGTGTTTGCGATTTCTTTCCGACTGGAGTAGTGGTGCCCCTCGCTGAACAGGAAGATCCCCCTGATTTTCTTGTTGAGAGTCCTAACGGCAAAATTGGAATTGAGGTGACGAGTCTTTTCAAATCCACGATCATGAAAGGACAAGAGGTGGAGCGAGAGTTGACCGTTACGAACGCCGAACAGATTTATATCACCAAAGGCTATCCCTCAGTAGACGTGTCCGTATATTTCCGTGAAAGCTCAATCTTGACAAAGCGTGGGCGTGCGATATTGGCCGAGGAGATCGCGTCACTTGTCGCCAAAAACCTTCCACCATTTAATAGCTATATATCTTTTATGGACATATTGCCTTTAGCTTCTCTTTTACCTGAGAGCATAATAGATATTCGTGTTGCCCGCTTCTCATCGGTGGATGTAAACTGTTGGAGTGTGAGCGGCTTTGGTTGGACACAAACAGAGTTTGTCAACGAACTTCAAGAGGCGCTGGAAAGAAAAAGCAAGAAGATACTTAAGGCAAAGACAATATGTAATCAGTATTGGTTGCTTTGTGTCGCCGAAGATATGGGCGACTCTTCTTTTCTTGATCCATCAGAAGAAACCAGTAGCCATCAATATTGCTCGCACTTTCATCGTGTGTTTTTTCTACGGATGAGTTCCCGCAAGTGGATTGAGCTAAATAATTCCCAACCTTCAAACCTTCCCATTTCAAAATAGCCCACTACCAGATTGTCAGCGGGAGAAGAACCCCGCTGGCAGCCTCCGATAAGGCCCCCCATATAGCGATTCTGCACGGCGAGAATTCATTTCAGAAGATCCCTGGCAAACTCGACGAGTTCCTTGCTCCCGGCTTTGATCCTCAAGTTTCCGGGTATGTTCGCGACTATCCACTCGACTTTCCATTCCGAACTCTCTCCAGGTTCAAGAGGCAGGTATCTCCCCTGGATTTCAAATTCCACGTAGTCCGCCATTGCACTCACATAGACGACGATCCCACCCTCTCCCGGAGCCCGCTCGTGAGGCGTTACCACCGGAAATTTCTTCAGGAACAATCTCCCGTCAATCGCGTATCCCGCCCAGCCCTCGGTACCGTCTGCGGTGGTAAGCAGGTTCTCCGCCGGTCTTGACTTTGGATCCTCGTACCACGCTACACCATTGATCATCTGCACCTGCACCGGGGCAAATGATTTCTTTCCCAATCGGTAGTTGCCTGCAGGAAAGAAGAGGAGCCCTCCCTTTCTGACTCTGGTTATCTCCCATGGTGCAACCTTCTTCCCGGAGGAGGAAACGTTGGATATTTCATAGACCAGGTCCATGCGGCTGCCTGTGCCCAGGTAAAATCTCTTCGTGAACTGGAAGCCAGTAACCGGATCTTTCCCGCTTATCAGTGTCAGCGTATCGCCGTCGACCTTCGCCTCATAGGGGCCGGCACTCAACACTGGCGGCGGCGGCCAGTTCCAGTCAGACTGCGGACTCGGCCAGAAAGTGGACCCGTAGAATTCGGCGTGCACGTTCCTGCCCGTCAGGAATTCATAGCCAGCAAACGAGAACGAGTCTATCGTTGCACCGGCACGAGGGTCTATCGCTATCCTGACCGGCCCCGCTGAAACTGTGTAATCTCCTCTATTCATCGAGACTACCGCAACTTTTGAGAGTTGGACCGGAGATTTTGATGCTAGCATCGAGCTCAGGCATACAGCCAATATCATGTCCAGACTGCGTATCATTCGTTCTACCCTCCATGCAGACCAGGTCTCCTGACAATATGACGCCCTATTATAATGAAGGCTTTCTAACTTACCAAAAACGGGCCGGGTCCAAGCCGATACACCCGCAATTTGTGTTTGCTTCGCACCACATCTATATTTTCTGATACAATTCCGAGACATTATCATCCGAAGGGTTACGATGGAACAGAAGAAAGGTTCAGGCGAAAGCTTCTCAATCCGACCGGCGCGTGAGTCCGAATGCGATCTCATCCTTGGCTTTATACGCGAGCTGGCCGAGTACGAAAAACTCCTTCATGAAGTCGAAGCGACCGAGGAGATGATAAGGAGCAACATATTCGAGAAGCATCTTGCGGAGGTCGTCTTCGCTGAGCTCGACGGGAGCCCCGTCGGCTTCGCCTTGTTTTTCCACAACTTCTCGACTTTCGTGGGCCGGCCCGGGATCTACCTCGAAGACCTTTTCGTGAAGCCCGCTTTCCGCGGAAGAGGCTATGGGAAACAACTTCTTATTTACCTCGCGAAGCTGGCAAAGGAGCGCGGTTGCGGCCGATTCGAGTGGGCGGTGCTCAACTGGAATGAAGACGCTATTTCGTTTTACAGATCGCTCGGTGCACGACCGATGTTTAAGTGGACGGTATACAGGCTGGACGGCCGCGAGCTTGACAAGGTGGCCGCACTTCCAGGCTTGAAGGGCGACAAATGAGCTAAGTGAAAAACAAAACGAGGTACAACGATGCGCAACTGTTTCCGCTCTTCATATAGATATGTCTTGATGGCACTGGCCATCGTTACATTTCAGGGCGCTGCCACCGCTCAGACGACCGCTCAGAAGGATGAGTTCGTTTCCACCATGGCTAAACTTGCCGAGTCCGCGGCAAAGGGATACGTCGCTCCCATCGTATCGGGCTTCGGCGCTGACCTGAATTCCGGGTGGATACACAGTGTACCCAATCCTGTGAAGGGATCGGTGGATCTTGAGTTCGGTATCGTGGGAATGGGGGCTTTCTTCTCAGCCTTCAGCAAGAGTTTCAGCAACGGCGGAACTTTCAAGTTCAACTACGACGAGGCGGATCTGTTGATCCCGAGGAGCTACACGGGAGCATTCCGAGATTCCATCAGGTCGGAAATCATGAAGTTGCCGTTCACAGTCACAATATCGGGACCGACCATAGTCGGTTCAAAAAATGACTCGGTGAGGATAGCATTTTCCGGCGGTACGGTGAAGGTAAACTACCAGGGCCTTTCAGACAGCGTCGGACTGAACCCGCTCGTGATATCGACCGGTGTAACGGGGTTTCTTGAGAACGCAAAGGCCGTACCGATGGGAGCCTTTCAATTCTCGGCCGGTACCCTCTTCGGAACGGCTGTCTCCTTCAGGTTCCTTCCGACTAGTAATCTGAACGGGAAACTGGGGAAAACGTCGTACGTGGGATTCGGTATTCAGCACAATCCGATGGTCTGGTTCGGCAATTCGATCCCTGTGAATTTGTCCCTCGCTTTCTTCACGCAGACGCTCAAGATCGGAACGGTGTTCAAGAGCACCGCGACCGATTTCGGAGTATACGCCAGCAAAAGGTTCGGCCCTGGTACGCTGAACGTCACCCCGTTTGCGGGGCTTTCGGTAGAGATCTCGAAGATGACTATTTCATACGACTTCGAAACCACCGATCTCAGGAATCAACCCGTAACGATTCCTGTGTCCTTCACTTTGAAGGGGGAGAACACCGTCTGCCTGACACTTGGAGTCTCACTTAAACTCCTGTTGTTCAACATCAGTACCGAGTATGATATAGCCAAGTATAACTCTGCGAGCCTCGGCATAGGAATAATCATCTAGTTCGGGAACGCATCACGGCAGCCGGCGGGCGCCAGCTCAAGCATCTTCGCCCAGAGTTTCCTTTTCCCGACCGTACCCTTCTTCGGTAAGCAGTAAACTGTGGAGCGTGTCGCAGACGTAGTTGGGGCAGAAGGCGCAACTCTCGATTTGTTTCGTGATGGCACACTTTCTTATCTCACAACCGCCGCAGGCGAAAAAGAGCTTGCCGTCAGCCGACCGGCACCCGTCACAATCATCGATCTGGCCTGCGGCGACATCCATTCCGTAGCGGGCTTTCAACGTCGCGGCTATCCCCTCGCGCATGTTCGCCTGTTTGTCCGGATCGGTCTCCCTGCCGGCGAGATATATCGGGCACGTCGCGCAATTAATTCCGCAGTAAGCAATCATTGAAGGTACTTTGATGTCATCCATACAAGCCACCTCCTGTGCCATTTTTGCCGGAAGGTTCGGTATCGGTCAACGCCGACAAGTTCGGCAACCGAAACGGTGCCGCCGGCAGGCGTCTACCTGATCCCGAACTTCTCCCGATTCTCGTCCGTATCGCTGAAGATCTTCCACTCCGCAACAAGGTCGTCCTCGATCTTCGCTACCCAGATCGCAGTATCATGAGTCTCTTTCTCATTCCAGTAGGCGTGACCGAGTATGATCACATTATCTTCCTTTGATTCGAGTCGGACGAAAGTGTTCCTGTATTCCGGAAACATCTTGAAAAACTCGTCCCAGCCGCGGGTCATCTTCTCTCGCGACCGCTCTGACTTTCCCTCCCTGTCGACAAAGAGATGATCTTCTGACATCAGGGCGGAAAGCGACGCGAGATCGTGCCGGGTGATGCACTCGTTGAACATAAGTGCAGTCAGTTTCGGATCCCGTGAATTCAAATCCGGTCAACCTCCGAGCTGTTCAGCTTGCAGGCGTGCGTTGCCTCGGTACAGCACTCCACACGGCAAGCACGGCCAGCACCGTTCCAATAATTACCGCCATTATGGTCCCCTGGAGGATATGCAGGAACGCCACGCTCCCAAGCCACAAACCACCGGCAACGATAAGTACGAGGAGCGCTCTCCGCGAGTCTCCGGGACTTTCGACGAGGGTCCACAGCCCCAGCACGAAACAAATGATTCCCACGGCGAGATAGTTGACATCCGATTCCCCCGGTGTCGCCTTGAGAAGGCCGATTTCGAAGACCAGCCAGAGTGAGAGGAACAAAACGAGCCGGCTTTGCCACATGGCGGGGTTTCCTTTTAGCAGGTGTTATTATGCCACGCGTTATGAAGAAGTCGTCTTATCTAAAGTATGCAGCCCACTGACGCCGAAAGTTATTTGTTCATTCGGTGAAGTGCAACCTTTCCACCGTCGAAACCGATAGTCGCAGTTTTGCCCTTGGTTTACCCCCCATCGCTCCCCGGCACTGCGCTTCAGGTCATCCCTCGCCTTTCAATTTGCAGCGATTGAGGAAGGAGGATATATTGACTCATCTTCAGAGTTCCATCATTTCATTCTTGTTTATTTAAATAGTGCGCATTCTTTAATCCTATGACACGCGTCAAACAACTCTTAGTTCTGGCAGCCGGGTTAGTCGTCGCCGGAGCAGTCACTGCTTCACCACGATCGTACTCCTTGAAGAAGAATTGGCTTATCCATTCGTCCGGGTCGGTAGCCGCCGGCGGAGCTGCCATCACCGCTCCTTCTTTCAGACTCCAAAACTGGTACAATGCAAAGGTGCCGTCAACAGTTCTCGGGAATCTCATCGCAGATGGGGTTTATAAAGACGTATTCAGGGGAAGAAACCTGGCTGCGATTTCAGATTCAATCTTCAAGAGTCCATGGTGGTACAGAGCCGTTTTCTCCCTCCCCAAAAAGTCAGCCGGTTCCGACCACGCGGTCCTGAGATTCCTCGGCATCAATTATAAGGCGGATATCTGGTTCAACGGGCAATTGATCGCCGCCCGCGATTCGGTTGTCGGAGGATTCAGGCAATTCGAATTCGATGTAACGAAATACGCAAGGTTCGGCGGAACGAACATCCTTGCCGTCAAGGTTTTCAGACCAGGGCCCGGTGCTGCAACGCTTGGATTTGTGGATTGGAATCCAAGACCGCCGGACCATGACATGGGGCTCTGGCGTCCCGTCGAAGTGCATCTCTGCGGCGATGTCTCGATTGACCGGCCCTTCGTCGCCACGAAAGTTGACACCGCCACTCTGAAAAAGGCCGAGCTCACGGTTTCGGCAGAATTGACTAACAATGCAGGCAGAATCGTGACCGGCACGCTCACGGGACGAATCGGTCCTGTGACGTTTTCACAGCATGTGACTCTCAAGAGCGGTGAGATAACTTCGGTCTCCTTTTCATCCAACGTATACCGTCAGCTTGTTTTCAAGAATCCGAAGCTCTGGTGGACTCACGATTTCAGCAAGCCGAACTTATATCGATTGGATCTACGGTTTACGGCGGACGGAGTGATCATGGATAGCACCAGCCTCCAATTCGGGATTCGGCAGATCAACGATTACATAAACGCGCAGGGATTCAGAGGATACAAACTGAACGGCCGCAAAATTCTGATTCGCGGCGGCGGATGGACGGACCAAATCTTCCTTGACCAGAACGATGTGAAACTTAAGGCTCAGGTGGACTATGCCGCCAACATGCACCTAAACACGCTTCGCCTCGAAGGCTTCTGGGGTGAAAACGACGAGCTTTACAGGCTTTGTGACGAGAAAGGCTTGCTCGTTATGGTCGGATGGAGCGCACAGTGGGAGTGGGAAGGAGTTTTCGGCAAGGAAGCCGATGAATTTGGGGGAATAAAATCTCCGGGAGATATGAATATCGCCGCGTTGTCGTTCCGTGATGAGATCATCTGGCTGCGGAATCACCCGAGCATTTTTGTCTGGGCATACGGCAGCGACAAGACTCCGCGACCGGAGCTCGAAAAAATGTACCAGGCAATCCTCGGCCAGTACGATTCGACACGGCCGTTTCTTGCCTCCGCCGCCGAGCATGTCAGCAGCGTTACAGGTCCTACAGCCGTCAAGATGCGCGGGCCCTACGATTACGTCCCGCCCAATTACTGGTACACCGATACATCTCATGGAGGCGCCTTCGGTTTCAATACCGAAACCGGCCCCGGACCCCAGGTGCCGCTTATCGGTTCGCTTAAAAAGATGCTTTCGCCCGATTCCCTCTGGCCGATAAACGGCGAATGGCTCTTCCACTGCTCGCGCGGCGAGTTCGGAAATTTGAACAGATACAACGCCGCCATCACGGGGCGACTCGGACAGCCGGCAAATCTCGAAGACTACGAACGAAAGGCACAGTTCACAAGCTACGAGGCGATGAGAGCCACGTATGAGGCTTTCGGCGCGATGAAGTTCGGATCGACCGGCGTCATACAATGGATGTACAATACCGCATGGCCGAAAATGTGGTGGCAGCTGTTCGATTACTACCTGAACCCGACCGGGGCTTTTTACGGTGCGCAGGAAGCCTGCCGTCCTCTTCACGCGGTGTACGATTATGCATCCCGGAATGTTTACGTCGTCAATTCGACCCTCCAACCCGCGAAAGACTTGACGCTGAAGACCAGCGTGCTTGATCTTGATCTCAAGGAAAGGTATCGCTCGGATACGCACATCGACGCTCCAGCCAACTCTTCGATAAAGTCACTTGTCGTACCGGTACCAGACTCTTTATCCGCGACATATTTCCTCGATGTCAGGCTCTATGAGGGGAACAAACTCATAGACGACAATTTCTATGCGCTTTCCACGAAACCTGATTTGCTTGACTGGAATAAGTCCACATGGTTCGTAACTCCGGATACTTCCTATGCGAACCTAACGGGTCTCGAAACACTCCCCGAAGTGAAGCTGGTTGCCAAGAGTGCCTTTGTCCGCAGGGGCGGAGAGTATTCCGTCAAGGTGAAGTTGCATAACCCAACCGACCACCTTGCCTTCATGGTTTACGTGTCGGTGAAGCAACTGAAAACAGGCGAAACAGTTCTCCCCGTTTTCTGGGATAAGAATTATATCGCCCTGCTTCCCGGTGAGACGCGGACAATAACCGGCAACTTCGGGACCGATTGCCTTCACGGCGGATCGCCTGTCATTCAAGTTTCCGGGTGGAATGTGAGACAAAGCCCGGTAACGAGGTGACATGATTCGGAAGCCCCGGAGAACTAGCCACGAAGCACACAGAGACCGGCGGGGACTGCAGCAAGACTCACAGAGATCACGAAGAGTCTCTTTCGGCTTGTTTACGACTTTCGAGGTCTCTTTGCGATCTTCATCCCGGACATTCTTAAACCCCTCACTTGAAGACTGAAATGGAAAGACAGTCCGGACATCTCGACCGAAGCCTCGGTCTGATCCACGCCACCGCCAGCAACATGGCAACGATGGTCGGCATCGGCCCTTTCATCACGATTCCTCTGATCGTGAGTGCAATGGGAGGTCCGCAGGCAATGCTCGGCTGGGCAGTCGGCGCAATCATCGCCATCTCTGACGGTCAGGTATGGGCCGAGCTCAGCACTTCCCTCCCGGGTGAAGGCGGATCCTACGTTTATCTCAGGGAGGCATACAAGAAGTACTTCGGGAAGCTTGCGGCGTTCCTATTCATCTGGACATTTCTCCTCAGCGGCCCGCTGGAGATAGCCTCCGGTTTTGTCGGCATGGTCCAGTATGCCTCTTTCATATGGCCGTTCCTCAACGAGACCAATATCAGGATTCTCGCCTTTACAGTCGGGGCCTTTACCATCCTCCTCCACTACAACCGCGTAAAGTTTGTGGGAGGCGTGACGGTGTTTCTCTGGATCGTCATGCTTGTCACCGTCTTCCTCACCATTATCGTCGGGCTGACACACTTCCACGTCCGCGATGCGTTCGTCTTCCCACACGGTTGGTTCGGCTTCTCGTGGGGTTTCGTTTCCGGACTCGGTTCAGCGACCCTCATAGCAATGTACGACCTGATGGGGTACTACAATATCTGTTACCTGGAGGAGGAAGTGAAGCGTCCGGAGTACGTATTCCCGCGCGCGATCATCTTCTCGGTAATCGGCGTGACGCTGATCTACGCGGTAATGAACGTGTCGATACTCGGCACCATGCCATGGCAGGAGATAGCGCGGTCCACTCATGTCGCTTCGGACATGTTCGAGCAGATCCTCGGCCGGCATGCAGCAGTAATCCTTACGATACTCGTGATCATCACCGCATACGGATCGACATACTCGCTCATGATGAGTTATTCCCGCCTCCCCTTTGCGGCGGCCCGCGATGGATTCTTCTTCAAATGGCTCGGCGAAGTACATGCGAAGAAGCATTTCCCTCATTTCTCGCTGCTCACGGTCGGCATCATTACATGTATCGCCAGCCTGTTCAACCTCGATTTCATAATCGCTGCTTCCCTCTCAAGCAGAATACTCATCCAGTTCATCGGACAGATTATCGGCTTGACACTCCTCCGGAAAGACCGCCCCGATATGAAGAGACCGTTCCGGATGTGGCTTTACCCGATCCCCTCCATAATTGCGTTCTTCGGGTTCTCGTTCATATTCCTCAGTTCGGGACTGGAGGCCATAGCGGTCGGGATTGGCTGGATGGTAATCGGGGTTATTCTGTACTTCAAGTGGTCGTCCAACGGCCGCGCGGAGACATCTCCGGTTTGACAAGGCAGTACAGGCGGGGACCGGCCGCCCGCGCCAGCCGCTCGACCCCACGGAGGGCAGCCGACCATCTTTTCTTGCAATTCCTTTCGCATTGTCGATTCTTCTGCTAAATTGGTCGGAACTAAAACTGGATTTGTAAAAGCACTTGGAACAAACCGCCGCAGACCGCTCTTCGCTGAAGCTAAAGCAAAAGACAAGCATCAGCGACCTCCCGCACAAAGTCTTCACGCTCTTTCTCATCACGGTCGGACTCATCACCGCGATCACGATCTGGGCAAGGAACTACACCTACTATCTCATGCCGCTCCAGGAAAGACCCACGTCTCAAAGATACGATTCGCTCCGTCCTGACGGCGTCGAAAGCCATGGTTACGGCGTGATCGGGACGGCCATGATATTCATAGGAGTTGCAACTTACTCCAGCAGAAAGCGGCTCAGGCGATTCGCCAACCTCGGCAGGATAAGGGATTTCCTTGACTTCCACATATTCATGTGTCTCGTCGGACCAATACTGGTCCTGTACCACACCACTTTTCTTTTCGGCGGGATCGCGGGCGCCGGATTCTGGTGCATGACGGCCGTCGTCCTAAGCGGGTTCGTCGGGAGGTACTTTTACAAGTTTATCCCGAAAAACATCCAGGGCGACGAATTGACGTCGAAGGACCTGGAGACCGAACGTGCCGATCTGATGGAATCGCTGGTGTCGAATTATAAGTTGGACGAGAACACTGTCAAGCTCATCGAAGAGATCAGTGTAGTCCGGTTCGACGAATCGAAGGCCGGGCTCTTGCAGCTCCTGTGGTACATGACAAAGGTAGATTTGTCGCACATGAGGAATACGAGACGACTCCGGGCTCTCCTGCGCCGACGCTCGGTTCCGAAGTCATACGTGAGAGAGATAACGCGCATCGCGAACCGCAGGATAGTCCTTAGACAGCGGGTGCTGGTCCTCGAAAAGATCCGGCAGGTTTTTCATTACTGGCACGTGATCCACCTTCCCTTCTCCATTGTGATGCTCGTAATCCTCATAGTCCATGTCGGGGTTGCGATTGCATTCGGATATACTTGGATATTTTGATGCAGACGACTTACTTTTGAGCCGATGCATGATTATGGAAGAGACCTGCAATCCGTTTCCCACATCGAAGGGGTCACCAACTTCGTAACTTTCTAAAGCGTCCGTGGCCGGAGATTTATCGCTCCCGGCCGAAACGAATCATTAATTGCGCTGAAATGGCTAGTGTCTTGTAACTGAAATATCTTGAATAAGTCTTAACTTTTTACTATCATGGGGCAACCACTTATTATGGAGGTGACCCATGAGAACCGGACGACCCAAGAAGTCAATTATACTTAA
>JAHECO010000093.1 GCA_024641705.1 Candidatus Kryptoniota bacterium
GAGAGGGGACTATCGACGAAGACCGGAATCTTCGGGAGAGCGCCGCTGTCGAAGAGGCGGTGAAGGGTATAGGTGATTTCCTGCGTACGTTCGACGCTGAACGCCGGCACTATAACCTTGCCTCCGCGCTTGACTGTCCTTAGAATGACCTCTCTCAGTTTGTCCTGCATTCCCTGTATGGGGTCATGGTGTCTGCCTCCGTAGGTGCTCTCCGTGATTAGCGTGTCGGCCTCTTCGACGAGGTCGGGGTTCTTGAGAATCGGGAGTCCTTTCCGGCCGAGGTCTCCGGTGAACAGCAGGATCTTTTCCTTGCCGCCCTCTTGAATGCGGAGTTGAACCATGGCGCTGCCGAGGATATGTCCAGCATCGAGGAATGTGAGCCTGACGCCGTCCGCAATCATGGTCTCCCTGTGATACGAGAGCGTCACGAAGAGGGGCATGACGGCGAGTGCGTCTTCGGTATCGTACAACGGCTGGACGGGCGGCTCGTCACGTTTAGCCAGCTTCTTGTTCAGGAAGAATGAATCCTGCTCCTGGATCTTGGCACTGTCGGCCAGCATTATCCCGGCGAGGTCGCGTGTCGCCGGTGTGGAGCAGATCGGTCCCGTAAATCCCTGCTTCACGAGGTTAGGGAGGTTGCCGCTGTGGTCTATGTGGGCGTGAGAGAGGACGACGGCGTCGATCTGAGCCGGGTGGAAGAAATCGAAATTCCTGTTGATACGGATGCTTTCGGCGCGCTTGCCCTGGTACAGGCCGCAGTCGAGGAGTACGCGCTTGTCGTTGACTTCGAGCAGGTGCATCGATCCTGTGACGGTCTGAGCGGCGCCGATGAACTGTAGCTGCATTGGGTGATCCGAGTAAGTTTTAACGAATATATTTCACGTCCCGAAGGGATGCAAGATAAGGTGGAACGGAAATGTAATTGATTATGAGGCGATTTCTTGGTATTTTTGATACAAATAAACCATGGTATGAGATGACGCAACCCCTCAATGTCTTGTTCTTATCCTCCGAAGTTTTTCCATTTGCAAAGACCGGGGGGCTGGCAGATGTCGCCAGTTCTCTCCCACAGGCCCTTAAAGAAATTGGGAACGACATCCGTCTTGCTATTCCCAGATATGGGTTTGTAAACGAACGGAAGTTCAGGATCCATGAAATTATCAGGCTTAAGGACATAGATATCCCGATAGGCAAAAAAGTCGCAAAGCTCAACGTGAAATCATCCTTTCTGATAGGTGAAAGGACCAAGGTACAGATATATTTCATCGACAGCAGCGAGTTCTTCGGGAGGCAGGGAATTTACCAGGACCCGAAATCGAAAAAGGATTACGCGGATAACGACGAACGCTTCATTTTCTACTCCCGCGGCATTTTCGAAATCCTGAAGAGATTGGGCTGGGCACCCCATATAATCCATTGCAACGACTGGCAGAGCGGGCTTGTACCAGTATACCTCAAGAAAATCTACAGCAAGGATCCTTTCTTCAAAAAGGTCAAGACTGTCTTCACGATCCACAATGTCGCTTACCAGGGAAATTTTCCCAAAGAAACTTTCCAGAAGACGGGTTTGCCGGATGACGTCTTCACGGCGGAAGGCGCCGAGTTTTACGATAAGCTCAGCTTTATGAAAGCGGGCATCGTGTACTCCGACTATGTGACTACGGTTAGCAGCACGTATGCCAAAGAGATTTCGGAAGGCAACGAATATGGCTGCGGCATGGAGGGGGTCCTCAAGAAGAAGAAGAAGGCGTTTTCGGGAATCGTAAACGGCATCGATTACTCTGTTTGGAACCCCGACACCGACCAATTCATCCCCTTCAAATACAGCGTCAAGACTCTCGATGCGAAAGTCGAAAACAAGAAATACCTTCTGAAGAAATTCAATATGAAATTTGACCCGCAGGTGCCTCTTGTCGGAATGGTCACACGGCTGGTCGAACAGAAGGGACTCGATCTTCTCGTCGAGGCCTTTGCTGATCTGATGAAGATGAACGTGCAGCTGATCCTTCTCGGAACGGGCGAGAAGCAGTACCACACGAAGTTCGAATCGTTTGCCAAGAAGTATCCCGACAAGTTCGCACTTGAACTTGCCTACGATGATGAACTTGCGCATTTGATAGAGGCCGCGGCTGACGTGTTCCTTATGCCGAGCAAGTTCGAGCCATGCGGTCTAAACCAGCTCTACAGTTTGAAATACGGCACGCTGCCCGTGGTCAGGAAGACGGGAGGGTTGGCAGATACGGTGAAGGAGGCGAACCCGCAGAAGGGAACCGGTACGGGATTTTTCTTTGAGACTTACAAGCCGGGAGAGATGCTGAAGACGATCGCCCGCGCCGTTGAACTGTTTGCCGATCAGAAGAACTGGCAGAAAATAATGCGGAACGCAATGAACGAAGACTTCTCCTGGACCAATTCGGCGAAACAATACGAAGAGCTATACAATACCATACTCGAGAAGTGACCCGCGCCGTTTTCATTGATCGGGACGGGACGATCAACATCGACAAGGACTA
>JAHECO010000039.1 GCA_024641705.1 Candidatus Kryptoniota bacterium
GATGCTAATGATGCATACAAGTGGGTGCGTTCACTCACAAGCCCCGACGTTACCTTTGATGATGCCACCATGTGCGAGATGGTTCACGATACCTATGATTTCCAAAGGACGCCGGAAACCGCGGCTCACGGGGCATTGATATGTTCTGTGATACAAATGCTGGTCGATCCGGACAACAACGATCCGATCGAGGTATTCCCGGCTATTCCTGCATCTTGGTGGAGTTCGGGTGTAAGTTTCAAATATATCCTAGTCAAAGGAGGCATCGAAGTAAGCGGCAGTATCAGTGGCGCAAATGTAATTGTAAGTCTCACGAACATTAATTCGGCTTCCAAGAACGTAAACCTGCGCGTGTGGCTTCCGTCGGGGACCACATCTCTTAGTCAGTCACCGACTGGAACGGTAGTTGCGAATGGTTATGCAACGTTAAGCGATACTCTGAAGGGGAACGGCACCAATACTTACAGTTTCGTACTTCCGGTGACATCGGTAAAAAAAACGGGAAACGGCGGAATACCTACTAAGTTTGCCTTATCCCAGAATTATCCTAATCCGTTTAACCCGACGACCAAGATCGCATACGATGTTCCGGTGAAGGCGCACGTTACGGTTGCGATATACAGCGTATTGGGTCAAAAGGTGGCGACACTAGTTGATGCCTCTAAGAACCCTGGTAGGTATGTCGCGACGTTCGACGGAAGCGAGCTTGCGAGTGGCGTGTATTTGTGCAGGATGACTGCAGGGAACTACTCGTCAACAATCAAACTCATGATGCTGAAATAGGCGACGAAGCGAAACGCTCGTTCTCAAATCGAATCTGCTTGAGACTCATCTTAGTGAGCAGTTCTTGATTGCTCATGCTCTATGCAAGCAGTGTGAGGTTCAGTTGGCCTACGCTGGACGGTTGTAATCTAAATGTTGAAAATAGAACCGGTCGACAGTCCTCGACAAATCACTCGTGCCGGAGGTTGGGGGGACATGTGATTGACTATGTGGAGACTGGCAACTGAAGATCTAGGCATCCATTCTCAGAGATAGATGAGTGTGTCCAGCGGTACTACGACATATCAAAGGGGATTGAAGATGGCCTATTCTAAAAAAGAATTTGGCATGACAATGACATTCAATACGCTCGCATCGCCGCTGTTGGTTTGCTTGGTCATAGTAGTATTGAATACAAGCTTTGGAATACCAAAGCTCAATGCACAGGTATTAATGATTCCGAAAATTTCAAAACCGTGGTCAGAAGCCTTGAGATTAATAGGAGACGGTCACACCCTGTATAGCGATTTTGCTCTGATAAAAGACAAGCTGGGAAGATGGCATTGTATTGGTACTTTCGGAAAAGGTGAGGGTAATAGTAGTAATGGCTATGCTCTGAGTGATGGTTATTCGTTATTTCACGCAGTTGGATCTTCGCTTATAAAACCCTTGAGACTACTGAGGAAAATTCCTTATCAAATAAAGTCGCCGACCGCTTATATGTGGTCCCCCATGGCAATCTGGAATAAGAAACGCACAACTGCGTATCTGTACTACTTCCACTATTTGGGATCATCGGACTTTACGCAGAACTGTGTCCGGTTATTGATATCTACTTCCCCTGATCTTTCAATCTGGCATCCATATTCAGCCAAAGGTCTGAAAGAACAGAATATGGTTTTTCGTGAAAGGGATGACCGGGACTTCTGCGTCTTCTGGGATAAACAATTGAATAAATACCTGATGTATTACGCTTGTGCTGGCACGTATCCTGGGATGAAAGGGCTTCAGACAATAGATCGTGTTCGAACTTCCACCGACCTGCTGCATTGGTCCGACCCGGTTCCCGTGATGGGGCCGCCCCCCGGATATGGGTGTGCAGAATCGCCCTTTGTTCTATTCAAAGACGGATACTACTACCTGTGGGTAAGCGGATGCGATTACAGCCGCGTCTCTCTGTATATTTCCAAGAATCCTTTCAATTTTGGAGATCCTGCTCTTAATCGTATTGAGGAAATGCCGGGACATGCGCCCGAAATTGTTAAGGATGGCGGGAAATACTACATGGCATGTTCAATGATTTCAACCGTTCCGAGCAAGACTCCTGCGGCCCACGATCTAGACGGGGTTTTCATACAACCGCTGCAATGGATCCCCGCGACCGAACAGATGAAGAAACGTGTGGTAGCGTCCAAGCCGTGATCGATTTGCTATAGCACGTGGCCGGACAAAACAAGAGTCAATCACCCACCGACCAATACGAAATCGTGTCGGTCAGGACAGCCAAAGCGGTATGCTTTAGACTTTGAATTTGTGGAAGATCAGATTGTCTCCTATCACTAGAGAGAGTGACACAAATGAAGAAGGCTATTCTCTTATTTGTATGCCTGAGTCTATGGTTAAGCTCTGGGGTGACATTAGCACAAGACAGCGTTGATATCAACGGCAGCGACGTTGTCCCGCGAATCACTTTTCCTAGAATTACGCAGTCAGACTTTCAACATGCTTTCAACGTCTTGCAGGGATGCGTGGTCACTCGGCTGCCGGTGTACGGGTTCACGCATCCGTTCATGTATCCCGGGGGCCTGTATGACAAGTGGTGGTACGAGATAGATTCTGTGAATGTCCTTGGAGCAACTCTCCCTTGTAAGCCCTACTTCGAGAAATTCTGGTGGGAACTGGACGGCTCACTTACTCTAAGCGGTGCGAAATGGGCAAACGAGGAATTTGCGGAAAATGTCATGAGGAATTTCATAGCAGTCCAGCGACCCGATGGAAGGATTCCCTTATTCGCACCGGATACTCTCATAATAAAATCAAAAGTCAGCGCGTTCCCGACATTGTTCGAAATCGGTCACGCTATTGCAAGGCGCACGAGCGATGCGGCATTAGTGCGGTCGATATTCAATTGTTTGAAAAAGTATTTGGATTGGTGGCTGTTAACAAGGAGGGACAAAACCACGGGGCTTATTACCGGAGTCTTTGAAGAGTCCCTCCCCTCGGATGAAGGACGTGATCTTACTAGAGCCCCTGTTGATCTCAATTCCGAGATTGTGATCGGATGCGAAAATGTAGCAAGACTCGCGAAGCATTTGGGCGATATGAGAGATTATCGAAAGTACACCCGGATTGAAAGCGAAATCAAAGATTCGATGAATAAGTATATGTGGGCGGACAGCGCTTATTACTCGTACAATGTGCGAGATAGACATATCGTAAAAAGGCTTCTTTGCAACACTTTCTACCCGCTGGAAGATAACATTGCGCGAGGGAACAGGGTTAAGAGATTGCTCGAGCTGCTAACCGATAACAGGTACTTCAACTGGGATCAGAATCCGGTAACTACAGCCTCCAAAATGGATCCGTCATTTAACGAGATCCCCGGAGTCTACAACGGGAGACAGTGGCTGGGCGATGTCTGGTCAATGAAAAATGTTGCCATAATTCATGGGCTGGAGGACGTAGGACGATATGACCTGGCAGCGTATCTGTCTTACAAAACGGCAATGGAGTTCAACAATAATTGCTCGGAGTTTATTATCCCTTCCAGCGGTCTCGGTCAGGGGCAATTGGATTATGGATTGTCAGCCTCGCAGTACATTCAGATCATTGTTGAAAAGATATTCGGAGTCGACTACGACAATTTCAATAATACAATTACTATAATGCCTAGGCTTGCAGCCGCATTGCGAGGACATGATATTGCCCTTGACTCGCTGAGACTTCCTGATGGTAACCGGCTGGATTTGGAGATTCAATCGAGTAATTCCGGGGACGTACGGATTAAGTACCAAATCACGGGGGAACACAGGAGCAGCATGGAGGTGGGCCTTGCCTTGCCGGATAATAGCAACGTCTCCTATAGAGCTACGGGGAGAGAGGGGAAGCCTGTCAAGTTGTCTACGGTCAAAAAAGGGGCGGCACGAATATATCAGTACGACTGCGGTCAAAGCGATTCCGGCATGGTTGATTTCATGAGAGGAGAAAATCCATGACGGATTCTCTCGGACACCTATTTGTCATTATGAGTGTGCTGACTCCACTGATCTCAGGAGTTGCGCAAACCCTTCGGATCGAGACCAGTAGAAGGTCGGTCGAGATGGGATATTCGTGCAGGTCAGGGCCCGAATGTTACTTGCTCAATCCGAAAGTGAGCGGGACTAGCTTATGTCGCCGAATGTCAATCGTCTCAGGTGGGGAGCACAAGAGATCCCTGACTCAAGCGGCAAGGCAGTATTCATCTTTCCCATGCCGAAAGCGGGACGCGCTGAGAATCGTGGAGCAGAAGAATAGACTGTATAAGATGAGTGAAAAGGATCGGCCGATTGAGTGATTTCGCAAGGCAACTCTGTGTCTCCTGAGATTCGCGCATGGGTCACATGGAGGAATCCTAAAGGCACATGATTAGTCGAAAACAAACCCAACTTAAAATGCGAGGAGAAACGGCATGAAGTCTGGGCAATTGCCAACAACCCTGTTCCTTGACATCGGTGGCGTCCTTTTGACGAACGGATGGGACCGCAACTCGCGCAAACGTGCTGCCGAAAAGTTTGATCTCGACTATGACGATATGAATGAGAGACATCATCTGACATATGACACCTATGAGTCCGGGAAGATCAGTCTTGATGAATATCTCGAAAGAGTTGTCTTCTATAAAGAGAGAAATTACAGTCGCGATGATTTCAAGAGCTTTATGTATGCTCAGTCAGAGCCTTATTCGGACATGATTGAGCTGATTAAGATGCTTAAAGCAAAACACAACTTGAAGGTGGGTGTGATAAGCAATGAAGGGCGTGAATTGACAGAGTACCGGATCGCTGAATTCAATTTGAGGGAATTCATAGATTTCTTTGTATGCTCGTGCTTCGTGCACATTAGAAAGCCGGACAGGAAGATATTTCAGATGGCACTTGATCTTGCACAGTCTCAACCAAGCCATTCATTGTATGTAGATGATAGAGAGATGTTCGTTGGGGTGGCGCGGGGGCTCGGGATAGCAAGTGTACATCATGTCACGAAGAAATCCACCGCGGCGTCACTTGGTTCGATCGGACTTGATATTGGGTAAGTAAACGCGTGGTTCAATCGATCGGCCGTCACCCGGTCATGTGACCGTACGAATGTTGCTTCTCCTTAAGGTTGACCCGCTTCAGCACTGATGTGTTGGGGCGGGTCTATTCTTTCGGACCTGGAAGCATGGAAGACGTTCAGCTGCAGCCGCATGGAAGTACCCGTAATCGAGGTAAAATCAAACGTCACCGACCTGAAAGCCGCATGGTCCCGGAGGATTCTTCTCCAGTCGCCTAGGGTGGGTGTTCGGTGGATATGAGAAACCGGGGCCAAAAACGGTCGATTTTCGCATTGTTAGGTAAAAAACAGAAAACATTTCGAAAAAAAACGAAAACATATTGCAAACAAACGAAAGGACGTTTATATTGGCTTGAGTTGAGATGGTACGTTATCAATGACGCAGATGCGGCAGCAGAAAATACTCGAGTTGCTCGCTTCCAAAGGGAGCATGACAGTCGCCGAGCTAAGTCAGCAGCTTGACGTTACAGAAGTTACAATAAGGGCCGACCTGAACAACCTGAGCAGAGAAGGAAAGATCGCCAGGGTTCATGGAGGCGCACAGCTAATTGAAGAGCGGACAAGACAAGAGTACAACTTTCAAACACGCAAAAGTCTCAACTCGCAGAAGAAGGAAAAAATCGGGAGGCTTGCAGCTCAGCTGGTGAACTCTCTCGATTCCATACTGCTGGATTCAAGCACGACCACCCTGGCGCTTGCGCGTGCTCTGAGAAAGCGTGAAGATCTGAGGGATGTAACGGTCATACCGACCGGTCTTTGGACGGCGATCGAACTTATGGGCTGCCAAAACATAAACGTCCTTTTGCCGGGTGGGTACCTGAGACATACCTCCGGTTCGATCACAGGACTTCCGGCAACCCATTTCCTGGGCGATCTAACCGTCCGGAAGGCATTCCTGGGGGCTTTGGGAATTTCCGCTGAGAAGGGGTTAACAGACGCTCATCTGCTTGAGGTCGAATTGAAAGAATCCATCATCAGCCGGGTCGAAGAGGTCACTATATTGGTTGACGGCAGCAAGTTCAGGCAAACAGGTCTATCAGCATTTGCAGATATAAGTCAAATCAATCGAGTCATAACCGACTCGACCGCTCCGAAAAGTGAACTGGAGAAACTTCGCAAAGCTCGTGTCGAAGTGTTGATAGCAAAATGAAAGGATGTATCGAGATTGTCGCAAAGTAATTCGCTTACCGGCAGTTGTGCAACACAGTCCTGTAATTCTGAAGAAGAACTAGTTGACCTCATCGCAAGAGAAGTCCGCAATATACTTCAGTCGGAAATCGCGGGCCCGAAGGTTCGTGCTGTAAGCAATTCCGGATATCCGCTGATCCCTATAGGTATATCGAATCGTCATGTCCATCTGACGGAGCGGACGTTTCATTTACTCTTCGGCGAACAGACTGAATTTGAGCCTCTGAGGCCGCTGTATCAGCCCGGAGAATTTGCAAGCAAGCATACTATCACAATAGTTGGCCCCAAGATGCGGAGCATTCCGGCGGTCCGGATTCTCGGGCCTTTCAGGAAGTACGACCAGGTCGAGCTGTCCTTGACCGACTCGATATTTCTCGGCGTGGATCCGCCCGTCGCAAACTCGGGTTCCCTGGAAAAGGCGGCGTCGCTGACGCTAGTAGGACCGCATAATTCGATCCATTGCGAGAAGTGTGCGATCGTGGCTAATCGTCATATTCACTCGACGGACGAGGAAGCGGCCATGTTCGGGCTGAAGAACGGCGATTTCTGCAAGATCCGCATCGGAGGAGAAAAAGGCGTCGTGTTCGAGAATGTGCTTGTCAGGACTAACAAGAATTGGGAACTTCAAATTCATCTCGATACCGATGATGCTAACGCCGCGAACATTCGGGATGAAACACTCGCCGAACTCGCAGGTAAAATGTAAGGCCATGAAACTCGGAAGAGTCATAGGAAAGGTAGTCTCGACCCGGAAAGAAGGAAATGTCGACGGTCTGAAAATCCTTGTCGTACAGTATCTCGATGATAAGCTGGGCGCGACCGTGAAGACTGCGGCATGTATCGACTCGGTCAACGCAGGCGATGGCGATATCGTCCTGTTGGTCTCCTCTTCTTCGGCGAGACTTACGAATGTGACGAAGAATGTCTGCACGGACAATACTATAGTCGGCATAGTTGATGCCGTCTCTTCCGAAAATAAACACTTGTACAGGAAATCAAATTCGGATTGAATCATCGTGGAAGTATCCATCGAAAGATTAATTGAGTTAATAGTTAAAGAGATCACGGCTGAACTGTCGAGACGCGGAATAGCTGTGATTCCGGCCTCTGGCAAGACGACGTCGTCCGGTGTCCGGATGTCCCAGAAACATCTTCAAGAAATGGCGGATCTGAAGAATTACAAGACGCCGGTACTGACAGAGAATCATCTTGCATCTTTGGAATCGAGTATACGGGAAATTTTGCTTCCGAAGGGAACGGTCGTAACTCCGGGAGCCAGGGATATTATTCTGAAAAGAAAACTGATAATAAGAAGCGACCATAGGACAAATTGAAAGGAGAAAAAATGTCGAGAGTGGCTTTGGGCTTCGTGGAGACGCGCGGAAGTGTCGGTGCAATCCAGGCCATCGACGCTATGCTCAAGACGGCGAATGTGGAATTCGTCGAGAGGATCGAAATCGGCAGCGCATACGTGACCGCTTTGGTCCGGGGCGAAGTCGGGGCGGTACGTTCATCGGTCGAGGCCGGTGCTGATGCCGCAGCAAAAGTTGGCGAGCTTGTGAGCACTAACATTATACCTTCAGCGCACGAAGATGTGTTCGCGCTGATCGGAATTGAGAAAGAGGAGAAGTGAACAATGGTCGAGGCGTTAGGAATCATCGAGACATTCGGATTTACTGCTGCTATTCAGGCTGCCGACGCAGCGGTGAAATCTGCAAATGTGAAATTGGGGAAATGGATCAAGATTGGAGGCGGCCGAGTGGGCATAGTCATACGCGGGGACGTGGCGGCGGTAAATGCGGCAGTCGAAGCCGGCGTACAGGCAGCATCGTCCATAGGCAATGTAGCTGCGCAGGTCGTCATTCCGAGGCCATCCGACAAACTGTCCCCAAAGTTTCCAATTGAGCCGCTGAGGTCGGAAAAAAAGTCGACGAAATAAATAGCCAAGGTGTAATGTGAATGTAGATGATGCACAACTGACCAGCCTCATCCATAACGTCGTTGCCCGCGTTGTGGCTCAAATGGAGACCGGCGAGACAGCCCCGAAATCGAGTGCAAAAGGCAACTGGGGTGTGTTCGACGGTGTAAATGATGCTATTGAGGCGGCGTATGAGGCTTACCAGTCGTTCGGGCAGCGAAGTATGCAGTGCCGGAAGGATATTACGGACGCGGTCAGACAGATGGCGCTCGATCATAAAGAAGAGCTTGCCGCGATGACCGTTGAAGAAACCGGGATGGGGCGTGTCGAGCATAAGATTGCAAAGTTCGTCAACGCCGCCAAACACAGCCCGGGAATCGAATATCTTCGACCGGAAGCGTGGTCCGGAAAGAACGGCCTAGCGCTCGATATTTATGTGCCTTTCGGAGTTATCGGGAACATAAGTCCGAGCACGCATCCTGGTCCGACGATTATCAACAACATAATCATTCAACTGTGCGCCGGTAACACGATAGTGTTCAGCCCTCACCCATCCGCTAAGAGAGTCAGTGCGAGGGTCATCCAGCTGGCAAACCAGTATATGGTTGAGGCGGGGGCACCGGAGAATGTGGTTACCTGCATCGCGGAGCCTTCGATCGAAGCCATGAAGACGATGTTTGGCCACAAAAAAGTCGCTCTCCTGTCTGTCACCGGCGGCCCCGCAGTAGTCGACATGGCCATGGGATTTCCTAAGAAGGTCATCGCGGCCGGTCCGGGCAATCCGCCCGTACTGGTAGATGAGACCGCCGACCTGAAGTTGGCCGCGACTGAGATCACCCAAAGCGCGAGCTACGACAACAATGTTCTGTGTATTGCGGAAAAGGAAATTTTCGTAGTCGAATCCGTTTTTGACTCGTTTATGAAAGAAATGTCCGAAGCTGGAAACGTCAGATTGACCACGGAACAGATGGATCGCTTGGGCAATATAGCTTTGGAACAGTCGGGCAAGCATTGGCTGATCAAACGCGATTATACCGGCAAAAATGCGAACGTTCTTGCGATGGCGCTAGGCCTGGATATTCCAGAAAGCGTTCCGCTTCTATTCGGAGAAACAAGGCGTGATCATCCGTGGGTAGTTGCGGAACAAATGACCTCCTGCATTCCGGTCGTCAGGGTAAAAGACTTCGACGATGGATTACAGGCTTGCCTGAAGGCCGAGCACGGATTCAAACATACGGCAAGTATTTTCACGAACGATATAGTCCGTTCCACAAAGTATACGAGAGCCCTCGACTGTGATGTCCACACAATTAACGGCGGGACCCTTCGCGGCGACGGCGGCGATCTCGGTGAAGGCTATTTTTCACACACGATAGCTACTCCAACCGGGGAAGGGATATGTACTCCGCTTAATTTTGTCCGAAAACGCCGGGTGATGACACACGGCGCGCTTAGATTCGCGTAAAACAGTTTACCAGCATATTAAGGAGAAATAAAATGGCCGTGAAAAATGCAATTGGAATTCTTGAGACCAAGGGGTTTGCACCTCTTTTGCAGGGAGCAGACGCTGCGGTGAAGTCGGCTAACGTCGACCTGGTCGAATGGCGTCAGGTCGGAAGTGGCTACACGTCTTTCGTGGTTGAGGGAGATGTTGCGGCGGTACGCTCGGCGATCGATGCGGCGGCGGTCGCGGCATCGAAGGTCGGCGAGGTCGTATCTCAACTGATCATTCCACGTCCCGTCGACGAACTGGACAAGTCTTTCAACCGGTAGCGCGCAAATGATCTTCGCCAAAGTGGTTGGAACGGTAGTGTCGACGCAGAAGGATGTGAACCTTAACGGGAAGAAACTGCTCCTCTGCAAGGAAGTGGATCATGAAGGAAATCCCCTCGGGTCGTATCACATCGCTGTTGACGCTGTGCAGGCCGGAGAAGGGAGTCTCGTCCTCATCTCCTACGGTTCCTCAGCCAGAATGACATCCGCGACAAAGAACGCACCCATTGACGCTGTAATCATGGCGATAATTGACGACGTGCAGATAACTCACAAGGTCAAAGGCTGACTGTGAAGCTGGGTGTGGTTGTCGGAGTCGTCTGGTCGTCCAGAAAAGTGGAGCAACTGGAAGGATGCAGGTTGTGCGTGGTGCAGCCGGTTTCCTCGATCGGCAAGAAATTGGGAAATCCGATCGTCGCCGCCGACCCGAAGAACATCGGTGCCTCGCGGGAAACCGTAGTCTACGTAACGAGCACGGACGCAGCCGAGGTTTTCGATTCCGGGTTCGCACCGGTAAATGCCAGCGTCGTTGAACTTGTCGACGAAGTGGTCTGATGTTCCTGGCGCGCGTGGAAAAGAAAGTGATCTCGACCCAAAAGCACGAAGCTTATAACGGGAAGCCGCTCTTCGTCGTCCAGCCTATCTTGCCCGACGGGGTCTCAAAGGGAAGTGAGTGGATAGCTATGGATTCCGTCGGCGCGGGGATAGGCGACATAGTTATATGTGGCGGGGCGCCGGGTGTCGCAAAAACGCTATTCAATTTAAAGACGGCTCCGATAAGGACGATTATCATGGCGATCGTTGATAGAATCGACTATCAGGAAGAATAGAGGATGGAATTAAGCGAAATAGAAAGACTTGGTGTCATCGGGGCCGGTGGAGCTGGATTCCCGACGCACGTCAAATTGAATTCAAAGCCCGACACGGTGATCATGAACGCTGCGGAATGCGAACCCCTCCTTCATAAGGACATGGAACTCCTGCAGCATTATTCCGATGAAGTGCTCAGGGGATTCAGAACAATCAAGCAGATAACCGGCGCACAGAGGGCGATAGTTGGAATAAAAGAGAGGCATCAAACTGAAATTGACCTGCTAAGGTCAAAAGCCAGCAGCGATATTGAGGTGGTGCCAATAGAAGATGTGTATCCGGCGGGTGATGAGGTGACGCTAATTTACATGACGACAAAGAAACTCGTCCAGCCGGGTGATTTGCCGATATCGATCGGGTGCGTGGTCCAAAATGTTGAGACGCTGTACAACATAGGCGTCGGTAAAGCGGTCGTCGAGAAATTCATTTCGGTCGCGGGTGCGGTCGAAGAGCCTGCGACCGTAAGAGTCCCTGTCGGGACCACGTTTGCCGAGGTCCTTTCTCACTTCGAAATCACTGCGCCGGATTATGTGGTGAGATCGGGCGGCCTGATGATGGGGGCAGTCGAATATGATCTGGACAAATCCGTATCGAAACGCACCGGCGCCCTCATAGTTCTGCCCGCGGATCATTATTGCGTCACCATGTACGAAAGATTCAAAACCGATCATGATACCGACCGAATCGCAAAAGCTGGATGCGACCAATGCAACATGTGCACCGAGCTTTGTCCGAGATATTTGCTGGGCCAGCCCGTCAGACCTGAGACTGCAATGCGCAATCGCATGTTCACGAGAGAAGACTATCCGATGGTTAATCCTGGAAGTGCATCGTGCTGTGAATGCAATCTTTGCACGATGTATTCATGCCCGGAGGGACTGGATCCGAGGGGTGCGACCGTGATAGAAAAACATCTGCTGCGCACGCAAAATACGAAGTGGACCGGTGGTCCCTTATCGGTCCATCCCATGTACGAATATCGAAGAGTCCCAACGAAGAAACTGATGCAGAGGCTCGATGTGCTGAAATTCAAGGATGAGGGCCCGTTGAAAAAACTGGACATAGATCCGAAGACCGTCCGTGTCCCGCTCGATCAGCATATCGGTGCTCCGGCGGAGCCGATCGTCCGAAAAGGACAATCTGTAAGAAAATACGATCTGATCGGAAAGGCAGCCGGAAAGGTGTCGGGTAATGTTCATGCTTCGATGGATGGTGTGATCAAAGAAATATCGAAAAACGACGTAGTTATCGAGAGGTAATGATGGAGGCAGGCAATTCAGTCGGTGTAATCGAGCTCAGCAGTATTTACAAAGGGTTCCAGGTCCAGGATGAGGTCCTGAAGTCGGCGAATGTCGAGAAGTTGGTTGCCCGGACTATTTGTTCCGGAAAGTATCTGATGATTGTCCGAGGCGATGCCGCAAACGTGCAGATCGCGATCGACGTCGCGAAAGCGACGGGAGAGTTCTCGGTTGTCAACGTAACCGCAATCCCCAACCTTGACCCGCGCGTCTTTCCCGCGATATCAGGGGGAACCTCGTTGGACATGAATGTTCGGAAGAAAGTGGGAGCTATACTTGTGATCGAGACCTTCTCCGTCGTCTCGGCAATTAAAGCCGCCGACAGCGCGGTAAAAGAAGCGGAGCTGGACCTCTTGAGAGTGCATATCGCGATGGCCGTCGGGGGCAAAGGGTTTGTGGTCATGACCGGAGACATCGATGCGCTCGAGTCGGCGGCGCGGACTGCGGTTGAGAGCATCAAGGAAGACGGCATGCTTGCCGGTTATGCGATAATCAAGAATCCGCATGAAGAAGTTCTTAGAGAATTAATCTAGGAGAGGAGTTATAGAATGAAACAGGAATGGGAACTGAAAAGGGATATAATCGAAATCGGAAGGAGAATCTGGACACGCGGTTACGTCGGCGCAAACGACGGGAATATAACCGTCGCGTTGAATGAAAACGAGCTGCTTACGACGCCGCACGGCGTCAGCAAGGGCTTCATGACCCCCGAGATGATAATCAAAGTCGACAGGAACGCAAAAGTCATAGCCGGTAGTTCAAAGTACCACCCTTCGAGTGAAGTGAAAATGCACCTGGAGGTTTACAAGGAGCGCCCCGACATCAAATCCGTCATCCACGCTCATCCTACTTATGCGACGAGTTTTGCAGTGGCGGGAATCCCGTTGGATAAATGTGTATTGCCGGAAGCGATTCTGGTTATCGGTGCGGTGCCGACGGCAAAGTACGGTCTCCCTTCCACGATGGAACTTGCAGAATCTATACAAGAACACATCAAACACTCCGATGCGATCTTGTTGGAAAATCATGGCGCGATTACTCTCGGAACGGATCTCTTCGATGCATATTACAAAATGGAGACACTTGAGCACGCGGCGAGCATCGTCTGGAAGGCTATTCAGTTGGGCAACGTAAACGTTCTATCGGAGGACGAAAGGGGAAGATTGCTGGGACTGAGGGAGAAGTTCAACCTTCAGGGTCGTGTCGCAGCTTGTGATGTTACACCGATGCCGAGCAGTGAACGCCCGACCACGATGGCTGCAGCCCCAAGTTCAGGCAAGAATCAAATCTCGGAAGAGTATATCAGGGAAATCACCGAGAAGGTACTGGCGAAGATCAAAAAGAATTAATTCCAATTGTTTGTTACCAGAGATCGCCATCATATGAAAATCATCGTTTGTAATATCGGCTCGACCAGTTTCAAGTTCCAGCTCCTCGATATGGCGCATGAGAGGACAATAGCGCGCGGCTATACCGAACGCGTCGGATCGGAGAATGCGCCGGTCACATACTGGATCGGCGAACGAAAAGTGTTCTCGGATGAGATCAAAATTCCCTCTCATCGTGATGCCGTGCAACATGCGGCGAAGTTTCTAGTTGATCCGAAATTCAAAATTCTCAAGGATCTTCAACAGATCGACGGCATCGGTTTCAAGACTATACAAGCCGGAGATAAGAACGGCTCCGTTCTTCTGACCGACGACGTACTCCAGGCAATGGAAGATTATCGCGACCTGGCTCCCGCGCACAATCCGCCGTACCTGATTGCCATCTACATGTTCAGGGAGCTTCTTCCCAATACCAAACTGGTCGGGGTGTTTGAACCCGGTTTTCACGTTAATGCTCCAGATTATGCAAAGATATACGGCACTCCTTACGAGTGGATCGAGAAGTACAGCGTCATCAAATACGGTTATCACGGCTCGTCACACCGCTACATAACGGGGAAGACCGTCGAACTTCTCAAACTTCCGAAGGACAACCACAAGATTATTTCGTGCCACCTCGGCGGCTCGTCTTCGGTATGTGCGTTCAAGGATGGTATTGCAATCGACACCTCGATGGGATTCACTCCTCAATCCGGTCTGATCCAGGGGACACGAATCGGGGACATCGACCCGTTTGTCTTTCCTTATATAATGAAGAAGAAGAATATCTCGCTCGATGATGCGTTGAAAGAATGCAGTAAGAACGGGGGACTGGCCGGGCTTTCCGGAATATCTGCCGATATGAGGGACATTAAAGAAGCGATCAAGAAGGGAAACAAACGAGCCTTGCTTGCGCGGAACAAATTTATTTATGATGTGAAACGATACGTGGGTGAGTTCATTGTTATCATGGGGGGCCTGGATGCCATTACATTCACAGGCGGCATCGGTCAGAGAGATGCCGAATTACGGGAAGAGGTGTTGAAGTCCCTGGCATTCCTCGGGATGAAAGTTGACGCCGATAAGAACGGCAACAATGAAGAAGTTATTTCTACTGCCGATTCGAAGGTCAGGGCGTTGGTTCTGGAGACCAATGAGGAGATTGTCGTTGCTAGGGAGACACAAAAAGCGATCGAGGATCTCTAGATATCCGGGGGAATCCCGAGTAAAGTAGCTATGGAAGCGTATCCTTTGCGAAAAAGTCTGATAACGGATCTTCGGCCCTTAGAAGCAAAGGATCTCTCACCAGTCGATCCGATTTCCATGTCGTAGCAGCGACTATCGAAGATAATTTACCCCCAAAGCGTTCCCTATCGACAATTTAGATTATGATGGCTTAGTGTTCTAAAGAAGAGTTGCTTCTCCCTAAAGCAAACCCGTCTCAGCAGCAACATCGCTGGGGCGGGTTTTCTTGTTTAAAGACTTGCCCCCGTGAACTCCCAGTCTGCACCTTCCCATCCATCGCTGCAACTGTCACTGCCGATTCCCGAAGTTGATTGATGCCCGTTATATGCCCGGTCGCGGGGAGAAAAGTATATCAAAAAGGATTTTCAGGTATCACGAAATCCGCGAAGGCAAAATAAAATCGGCGAATTCACTTCGCGCTGTGTACCATGGCACGCCTGTCACGCAGGAGGTCGTCCCGATAAAGATCGGGAAGCCTCGTCAACCCTGCCATTATTTTAAGCCCGTGAGACAGAAGGTCACGGGCTTTCTTATTGTTAGGCCGCCCGTCGCACACTCCGAACGCCGGCATTTCTGAAGAGCTTCCTTCCAGGAAAATATTACCCCCCTTCATGTGAGAATTACCTCGTCCATGGGCGTCACGGGCGGGGGGCTCATGACTGCAGTAACCTGCGGAAAATATGACCGCTTCGCCCTCCGGGGCGAAATGTGGTAATCTGCCCTTTGTGGAGGGACAGCATGGGCGGTAGTGCCCGGGCGACCATCGGTTTCCGGCTTGCGGAGGCGGACCGGACTTCCGGCCCCCGGCCGGCATAGTTCTTGCCCAAATTGGGATCATAGAAAGGACATTCCATGAAGACGGAGCACGGTAAAATTAGGCGGAGCGGATACGGGAAAGTGACGTCGCCGAAGGCAGCGGTGGGCACGGGGTCCGACAGCCTCCTGAAATCCGGGTCCGGAGAAAACCGCAGTCCGGTGCGCGGTTCATCCGGCGAGCTGCATTGCACAATCTTCATACTTCCGCGGACGGGAATTGTCGCAGATGACGCCGGGCGCACAAGAGTGAAAATGAGCAGAGTGATGATTGCGGTCGCCGCATACGCTCTTGTCGGCGCGATCGTCCTTTACTCCGTTGCAGAGAACAGCCTCGCCGCGTTCATGCCTGCAGTATTAGTAGCCGCGCTCTACATAGTGCTGTCGCACCGGTACGATCTGTCGGTCAAAGCCCGGCAGGAAATTGCGGATACTAATTTGCGGAAGCTCCTCTCTATTAGTGTGAGCAAGAACTAGGTACACGGCCGGTGCGGCCGGGATGGGGACGGATCTGATGTTCCTTCTCTTATTTTGGGTGAGCAAAGTCCTGCTTTCAACCCAACTTGCCTAACCCGAGGTTGTCCCAAAACAAGGAAAATGTCATTCTGAAGGAGCGGAGCGACTGAAGAATCCACTTATTCGTTCTGAAAAATGGATGCTTCACTTCGTTCAGCATGACAGACAAGACTTTCTGGACAGCCTCATCGTGCTCATTCTCTGAACTAATATAGAGGGAGGAGTGAGCGGGCAAGAGCTCAATGCTGGCACCGATAGAGCGGGTTCTATCCTACCGCGAGCCACAATTTCTTCGATCGTTTCGTCCGACGAATTCGTGTTTCAGACTCCATCCATATAGATCAATGGCGCGAATGAGAGAGTTTGTCACAAATCAATTCGTGTCATTCGTTGAGGTCCGGCCATCCATTGGTTAGAATAGTCGTTCAATTCGTTTCACGGTTTTCCGTGCCGCTGTTCCGAGAAATGTACGATTGCTCAAAAAACAGTTGACGGGAATCAGGCAAAGAAATAAATTGAGTTCGATAGCAGAGTTAGAACGGGCAGGAACAGTAAGACAGGATAGAGCAGCGTAGCACGGATTGAACCGCAGCGGGTGTACGAGTGCCACACCGGTAATTCGGCAGACCGCGGTCAATAACCATTCGTAGGCCCACAACAACAGCGAACCTTTAGATTTTCGCAGACTCCTGTATGGAGCGCGCGGAAGAGAGGCTCTTTATGCCGCTTCCACCGTCCGAAGCAAAGGAGTCGAGATACGAAGCAAAGCGATCGCGATGCGAAACATTGGAGTTGAGAAGGTTGACATTGCAGTTGGAATGGCGCGCAGAGACATCTGAACGTGCAGCAAAGGAGTTGCGACGGGGAGCAATGGGACTTGAAGGCGAAGCATTGGAGTTGGAAACCGAAACAATGCAGTCTAAATGCGGAGCATTGGAATCCGGATGTGAAGTATTGTCACTGCGATGTGACACAATGATAATCGAAGGGGAGACATTGGAGTTCGGGCCGGAAGCATTGGAGTTCAGGCGGTTAGCAGCGGAGTTTGGATGGGAAGCAATGGCGAAAACAAGCGAATCACGAAGGGTCGAGGAAAAGTTTCGGAGGTTGGACAAAAACCTCCGGGTGGCAAATCAAAAACAATCAAAGAAAGGAGCAAGGCAATGTCCAAGTATCTGGAGAACAAGCTGACGATGTTCGAAGCGGTGGACTCCGTGCTGAAGGAGAACAGCGCGAAGTACGCGACACTGGCTGCGCTTGCGGAAGCGGCGACATCGTTCGACGGCCTGGTAGTGCAGATCAGGTCGAAATCGACGGAGGTGATTACTGCGACGGCGGGCAAGTCGCAGGGGAAGTGGGACGCCGAGGATCTGCTTCTCGATACCCTTGTACCGGTGGCGGCGGCGCTTTCGGCGTACGCGACGAAGACGGGCGACACGGCGATGAAGGACACCTGCACGATCAGCGAGACGAAGCTGAGGAGGATGCGGGACACCGACCTCGTGGCGCGGGCGACGGCGATCCACCAGCACGGGACCGCCGGTGAAGGCTTGGCGGCGTACGGGGTCACGACGGAGATGCTGGCTGCGCTTAAGCAGCGGATCGACGCGTTCAACAGGTCGATCGGCGAGCGGGAGAGCAGCGTGGCCCAGCGGATGGGGGCGAGGCTGTCGCTGTCCAACCTGTACGACAAAGCCGACAGCATGTTGACCGACGAGATCGACAACATGATAGAGATGCTTAAAGGGACTGAAACGCAGTTCTACAACGAGTACTTCGCCGCGCGCGTGACGAAGGACGTGGGGCTGAGGCATAAGCCCGACGAGTCGCAACAGCCGGCACCGACTCAACCTACCAAGTAAGCGATTACCAGCACCCCCTCTCCCGACCCGGCGTGCGGTTGGGCGGGAGAGGGGGAGAAATGAGAGAGTGATTCTTCGTATTGGGGTATTGCGGGGTTCCTGCCAGTAAAATTGTCATCGTGAGGAGTCCGTCCGTCCGTGTGACGGACAGACGACGTGACGATCCCCTTCAATTTATAACTCCTATGCAGGCTGAGTGACAAGGGCCTAAGTGTTCTTTCTTTTGTCTTGACACAAAAGAAAGAACCAAATAAAAAGTCAAGACTATGGGAAAATGACTGGAAACTTCATCGCGGCGCTAAAACAAATCAAGTACTGAATAAAGTGAAGTGACAGAGGAACGCCAGATTTGTTTTTAGACGCGCCGCTCTAAGTTTCCTTACGTCATTTTCCCAAGGTCGAATACGAATCTGGATGTCTAACGAAGATCAGAGGGAATATTCGAGGAATCTCTCTTTGCGTTTTTGCGGTTAAGAGAATGGCTGGGGACGGGACGGCATTCCTGACCCGTCGTCAGGACGAGTTTCGCAGGGGGACAATCTAATTTCCCTTTGGGCGTCGTTACCAGTTCACCGGTCATCGCAAGGAGTCCGGCCATGTATGTTACCGCCGGAGGAGGTGATTGAGACCGTCCTCTTCGGAGGGACGAAATCCGCCCTTGGCGGACGATCCCTATCATCACTCCCCCCGACCGATGGCCCATTCGTTTCCATTAGGACGTTTGGGGGTGGGCGGCAAACATACGGTATCCCGATGAAATGAGATCTTATCAGGACGCCTTGGGGAAGCACTCGCCATCGATTATCCGTCCATGACATTTTATTTGGCCGGATGCCTTCGGCAAAATGGATGCCTCGGAGAAGCAGAAAACCCCATCGGGGTTTTGGACGCCTGAGCAGTCCGTTCCTGACGCGCGCTTCGCACATTCCAACGGGCGGCAATGGCGTCAAGATACTTGCGGCTGCGCGTCGGGCCGTCAAAGGACCGCTTACGCCTGTGGGCAAGGCTGGCCTTCGACCTCGACTTAGTTGAAGTCGACAGTATTTTCCATTACATTTTTTCATATTTACTATCTCTCAACAGTAGAACTTGGGCGGTAAAGGTAAAGTGGCTGTAGCGAAAAGAAAGAAGAAAGCACCTGAAGAAGAACCACTGAAAAACAAGCTGTGGAAAGCTGCCGACAAACTTCGCAAAAAGATTGGAGCTGCGGATTACAGGTGCCCCGCTCTCCTTGAACCCCACGCTTGAATTATTTAAATGTTATCCCCAAATTCTCGGAAGATCGGCGAGACATTTTTGCGGTAGAGTAGTTTGTATCAGCGGCGGAAGGAGTTCCATTCATTTTGACTTGTAATGGCTAAATCAGTCACTCTTAAGGACCTTTGGGCTGAGTTCGATTTCAAGCCAAACAAGAACCAGGAAGAAGCAATCCTCCAAGTCGATGGACCTCTTTTCCTGACGGCAGGTCCGGGCTCTGGTAAGACCAAGGTACTGCTTTGGCGAACTCTCAACCTGATCGTTTTCCACGGAGTCGAGCCTGAAAGAATCTTCCTCAGCACGTTTACGGAAAAGGCTGCCCATCAACTTAGGGAAGGACTAAAGACACTCCTGTCAGTTGTCACGAACCGCACCAGACAGCCCTTCGATCTTGCAAAGATGTCGGTCGGTACCGTGCATTCGATATGCCAGCGAATCCTATCTGACCGCAGGTTCTCGCCCGATTCAAAACGGCCCCGAACCCCTCGCCTTTTCGACGAGCTTGAACAGTATTTCTACCTCTATAAGCCTTCTAATTGGAATCGGATCCTTGAGGCGAGCGGATTCGCGGATCAGGAGGCCTGCAATCACATGGTGAACCTGACAATTGGCAGGGAAGATAAAGGATCGCGACACGTTGCGGTGACTAACGCGATCACTTTCTTCAATCGCCTGTCAGAAGAGTGCGTTGATCCGATTGAAGCGAAGAAAAAGACCCGTGATCCGGACATCAGGAGACTTCTTGACATGTACCGCTGCTACTCCCGTGATCTCTCAATGGAAAAACCATTCGGTGCGGTCGATTTTTCTCTTCTTCAGCAGAAGGCGCTGGATATTCTAAATCAAAATCATGCTGCGGAACACGTGTACGAACATGTGATCGTCGATGAGTACCAGGATACAAACACGGTCCAGGAGCTGCTCTTCTTCAAACTCGCCAGGGGTAACAGGAACATTTGCATTGTAGGCGACGACGACCAGGCGCTGTACCGGTTCCGGGGAGCGACCGTCGAAAACCTCGTGGAATTTGAACAGAGGTGCAAGACCTATCTCGGCGTGAAACCGAAACGTATCGGCCTTGATACAAACTACCGCTCCCGGCAACTCATCGTGAAGCATTACACCGATTTCATCAACCGCTGTAATTGGAGAAGAGAAGACGGCAAAGGCTACCATCGAGTCCACGACAAGAAGATCCGGGCGCACAGCTCCGATGGAAAACCGAGCGTAGTCGCATCGACTCCCGGCCCGCCCGAGGATGTGTTTTCAGAGATCGTCGGCCTGGTAAAGAAGATCATAAGACAAAAGAAGGTTGCCGACCCGAATCAGATAGCGTTTTTGTTTCCCTCATTGAAAGGAAACGCTAAAGCCAAGGGCTTCAAGGAGGCACTGGAAGGTGCCGGGCTGAAAGTGTACGCGCCAAGAGCGGGACGTTTCCTCGAGCTGGATGAGGCAGAGGCAATCTTCGGATTGTTTATGCTGGTTTTCGGCAAGCCGAAATCCGAAGGTCCATTCAGTCAAGACCTCATGAAGTATCACCAATGGATGAAGGACTGCACCGATTTTGCAGACGGCATCGCTGCAAAAGACAAGCAGCTCAAGGGATTTATTGCAGACAAGCGCCGGGAGCTGGAGCTCGTACGGAAGGACTACGAGGTCATAAAGGCTTTTGTGAAGCGGGACCGGTGGTCGGACGAAATGCCATTCACGTCAGACATGCGCAGAAGATTGGCTGAAGCACCGGGCCTTTCCTTCCGCGCAAAAAAGGCGCTGAACAGTAAGTACCTGCAAATGGTGATAGAGCAGCGGATGAAAGAGAAAGACCCGTTCAAGCTGAAATATATTGTGAACCGCGCAACGTCGCTCGACTGGAGCGTGCTCGATCTCTTTTATCAACTTAACGCCTTCAAATACTTCCGAGACTTCTACGATGCCGCAGAGGTGGATAAGGATGAAGGTCCGCTGTGCAACTTAGGAATAATCACCGGGTACCTTGCCCGCTTCATGGACCAGTTCGTTCCCATCATCACTGCCAGCTATCTCGATGATGAAAAGCTTCAGAAGCAATTCTTCCTGTCATACATTTACGCGTTGTACCGAAGGGAGGAGTCTGAATTTGAGGACCAGGATGACCCCTTCCCCAAAGGGCGCATTCCCTTTCTGACCATCCACCAGGCGAAGGGATTGGAGTTTCCGGTTGTCGTTCTCGGAAACCCGAGGAAGCGGAATTGGGAGGCGTCAGAGACCGAAAAGATTGCGCGTGCTCTTACCGGCAGGGGAGGAGAGCCAATCGAACGAATCGGAGAATTCGACAACATGAGGATGTTCTATGTGGCACTCTCTCGCCCGAAGAACCTCCTCGTTATTCCTCACTTCAGGGGCACAGGCCAGGTGACGTCTCCTCCGCTGAAACAAATGCTGGATGAAGGTGACATGCTGAGAATACCTGAGTTTGACCTCCGGACGCTTCCTGAGGCCGACCATGACTCAGAAGATCTTGGGAAGAATTACTCGTACACAAGCGATTATCTGCTGTACAAGAAATGTCCGCGGCAGTATATGATCTTTCGCAAGTATGGGTTCGTGCCTTCCAGGTCGCAGACCATGTTCTTCGGCAGTCTCGTGCATGAGACGATCGAGGATCTCCATCATCTCTTTATTGAGAACAGAGGAAAGTCATGACGGAAGAAGAGATACTCAAAGAGATCGAGGAAGCGTTCAACTTGAATTACGAGCGCCTCAGGCTTGAGGGCGGCCACGCTCTCACCGAGGATATCAAGAGGCTCGCGCTGCAGATGGTCATCAGGTACTGGAAGAAGATGCCCGATGTGGCTGAAAAGGTGACCGACACGGAGGTGAAGATCTCGCTGCCGGAACAGCGAAGTCCTAAGAGGAGAAAGTTTTCGATAGAAGGCATTGTTGACATCCTGAAGGAAGAGGATGAAACATGGATGTACGACATTAAGACACATGACGGGAAATACGTTGAAAAGCACCTCAGGGATTACGAGAAGCAGCTTAACGTCTATTCTCATATCTGGAAAGGGCTTCGGGGGGAGGAACTGGACCACACGGCCGTGGTAGCGCTTTCGCTGCCGCCTCAGCTCAGGGATGCTTTGCGTACCGGAGATGAGAAACGCATTGAAAGCGAAACCGCGAAGTGGAATCCGTTGATCGAAATCCCGTTCGACCAGAAACATGTTGACGAAACAATAAAGGAATTCGGGCAGGTCGTAGATCGCATTGAAGACAATGTTTTTTCTCCCCCGACACTTGCAACCCTGAAGGAGAAAATCGGAGGGGAGCAGTTCGGGACAAGAATATGCCTCAACTGCGACGCGCGGTTCTCATGCCGTTCTTATCGAAAGTTTGCGTTGGGCTCGTCGTCGCCGACCATATCTGCGTTCAAAAAATACATCGAGGACTTAGGTCCCGAGGCTGATGTCGAGGGCTGGACGACGGACAACCTGGAACATTCTGAAATCCCTGAGGCTGTCGATATAGAGGCATAGATGGAATCGTACTATAAGCACGGAAAGGAGGAAGGGAGCTATGAAATCATCCGCATCAGGCAATAAAGGGCGGGGCAAAGCAATCAACTACGACAGGGATCAGGACCTGGTCGCGATGTACAATTTCCCACTGCAGGTGAAGAGGGCAGTGCAGGAAATTCAGGGAGTTGCCGGGTTTATGATTTATGATGGGGCCATTTCGGACCAGGAAATTTCCTACCTTGGACAATGGTTGGAAACACATCGTGCTTTCCTCACGCAGTACCCACTTAGTGACCTCAGCAAGCTTTTCAACGAGATCATGAAGGATGGCATTGTAGAGCCGCACGAAAGACGGCAGTTGTTCGATTTCCTAAGCTCCATCGCTGTCGGCAGTCAGAAGAACCCGGTGGTCAACGGCATATACACCGATCATCCGCAGATTGTGTTCAAGGACCGCCAGTTCCTTTTTACAGGGGAGATGGAATTTGGTCCGAGAGAAAAGGCGGAACGGGTAGTAGTGGACCGCGGCGGTATAGTTGCGAAGAGCTGCACGCTGAAGACGAACTACCTGATCGTCGGCAACTTGGGAAGCGAGGCGTACAAGTTCGGGCGCTTCGGTTCGAAGATCGAGAAAGCGATAACGCTGCAGAGGGAGAAGAAGACTCCTATTCAAATTGTGCGGGAGAGGGATTTTGTGGAGAATGTGGTAGGAGGTTGATGTGTCCTTGACGTGCGGAATGCACGCGGCGAACGGCTCGGCCGCAGGAACACTTGCCCTTGGGGGTACGATTAAGTTGAAGTCGACACGATTTTCTGTTACATTTTTCCATAATATCCATTCTACAACAACCGGAAGTGGGCGGTAGAGGACAAGTGGCTGCAAGGAAAAGATCAAATAACAGTTCTGCTGAAGAACCACTGGAGAACAAGCTCTGGAAGGCTGCCGACAAGCTTCGCAAGAACATGGACGCCGCGGAGTACAAGCATGTTGTCTCGGGACTGATCTTCCTGAAATACATCTCCGATGCGTTCGAAGAGCTCCACCAAAGACTTGTCGAAGGCAGGGGAGAGTACGAAGGCGCCGATCCGGAGGATAAGAACGAATACACCGCCGAGAAAGTCTTTTATGTCCCGCCGTCAGCCAGATGGAAATGGCTGCAGGGCCGGGCGAAGCTTCCGACCATCGGAAAAGACGTCGACGATGCCATGCTTGCCATCGAGAAAGATAATCCTTCACTCAGGGGAGTGCTTCCGACAGTCTTCGCGCAGGAAAAGTTAGATAAGCAGTCACTCGGCGGGTTGATCGACCTCTTTGCGAGTGCCGCGATAGGCACAAAAGAGGCTCAGAGCAAGGACGTACTTGGCAGAGTTTATGAGTATTTTCTCGGACAATTTGCGCTGGCAGAAGGGAAGAAAGGCGGACAGTTCTATACTCCGACGACGGTCGTCCGGCTTCTGGTCGAGATGCTTGAGCCTTATGAAGGTAGAGTCTTTGATCCTTGCTGCGGGAGTGGCGGGATGTTTGTTCAGAGCGAGAAGTTCGTGATGGCACACCAGGATAGGCGCCCCCACCCCGTCCCTCCCCCAATGGGGGAGGGAGTAAGGGTGAGGGTGGCACTAAACCCAGCGGATAGGATTTCGATATTCGGACAGGAGAGCAACCAGACGACGTGGAAGCTTGCGAAGATGAACCTTGCTATCCGCCATATCGACAGCACAAATGTGAAGTGGAACAACGAAGGCTCATTTCTCAATGATGCGCACAAGGACTTGAAGGCCGACTATGTCCTTGCCAATCCGCCGTTCAACGACAGCGACTGGAGCGGAGAGTTGCTGCGCGACGACGCGCGCTGGAAGGTATGGGGCGAGAAACTTGTCCCTCCGCCGGCAAATGCCAACTATGCCTGGATACTTCATTTCCTCTATCATCTTGCTCCGAACGGGAGAGCAGGTTTCGTTCTGGCCAAGGGCTCTCTCACCACGAAAACGAACAACGAGGGAGAGATTCGGAAGGCACTCATCGAACACGACGTTGTCGAATGCATCGTTAACCTGCCGACGAAACTTTTCCTGAATACGCAGATACCGTCGTGTCTGTGGTTCCTACACCGCGACAAGCAGCGCAAGGGTGAAATACTCTTTATCGATGCCCGAAATATGGGATTTCTTGTTAACCAGAGAACCCGAGAGCTGTCGGATGAGGACATAGCGAAGATTGCCGGTACGTACGACAACTGGAGATTAGGCCCTCACCCCGTCCCTCTCCCATTGGGAGAGGGTGACCGAAGGGCGGGTGATAGCGTGTACCAGGATGTTCCGGGCTTTTGTAAGAGTACCACTGTCGATGAGGTGCGAAAGCTGAATTATGTGCTGACCCCCGGTCGTTATGTCGGCCTGCCCGATGATGAGGACGATTTCGATTTTGCCGAACGATTCACGCATCTAAAATCCGAGCTGGAGAAACAGATGGCGGAGGAACAAACTCTAAATGAGCGTATCCGGGAAACCCTCGCGAAGGTGATCATTCCTGATAAGAGTTAAAGATGGATAAAGAATTTACGGTACATCCGCTGCCTCCCGAGAATTCCGTGGAGACAGCCAAAGTTCTGAAGCAGCTCTCGGCATCCCATCGGTATCTGGCGGAGTTGAAAGGTGTAGCAACTGCTATCCCTAACGAGACCATCTTGATTAATACTCTCGCGCTCCAGGAGGCCAAAGACAGCTCCGCCGTGGAGAACATAATCACGACCCACGATGATTTGTACAAAGCTGAACTCAATTATGCCGAGTTTAATACTGCGGCGGCGAAAGAGGTGGCGCGATATGCAAGCGCGTTGAAGAAAGGCTTTGATATCGTCCGCGAAAAGAAGATACTCTCGACTAATGTCATCTTGCAGATTCAGGAAGAGTTAGAAAACAATACGGCGGGGATCAGGAAATTACCCGGGACCAAATTAAAGAATGAGACATCCGGCGAGATAGTTTATACACCTCCGCAGGACCACGATACCGTCGTCAGGCTCATGCAAAATCTGGACGAGTACATGAACAGGGATGAACTTCATGCTGTCGATCCGCTTGTGAAGATGGCGCTGATTCACTATCAGTTCGAAAGCATCCACCCTTTTTATGACGGCAACGGTAGGACCGGCAGAATCATCAACATTCTCTACCTGGTTACGAAGGATTTGCTGCACTTGCCTATCCTGTACCTCAGCAGGTATATCATCACCAACAAGTCGGAGTACTACCGGCTGCTTCAGGAGGTGAGGGACTCGGAGGCGTGGGAAGAGTGGATTCTTTTCATGCTGAAAGGGGTTGAAGAAACCTCTCGCCAGACGATTTCACTGGTGCAGGGTATCAAGCAGTTGATGATGGAATACAAGAAGAGGCTTCGGAGCGATCTACCGAAGATTTATTTCGCAAGTTAATTTTGGACAATGCGGACAAGCAAGACATTGGTCTTCTTACGACTTGGGATCTTTATCGACTTGCGAGAGGATTTCTCAGGAACAACTGGAGCCATGAGCAGGTCAGAGATTTGTTCTATCGGAATGGCAGAATTCCGCCCGTGCCTAGCAACTATAAGTTCTTAGGAGCTGTGGATGAGTTTTGGGAGAAAGTGAGCGCTCTCAGTATAAAGCTGGAAAGCGGCGGGCTGAAAGTCGGTGACAGAGTTGCATATGAATTGCCGGTGGACTTTCTTGAGGAATCAGTCGGGTCGCTCCAACTCGAGGGTGGATCGGTTAACGAGGCGAAGGAAGGATCGGTGGCTGGAGTGAAAACAACGCTCACCAGGGACCAAGCAAAGAAGGGCGTTAGGGTTTATGTAGTCACGGAATCTGTCAGAAAGGAGTAAAGCATGACGAAAGTTCTGCTATTTTTAATGAACAAAGCATTTGTCGGTTGAGGTTGTCATGGTTGAAGCTACTTTGCAAATAAGGCAGTATTCGAACAATAAGGTGACCATAGATGCGACTGAAATTACAGGCGAGGGCGCGCCAACTTTTCCTAGGATTATCGTACCACTGAAGATGAAGCTTTCACCGCTAGGTGATGAAAATCAAAAGAAAGAATTCGTCATCTTAGGAATAGCGTCCGCTCTTTTCATCCAAGATACACAGCAGAAGATCACGGTGTCGTCATCACCAACATATCCCTACAGAGTCTCCAATAACTATGAGATAACCTCGCGGCTAGAATTTGGGTTGTCCCCTGATCGCCTGCAAATAGTCGAGGCGCAAAGAGGGGGCGGTGATCTAAATCTTCGCTTTGACCTGTGGTTCACGTTAGGTCTTTTCGACTCTGTGCAAGTCAATGATGGAGCGAATCAAAGGACGCTCAAGTTCCTAAGCGACATCGAATACTCCGCTGTTCAGTTGTCTAACGTTAAGATTCCACAGTCGCACTGGGTAAAGAACATTCTGCCACACTTGGGCTCGACTCAATATTTCCTTGTTGAGGTCCCCAAAGGTGACAAAGCAATTGCCAAGTCATGGCAGTATGTGGAAAGGGCAGAAGAAGCGTTTGGCAGATGGGATACAAAAGGAGTTCTCTCGAATTGTCGAGAGGTCGGAAAGGTGCTCGACACAACTGTGAAGGGGCAATATGGAGAAGGTTTCACATATAAGGAGCGCTGGGGTCGGGCGTTCAAAGTATTCACACACCTATGCTCGCTCGGGCTGCATCTGGAAGACAAATCGCAAGAAGAGGCGTTTTCGGGACAGGAAGTCAAGATCACGAGGGCTGACGCTGAGCTTGTGCTTGTCCTAACGAAAGCCTTAATGAAGTTTGCGGAAGAGCTCATGAAAGAGAGAGGCTGAGAACTAATAAGGCGCATCACCCCATGATTCAGAAATCATTTGACGCGATTGACAAATCTGACATTGACGGGATAGTCCTCAATCAAGTCCGTGAGGAACGAACCATCGAGTACAAACTGTCACTTCCAGGTAATTCGGACGATGATAAGCGCGAATTTTTGGCAAACGTGTCATCCTTTGCCAATGCATCTGGTGGTGATTTGCTATACGGAGTGGAAGCTGTCGATGGCATCCCTATGAATGCCCTTGGGTTGACCGCGAATTTAGATACAGAAATTCTACGATTGGAAAATCTTCTACGGGATGGTTTAGAACCAAGAGTTCAAGGAATTCAGATAAAAGCCATTGAGGGGTTTAGCGAAGGCCCAGTTATCCTCGTTCGCATACCTGGAAGTTGGGGGGCACCTCACATGATAAAATTCAAAAACCTTTCGCGGTTCTATACAAGGAACACTGGAGGAAAACATCAAATGGATGTCTCTGAGATTCGTTCCTCTTTCTTACTCTCTGAAACTCTAAATGACAAGATTCGGGGTTTCAGAGACGATAGGCTAGGGAAGATAGTCTCTGGAGAAACTCCTGTGCAACTTCCGACTCTTGGAAATCTTGTACTACATGTTCTGCCGGTGGCATCATTTGTTTCGGCCGTACGCTTAAGCTCTGAGTGGTTAGCGAAGCAGGCCACTAATCTCATTCCTTTGGGGGTTGGGGGTGGCTATAATCATCGATTTAATCTCGATGGATTCGTTACGTTTAACGGTCGGAGCGCTGAAGAAGAATCAAGATCATATTGCCTCCTATTTAGAACAGGCCAGATCGAGGCTGTACTAGCTAGTATAGTTCGTGAAAAAGATGGCACCCGGTTCATCTCAAGCCATACATTCGAGACTTACGTAGTGCATGGACTAACGAAATATCTCGAAGCACTCAAGAACCTTGAGGTCCCATATCCACTTATGATTTCTTTGGCCTTGACTGGTGTGTCAGGTGCTCGATTGTATCTTGATACATGGATGTACGGCTATGAGCCTTGTTCGATTGAACGCGATACTCTGGTACTCCCAGACGTTTTTGTTGAAGATGCAGCGTCCATGTCTGATGCAAACGGTATCGCTAAATCCCTCCGTATTATTTTTGATGCGGTATGGAACGCTTCTGGTTTACAGGGTTCTATCAACTTTGATAAAGATGGTAATTGGCAACCTAAATGATAGGAAATGAGATCAAGTCTCGATTCTTCACTATTCAATCGGAAAAATGCTTACTGAAAATAACGTCGAGCAATTCTCTGTAGAAGGCATACAAGCCTTAGGCTGGGAGTACCAACATGGCCTTTCGATAGCTCCCGGTTCCGAAACCGCTGAGCGAAGCACCTTCGAAGAAGTACTCTTGCTTCCAAGGCTTCAACGCGCAATTGCCCGCCTGAATCCTGACATTCCAGCCGAAGCTCAAGAACAGGCGCTTAAAACTGTTCAGAGAATTCACTCGCCTGATCTCATCGCAAACAACGAACAATTCCACAAGTACCTCACGGACGGCGTGCCCGTTCAATATCGGGTAGGCGAAAGAGAGCTTGGTGGGTATGTCTGGCTCGTGGACTTTGCCAATCCAGACGACAATGAATTCCTTGCGGTTAACCAATATACAGTCACTGAGAAAAGCCTCTCGCATAGTGGAGCAGGACTCAGCAAGCGTTTGGACATAGTTCTGTTCATAAACGGCATTCCGCTCGTCGTGATGGAACTGAAGAACCCGGCGGATGAAAACGCGACAACGTATAAGGCATTCGAACAGATACAAACATACAAGGCGACGATACCGACCCTCTTCACTTACAATGCGTTTTGTGTAATCTCAGATGGACACGAAGCCAGGGCGGGGACAATCTCCTCCGACTTCAACCGATTCATGGCATGGAAGAGCATCGACGGGACAAAAGAAGCCTCCCGTTTTGTGCCGCAGCTGGAAACGCTCATCAAGGGAATGCTCAATCGCGCCACGCTGAACGATCTTATTCGGAATTTCATCGTCTTCGAGAAGACGAGTAAGCTCGATAAGAAGACCGGGCTTACGCAGGTAGAGGCAGTCAAGAAACTGGCGGCGTATCATCAGTATTATGCAGTGAATAAGGCGGTTGAGAGCACGATAAGAGCGGCTGGGTTTCACCCCCACCCTCATTCCCTCCCCCAATGGGGGAGGGATGAAAGGGTGGGGGTTAATTACCGCGGCGGTGCGATGTTTTCGAGTCTCCTCGAAGAGGCGCGCGAATTAAGGAAAAGGCAGACCCCGGTCGAGGAGATATTCTGGCAGATAGTGCGCAACAGGAGATTCCTGAACTTGAAGTTCCGCCGCCAACATCAGATCGGCCCGTATATCGTCGACTTCTATTGTCACGAGAGAAAGCTTGTTATCGAATTGGATGGCGGAGTTCACCAAATACCGGAACAGAAGGCACGCGACGCTGAACGCGATGAATATCTAAAGTCTCTCGGTAACCAGGTGATACGTATCAAGAACGAAGACATCTCTGAACGACTCGGACAGACTTTGGAATCGCTAGCAAACACCCTAAGCCCACCCGAGCAGCCACTCCCTCTCCCTTTGGGAGAGGGTCGGGGAGAGGGAGACAGAAAGGCTGGAGTTATCTGGCACACTCAGGGAAGCGGCAAGTCCCTTTCGATGGTCTTCTACTCAGGTAAAATCGTCGCCGCGCTCGACAACCCGACAATAGTAGTCATCACCGATAGAAACGACCTGGACGGGCAATTGTTCGATACATTTGCCGCATCCAAGCAGCTGCTAAGGCAGGAGCCGGTACAGGCTGAGAGCCGCGAGCATCTGAAGGAGCTTCTCAGGGTCGCTTCAGGTGGAATTGTCTTCACCACAATCCAGAAGTTTTTCCCCGAAGCCGAGAGCTCACATTATGAATTGCTGTCGGACAGGAAGAACATCGTCGTCATTGCCGACGAAGCTCACCGCACGCAGTACGGCTTCAAGGCAAAGTTTCGCGACGTGACAGATAAGGACACCGGCGAGGTGTTGGGCAAAGAGGTAGCCTACGGGTTTGCAAAGTATCTACGCGACGCGTTACCAAACGCTACATACATAGGATTCACGGGTACGCCCATCGAAAAGGAGGACCGCAGCACCCCGGCGGTCTTCGGCAACTACGTTGACATCTACGATATCGCGCAGGCTGTCGAAGATGGGGCTACGGTGAGAATCTTTTACGAGAGCCGGCTTGCGAAGGTTAACCTGGACGAAGAAGGAAGGCGGTTGATCACCGAGCTTGACAAGGCGCTCGATGATGACGAGGCGATTACCAATAAACAGGTCGAGAAAGCAAAATGGGCGCGCCTCGAGGCGATCGTAGGGAATGGGAAGCGGCTGAAGAACCTCGCCAGGGATATCATTTCTCATTTCGAGCAGAGGCAATCTGTTATTGAAGGCAAGGGAATGATAGTGGCGATGAGCCGAAGGATTGCAGTTGACTTGTATGATGAGATAATAGCCCTGCGCCCCCAGTGGCATAGTGACGAGTTGACCAAGGGTGCCATAAAAGTTGTGATGACTGTTGCCAGCTCGGATGGTCCTGAAATGCAGAAGCATCATACGACCAAGCTGGATAGAGAAATTCTGTCGGACCGCATGAAAGATCCCGACGATCCTCTCAAGCTTGTCATTGTGCGCGATATGTGGCTAACTGGTTTTGACGATCCCCCGCTGCATACGATGTATGTCGACAAGCCGATGCGGGGGCACACGCTGATGCAAGCGATTGCGCGTGTGAACAGGGTGTTCAAGGACAAGCCGGGCGGGCTGGTTGTTGATTATCTGGGGATTGCGACGGACCTCAAAAAGGCTCTTTCCTTTTACGCGAATGCAGGAGGCAGAGGCGACCCAACAGAGACCCAAGAGCAAGCAGTAGCCGCCATGATTGAAAAGCTGGAAGTGGTGCGTCAGATGTTCTGCGAGAAGAGCAAATCTGAGAAGGTGATCATGGTGGCGGAGCCGACCGCATATTACGGAAGCGAGCCGAGATTCAACTATCTGCGGTTCTTCAAGGCATCACCCCAGGAGAAACTGTCGATCATCCTTCAAGCGGAAGAGCACATCCTCGGACTCGAAGACGGCAAGGCAAGATACATTCGCGAAGTAACGCTTCTCAGCCAGGCATTCGCGCTTTCCATCCCGCACCCGCAGGCATTGGAGATCAAGGAAGAGGTTGCTTTCTTCCAGGCGGTGCGGGCCAGACTGGTCAAGTTTGAAGGCGAGGGAGGCGGTCGAAGTCATGTTGAGATGGAGACGGCAATCAAGCAGGTTATCGACCAGGCATTGAGCTCGGAGAAGGTGATAGACATTTTCGATGCAGTCGGGATAAAGAAACCGGATATCTCCATTCTCTCAGACGAGTTTCTCCTCGAAGTGCAGGGAATGAAGCACAAGAACCTGGCAATCGAGCTATTGAAGAAAGTCCTGAATGACGAGATAAAGATTCGTTCGAAGTATAGTCTGGTAAAGAGCAGGGCACTCCTTGAGATGCTGGAGAATGCTATAAAGAAATATCAGAATAATCTCCTGACGACGGCGCAGATCATACAGGAACTCATCGAAATAGCCAAGGAGATTAAGCGGTCGGATCAACGTGGTGAGCAACTTCATTTGTCGAAAGAGGAGTTGGCGTTCTATGATGCGCTTGAGGTAAACGACAGTGCCGTCAAGGTCCTCGGGGACGAGACCCTGCGCGAGATTGCGAGGGAAATTGCCGAGAAGGTGAAATCCAATGCAACCATAGACTGGACCATACGGGAAAGCTCCCGCGCTAAGTTGATGGTTGTCGTGCGGAGGACGCTGAGGAAGTACGGCTATCCGCCGGACAAGCAGCAGAAGGCGATAGATACGGTGCTTAAACAGGCGGAGCTGATGGGAGAATATTTAACTCAAGAGGAGTCATAACAAATTAACAATCCACAGAAGGGGGCTGAACAATATGTCGAAAGACAAAGATGAAAACCAGAAAGAGTTCACATTTGGGACGTGCGACTTTAGTTTCACTTCTCCTGAACGAAGACAGCTTTCCCCTCAAACGCCGGTCCTTAATGTAACCCTCTCATTCGAGAACGCACTTAAGCTCAACCTCGCTATCGACGAATGTGTGCGGAAGATCAACCGGTACAAGAAGAGTACGAAGGAAGGGAAGAGGGCAGCGCTCAATCTGGCGATCTTTCTCAATCAGGGGCGCGTGTCAGTGAATGAGACTAGGCTGAAAAAGTAGAACAACCCAAGCGTAGTTGCACTTTCTATGGGGGCAGTGCCCCTTTGAGGGTTTCACGCGGTGGCGATGCAGTTGTTGATCTCCTTTGCCGCGGAGGGGATCTCATGAACGGAGTCAACTTAGCAACATATGAGATAGTAGAAGGGTTCATGCAGCGAAAGAGAGCCTATAGAGAGATTGACCCAGAACGAAAATCGTGGATTTGAATAATAACGACGTTTCGGAAACTTGCTTGAACATTAAATAGAGAGTGCCTAAAATTCGTGCAACGTTAGGAAAGGAGAGCCCATAGTTGTTTTTGGTTTTCGTCTCTGGTTTAGATAGCGAGCTAGCTTATAGATGAAGCTGCAATTGATAAACTCGCCTCTACCACTCACGACTAGCGGGTGTCTCCGTTCAAGCTGTTACCCGCCGCTGAACTTAATTTCGTTGGGAACATACGTTACTCAAACGTCCAACGGAGTCGATGTCCAGATATTGGATGGAGAGATTATTGGCATGGACGGTGTGATTGGTTCACTCAACGCGGATGTCTACGGCATCAGCAGTAACTCGATTTCATACGAGAGTGCTGTCGTTATTGGGGAGTATATCAAGCGAAGGGATCCTCGTGCAACTGTCGCGCTTGGCGGGGCTCATGCCACAAATTTTGCCGGGGCTATTCTGAGGCATAGAAAGTGTTTTGATCATGTTGTGGTTGGACAAGGTGAGGCAGCCCTACTCGAGATCGTCGGTTGGAAGGCGAGACAAGCCGTGCATTCTATGGGCATCAGGAGTTTACATAGAGCACCGAGACTGTCGGTTACGACTCATCCTATCGCTATCGGCAAGTTGCCGCCGCCCGACTACTCGTTGGTAGATATTACCCCATACAATAGAAACTTCAAACTGCACTATCCCACGAAAGGTCGGTTCATCGGCCTGCCACTCTATTCCTCATTTTCGTGTGATTGGCGTTTTAGAAGCGGTGGTTGTATCTATTGCTCGATACCTGCTTCTGAACCGTCTCGAATAAGTGGTGCTCAATTTTGGAATGAAGTTCTTCGCCTTCGGGATTCTTACGGTGCAGACTTCATTTGGGATATAAGCGACACGTTCACTTCAAGCCGCGAGTGGCTAAGGAGCCTTGCATTGACAAAGCCTGAATCGCCCGAAGTAGTCTTCCACGTGTATGTTCGGGCCGGTGATATCGATATGGAATCTGTTAGACTCTTGGATGCTATCGGTGTCCAAGAGGTAATGATTGGGGTTGAATCTTTTGACTCGCGTATGCTCCACAACGCAAGAAAGGGGATTAGTCGAAAGAGAATGGACCTGGCTCTTAATCTCCTCAACGAAAACGGGATACGGGTTGCGATCTCTTTCGTCCTTGGTTTACCGGGTGAAAGTGAGGATTCACTAAAAGTTACACTTGATCATCTATCCGAGATTTCTTGGATGAACAACATTATCGAGAATCATGCAAGTGTTATAATTCCTCGGTAATGTCAAGAGTTATGTGTAAAATTTTTGAGGATCGGCAAATTACTTTTGCCGAAAGGCGCGCTTCTCCAATTTGCCTCCATCTTGTAGGCTATGAAGCCCAGGATAACGTAAGCGG
>JAHECO010000040.1 GCA_024641705.1 Candidatus Kryptoniota bacterium
GAAGCGGTTGGGGATTGAAGCCGGCATTTGCCGAACACGATGCCGAAAAGATCTTCGATGTCTCGGGAATAGAGACACAGGAGTCGCCTGTATGTATTGCCGGCCAGATTATGCAAGGGCTCAAGAAGCCTCACGACTGCACAGCTTTCGGCAATGAGTGCAAGCCGGAGCATCCTCTCGGCGCGCCGATGGTGTCGTCGGAAGGGGCTTGCGCGGCGTATTTCCATTATGGAAGGATAAAGGCCGAAAAAGGTGTTGAGTGAAGGATGAGGTAATTAGTTGGACCTCCAAGAATTCAAAATTCAAAAGTCAAAGGTCAAAACTACATGTCAAAACTCAAAACGCACACTAGAGCATCTTTGACTTTTTAGTTGTACTTTTGCCCTTTGAGATTTGACCTTTGACTTATGCAACGGTGACAACATGAACGAAAACGAAACGGTTGATTTCGCGGGCTTCGCCTGCCCCATTCCGAAGTCGGACTACACGAACGTCCTTCTTGCCCACGGCAGCGGCGGGAAGCTGACTCACGACCTGATAGGCAAAATGTTCGTTCCACAATTTAGGAACGAGATGCTTGAACAGCTCCATGACGGTGCGGTGTTCAGCGTGGGAGGGAACAGGCTTGCCTTCTCCACCGATTCCTACGTAGTCAACCCGGTTTTCTTCCCGGGCGGAGACATCGGCGAACTCGCCATCAACGGGACCGTGAATGATCTTGCAATGTGCGGAGCACGACCGCTCTATCTATCTGCCGGGTTTATAATCGAGGAAGGCCTTGCTCTGGACGATCTCTGGAAGATTGTCCTCTCGATGCAGCAGGCGGCGAAGAATGCAGGGGTGCTGCTCGTTACCGGTGACACAAAAGTCGTGGACCGCGGGAAGGGAGATAAGATATTCATAAACACGTCCGGAATTGGAGTGGTCGATGCCGGTATCGACATAAGTCCGGGGAGGATAAAGGCGGGTGACAGAATAATTGTCAACGGCGACATAGGCCTGCACGGGATAGCGGTTATGTCGGTCCGCCAGGGCCTCGAGTTTGAGACTGAGATACGGAGCGATACGGCACCGCTTAACGGGCTTGTCGCGGAAATGCTCGAGGCAAGCAGGGAAATACACGTGTTGCGAGATCCGACGAGGGGCGGTGTTGCCACGACGCTTAACGAGCTGGCTGGGCAGTCGGGACTCGGGATCGTTATTAATGAGGAGAGCATACCGGTGCGGGACGACGTCAAGGGAGCTTGCGAAATTCTCGGACTCGATCCGCTTTATATCGCGAACGAGGGAAAGCTTCTCGCCTTCGTTTCGGCAGGCGATGCCGGGAAGGTCCTCCAGGCGATGCGAAGGCATCCCTTCGGCAAGGGAGCGGTGGAAATCGGGGAGGTCGTCGACAGTCACAAAGGTACCGTCGTGATGAAGAGCAAGATCGGCGGGACACGGGTAGTGGACATGCTTACGGGGGAACAGCTTCCCAGGATTTGCTGATGGGGCGGGGACTTCAGCCCGCATTCAGCAATATTTTGAGAGAGCAGCCAATCTAACCACGGAGGCACACGCCTGTGCGTCGGAACGACGCTTCGGTCGTCGACGTGACAAAGCCACTTTGGCGACGGCACGCGTGCAGGCGCGAGACACAGAGAGTCGGAAGCTGTCTTTCCGCTCTGTCTGTCTATTGGTTGGTCGTTTCTGCCTCTCGGGGTGAAGCTTGACTATCGTCCCACCGTGTGCTACAATTAGGAAAAAGGTGGCACGTGCGACGCAATGAACTGATCCGGTTCGGAGTATCCATGGAAGGCGGCCTGCTCGCCAAATTCGACGAGATGATCGGGAAGCGGGGCTACACAAACCGTTCGGAGGCGATACGGGATCTTGTGCGGGAGAAAATCGTCGACGAAGACATATCCGACTCCGCCTCGGCAGCGTTTGGCGTCCTGACATTCGTCTACGACCATCATGTCCCGCAACTCGAGAAGAGACTCACCGACTTTCAGCATGAACATTTCGGAAGCGTAATCTCGGCCTCTCATGTTCATATCGATCACGATAACTGCCTCGAGGTAATAATCCTGAGGGGTGAGGCGGGAAAGATACGCAGGATCGGAGACAAGATACTGAGTTACAAGGGAGTAAAGCATGGGAAGCTGAATCTGACGGTCTCACATTAACATCCGCAAATCAGGGAAAGGGCTGTTCGTGCAATTCAGATGTTTATTACTCGCCTTTGGCTTATTCTGGTCATCGGCTTTGGCCGGGAATCCTGAGGGCGATTCCACCAGAACATACGCCGTGGATCCTGTCGTAATTACAGGTACGCAAACGGAGACGGCACTCAGATTCGTGCCGGCCAGTATATCCACAATTACGTCGCGGGAACTCGAGGAAAGCAGCAGGGTGTCGCTCCTGGACGCAGTCAGCGAGAAGGTGACGGGAGTCTTCGTTACTCAGAGGGGGGTGATAGGATTCGGCATCAACAATCCGGCAGGCGCGATCACCATACGCGGCGTCGGCGGAAGCCCGAACACACAGGTACTCGTCATGATCGACGGCGTCCCGCAGTTCATGGGGATCTTCGGGCACCCTTTCCCCGACACGTATCTCACAGAGAACGCACGGCGGGTCGAAGTGATTCGCGGACCGGCATCCGTACTCTATGGTACTAATGCCATGGGCGGGGTCATTAACATCATCACGAAGAAGGAAGATGCGGAAGGGTTCCGGTTCAACGGCGGATCCTCCTACGGCACGTTCAATACGCAGGAATACAACGTAGCGGTAGGCTACGGCACGAGAAGATTCGATATCCTCTTCTCCGGCGGCCACGACGAGACCTCCGGACACAGGGCCTACTCCGATTATAATGTCAACAACGGCTACATTAACGGAGGTTATGAGCTCAGCGATAATCTCATTCTCAGGATGAGCGGCAATATCAACAAATTCAGGACGTTCGATTCGGGTCCGGCATCTTCGCCGAAAATAGATAACTGGGTGGACGTGATGCGCGGCACAGGCAGCCTATCGCTCGTAAATAAATTTGGGAATTTGGACGGCTCGGTCAGAACGTTTTACAACTACGGCGACCACGACATCTTCGATGGCTTCCACTCCATCGACAGGAATCTCGGCATAGTGGCTTTCGAGAACTTGCGGCCGTTCCGCGGCAATGTCTCGACGATCGGCGTAGACTTCCAGCATTACGGCGGCTTCGCAGTGAACAACATCTCGCATGCGGATTTCGGCAGTCATTACATTGATGAGGTCGGCATTTACAATTTGGTCCAGCAGATGCTTCTGGACCGTGTTATGGTCAATGCCGGTATGCGATTTCAACACAGCAGCGTGTACGGGGACGAGTTCGTTCCGCAGTTGGGAGTTGCCTGGGGCCTGAGCGGTTCATCGACGGTCAGGGCATCCGTTTCAAAAGGTTTTCGAAGCCCCACGATACGCGAGCTTTACCTCTTTCCGGCTCCCAACGCGGGCTTGCGGCCGGAGCGCCTGTGGAATTATGAGGTAGGGTTGCTGCAGAGCGTATCTGACCTTGCCGGCTTTGAGATTACCGGTTTCGTTGCGGAGGGGAGCGACCTGATACTGACGGAGGGGGTGTATCCGAACCTGCGGCTCACAAATTCAGGGAGCTTCACGCACAGAGGCGTAGAACTGTCGGGACATGTCTTCGCACTGGAGGGATTGAGACTGGACGTGAGCTACGGTTACGTCGACCCGCGCGATCAGACTTACGCAACACCCATGCATAAGCTCTTCGTCGGTTGCAGCTATAGCCGTCACAGACTGAACGTGAATCTCTCGCTCCAGTCGATTGCCGGACTCTACGGCGCTGACTATCACAGGAACCGGCTGCCCGATTATGCTCTGGCAGGAGCGCGGGCTTCGTACTAGGTTACTGAATATGCCGGCGTGTTCGTATCGGGTCAGAATCTCTTCAACGTCAGCTATCAGACGATTTATGATTATCCGATGCCGGGGAGGGTGCTGAAAGCGGGACTCAGTTTTGATATCGATGTAAAATAGGAAAAGCCGAAATTTACGTCTGCTCCGTCACATGCTATCCCAATCTAAAGGATGTTGTGCTATCCGAGCGGCATCTCGTCCTATCATGGCTTCGTAAAATCGCGGAGGATCAACGTGGTGGAAGTGGATACGTGGCTGCCGTACGAATAGTCGACACTAATAAGCCCGACTCCGCTCACCCATTTGGTGGTTGAGAATAATGGCGCGCCGTTGTTGTATGGTGAAATCACCAGCGTGTCTCCTCCCGTGCCGTAGTACCTCGGAAGAGCATACTGCCACTCTGGAGAATTTAGTTCTATCGACGAATCACCCGTGACGATGGTGAAGTTGACCGTATCTACGTTCGTATAACTGGAATCGGTTCTGTGACCATCGGTGTAGTGAATGTCGGTAGTATCGTTTCGGATGTCGGTCACTGAAGCGGTGATCTCGGTTCCAGAAGCGGAATTAGACGCGATTGTCCAGACATGTCTGCCGCGTGTCACTTGCGACATGTAACTTGTCTGATCATAATACCCGTACTGGTAATCGTATTGCCAGATTGTTCCCACATCTGTTGGATATTTAAACTCGCGAGGGATGGCCTTCACGCAAAAGCGGTAATCATTCGTTGTTCCGAAATCGTACGTTTCATTGGCGACGAATGTTGTGTCCCTGGAGGATGTGCTCTGGGTTGCATCAATATGAAGTGTATGAGTGCCCGCCGCCAGATAACCGCAATCAAAATTATGCAGGTCGCCCGTCGTTTGGAAAGAGAATCCCCCGTCGAGTACGACAGTAGTTTTCAGTGGAATCAACACACCAAATGCTGTCGGATTTTCGATGCTCACCGTTCCGCCGAATCGATAAAACACGAATTGGAAGTTCAGCGGGCTTGTGGAACTAGTGATATCCACCGACGTGTCTATCGGTACGATCCCCGAGGCAGATATTCTGATTGTATGTTTCCCCGGAGTAACTGAATTGAAGGAGTATCGACCCACACCATTTGCCACAACGCTTGTGGTATCCAGTGTTAACGTAGCCCCGGCGAGGGGAAGGACTGGATTGAGATCCGAATGGTACTGGGCATTGACTGTACCTGAGACATTGACCGGCTTTCCGGAGCCCGTTCCGAAAATGCCCTCATCTTTGCACCCGCCCATGAAAAACGCTAACATGAAAAGACAAAACCAAATGAATCGCCGTATCGGACCTGCCGCTTTGTTCCCCCCTTCAGAGCTTAGCATCTTGCCCCCTTTTCTGCGGAAACTTTGCAATACATATCTGAATGAATCCTCGGTCGCCACAGCTCAGCTGAACCTGTAAACTCGAAAAGGCACGAGCCCTTTTAGTTCCTTCGGAGTTTAGAACGCGCCACTCAAAGAATCAAGAACGCCGCGGGTTTCAAATGTGGTACGCCCGAAACCCCGTGATTATGTGGTTAATACTGCAAACCAGGGCAAGGAAGAAACTACGCCATTGGATTAACAAGCATGACGTCAATGAAAACATATAATTGCACGACCGACTAAGGACATTTCTTCCGGCAGGGGTAGTCTCCTGCCGGATCCTCATTTCATCTCACGATTACCTCGTCGGCAAACATAAACGACGGGCTGCCTGCCACCTGGTGCCAAGCAGGCAGCGGCCCGGGGTAGACGCCTACTATCCGGATATACCTCGTTCTTGAGCTGTCAAACTCGGCGGTGAAACGATGTATAATCGTGCCTTGCAGCTTTGGATCGATCGTGTTCGCGATGTCTTTGACTTCCTGGAAATTCTTTCCGTCGTCCGAGAAGAAGACTTTCACATCCTTCGGCATCAGTACCCACGAGTAACTGTTTTGCAGGAAGCGGATTGCTACGCTCTTCACATCTGTGATCTTCTTGAGATCAAGGACCAGGCTTAAGTTCTGCCCCTGGTAGCCCTGCCATCGTCCGTCGGCGAAGTTCGTGGAGCCCAGCAGCCCGTCCACGAGGGCTGAGTCGCCGCCGGCCGAGTACGCTGGATTGTAAGTGCTGTAGTGCGACTCGAGACGGTACAGGGTTCCGATCGCCTTGTCGACAAGAACATATTCATGCGCCGTTTCCACGACCTGTCCGTATTCGGGAACTCCTGCGTGAATCGGAGTCGAGCGATCTATGGTGAACGGCCCGGTGTACACGTTGGCTCCCAGAGTCGGCGCTGTCCCGTCCGTGGTGTAGTAAATGGGTCGGTCATGGAACACGGTGCTTAACGTAATCGCGCGCCTTCCATCGACAAGTTCGTTGGAAGGAGTAATCATTACCGCTCTGTCGAGGTTGATGAGTCTGTTGCCGAGCTTGTCGTACTTGGCGAGAATTTTGTTCAACCACCAGGTCCGGTTTTCCTTTTCCCACAATCTGACGTATTCCATTTCCAGACTATGCAACTCGTCGAGAAGAGGATCGATCTGTGTCTTCAATCCAGATAGGGATGTGGAATCGCCGCTCATGATTGCCTGTCTCAGCCTTATACTGAATATGTTCTTCTTGGTCTCGAACTCAACTCTTCTTGCCGCGAAGATGGCGTAGTCAAGTGTGCCGGCATTCCGTTCCACGGTCTTCTGCGAGCGCTCCAACTCGGCTATCACCCCGACCGCTGCCGTCCCCGCATTCGTGTTGTTGGTGATGTCTGAGTCGTTCGAGTTCTGTGCCTGGAAAGCCAGAGGCTCCTTCCAGAAACCGGGATCGTCGAGGATATTCCTTACCGGAATTTCTCTGATCGCGTTGAGGCGGAACAATGTCTGAGCGACCGAGTCGGCAGAGTTGCCATAGAATACCGCGTTGAAAGAATCGTTGAAATGCGAAAGTCTGTCACTCATCTCAAGATCGCCGGCCTCGCCGGTATCGGGTGGGGCGGGCTTCCACGAACATTCCGCCCCCCAGATAAGCCCATGCCAGTTGTAATTGAAAAAATTCTCGCCGTCGTCGTCCCAAGCTGTATTCAACATCCCCATAGCGCCGTACTTCGCTCCGTCTCTCACGAAGTTAGAAATATTGACGACAGCACTTTCCATGCTCGGCCAGATCTCGCTCCAGCATCCCACACCGGGAGAAACCATGAATTTGAATCCCTCGCTGACGAACGGCACTATCATATGATCGAAGCTCTTGTCGGGACTGTAATTCCACGGCAGCATTATGATATCTTTCGGAATCATGCCCACTATCGAAGTGTCCTGGTCGGCGATGTCGCCCCACATCATTATCTGTTTGTGGTACGGCTTCAGAAGGTCGTAGACCTTGTTGATGTGGTACGCGTAGACAGCCCCGAGCCCGGCGCTGTCGACCCATGCCTTCGCTTTTCCCTCGCCAAGTTCGAATGTCTCGTCGCAGTTGATATTGAAGAATTTGCTGGAGTATGCCGGGACAATTTCGGAGTAGACCTTTTCGAGGTAAGTGTAGGTCTGAGGGGCTATCGGGCTGAGGACGTTTTCAGTCTCCCTCATCTCGTGGTAGAACGGGTGGCTGAGAATATTGTACTGGTGTCCGAACGACTGGAAATTGCCGACAACCTGTACATGGTACAGGGCAGCGTACTCAGTAAGCTCCCTTACCTGGTCTGCTGTTAATCCATCTTCCGGCGCGAGATCGGGGAAGGCCTTCAGCTTGAATACGTTCTCTGTGTATAGCGTGAGGAAGTTCAGCTTGTATCCGGCGAGCGTCCGGATTTCCTTCTTGAGCAGGTCCATAGTCGGAATGGGGCCGCGACTGATATCGTCCATCCAGCCGCGGTACTCCAGTCCCGGCCAGTCTACGATAGTCAGGCACGGTATACTGTTTCCTTTCCGGTCGGCTCTTATTATTTGTTTCAGGGTTTGGATCCCGTAAAACACACCGGTGGAAGTGTTTGCAGCGACTAGCACCCGGTCATGAGAGATATTAAGAATGTATCCCTGATCGCCGAGCGAATCCGGCACGGAAATCCTGAGTTCGTGCAGCGCGCGATTGACTGCACGGTCCTTTCCTATACGTCCCATCAGAAAATAATTCCGTGAACGTCTCGCACCTGTGGCGATCTTTATTTTCAAGTCGGTCCATATCTCGTCGGCCAGCTCGCCGGCTGCGAACTTAGCTCCCCGATCGGCGGGGCGAGCCAGCACGATCCTCTCTATGGCGGATATCCTGAACTCGCCTGGGTGAATGAAGATTTTCCGTGGAGTCGGTATCAGGAAGAGTTTCTGCGGGAGACTTTCGGGGGAGGCTCTGTTCCGCGCACCCGTCATGTTGGCAGCCCGGGCCGGGGACCACGAAAAGAGAAGAGTCAAAGAGAAAAGTGGAACGAGTGCTGCAACAAATGTTCGGGACATGCTGGACCTCTGAGATTTGAATGAATTGTTCGTCTAATATAGTAGATTGATTCACAAGACCGAACAATTGAATGGAATCCCCGATATGAGAGAGCATGGAACCGCAAAGTCAGGTCTGGGGCTGCTGAAACAATTCAGGAAGCCTCACGATGTGCAAGTATACCTGAACAATATCGGCTACAAGTCCGAGCCGGGCACGATATCTCCCGTTAAAGTAATGGATCGGCGCGAAGCGAATTGTTTTGAAGGAGCTATGTTCGCGGCCGCCGCGTTGAGAAAGCTTGGATACAGGCCCCTGATCGTCGACATGATTGCTGACAATGATGACGACCACGTAATAGCTCTGTTCAAAAAGGGAGGGTATTACGGTGCCGTGGCCAAGTCCAACACGACGACGCTCAGATACCGTGACCCTGTTTACCGGTCGCTGAGAGAGCTCGTGATGTCGTATTTCCCCTTTTATTTCAATACAAACGGCCAGATGACACTCCGCAGTTACTCAAACCCCGTCGACCTGTCGAGGTTCGACCGAGTGAACTGGATGGCAACGGATGAGAACCTCGATTTCATCGGAGACTACCTTTACGAGGTTAAGCACCACGAAGTATTGAGCGGTAAGATGCGAAGGTGGCTCAGCCGCGCTGATCAGGATCTGGTCGATCTTTGCTTCAGCGGAGCCAGAGCCGATGGGCTCTACAAACCGGAGAAATTGTAGCTTTCTGCAGTCGGCAAAACCCGTGCGAATTGATGCCAAGTATCTTCCGCAGGGATCATTTGTTATTCCTTGGGATCGAACGAGGCATTTTCCCGTTTCAACGGAAGAAAGGAAAGGGCGGTAGCAACATGAAACGTCTCGTCATTGTCGTGGTCGCTTCTCTCGGTTTTCTGCTCGGGCTTGCCCTTCGAGCAGTTGACGAAAAGGGAGCCCAGGTCCTGAAACAGCTTGGGCTGACAGAAGAAGACGCTAAGGATTACATATGGCTCGATTTCAGTCATGCTGTGTTATCCTATCCCCGCACGGAGCAGATCCTGGCCGTCGCGAGGGGAGACCGTGTTGCGATCGTGAAACAGTTGGTCGCCCATGCGAAGGCATATACCAAAAGCCCGGAGTTCAACCGGCGTTACGAAACCTACCGTGAAGGGAAGAAGCCTGAGCGCCCCGAGCTGCCCAAGTCCATGGAAGAGATGCGCAGCGAACAGAAAGAACAGTTGAAGAAGAGCATCAAGGAAACGGAAGAGAACATGAAAACCCTCACTCCGGAACAGCAGGAGCAGTTCAAGCCCGTGCTCGACGGCCTGCGCGCGAGTCTGAAATCGGTAGAAGATCCAAACAACCCTATGTACAGCAAGGATGTCGGGAAGATGTACCAGCAGGCGTACGAGGGACAACTGGAGACGTTCAAGAAAGACTCTGCGGAGTGGGATACCCAATGGCCGCCGGATCCGAAGCCGATGCTCATCCGTAGACTGGAGAATTTCCTCGAGGTTTCGGCGGACGTGGATTTCAACGCCAAGGTTGTAAGGGACAAGAGCGGATTCACTACGTTTGCCAACCCCACCTATGAAGGCAAGTCTTCGGACTGGAAGCTCTGCTACAGGGCCGGAAGAGAGACGATCGAAGCTGCAAGGGCGGCCGCCAAAGAGTGGCTGCAGGGATTGAAATCCGGTAATTGACTTTGCCGCTCCATCAGTAATGCGCGGCCGTGGCTCATTCAGGGTACAGAGCCACCTGAACTTCCGCATTGCCTCGATAGCGTTGGACTTCCTTTCAGATTAATATTCTCCGGAACAACTCGTCGCGTCGCCGTGTTAGAAAGTGATGACGGAACCGCTCCCGGTACTGTGGAGTCGGAAGAAAAAACGCGGATTCACAAGCTTGGATGTTTAAGGACCAGAGGAGATGAATATGCATTTCTTCATGACATTACACCATACAAGTATTGCGCTTCTTATTCAGAGGTCATGTGTAGGCCTGATATTCTGGGTGCACGGAATGATGAAGGTGCCGATGAGAAAGATGCAGCCTTCCGAGCAGCTCCCTGCTTCGGCACTGCGGACTCTCAAGACGCTTTCCATCGCCGAGCCGCTGGGTGCGATTGCGATAGTCCTGGGTCTGCTCACGCAGCTGACGGCGTTCTGCTTCGTCATAGTGATGGTGGGCGCGATCCGGTACAAACGCAGGACAAAAATGCCTTTCCTGGCAAAGGGATCCGCGGGCGGTTGGGAATTCGAGCTGCTGCTCCTGGTCGCCAGCTTTTCGATAATACTCCTCGGGCCCGGGAGGATTTCTCTTGACCATTTGTTGTTCGGGATTTAGAACGGGAATCGGACACGGATCGCACGGATCAGGCAGATTCCCGCGGATCTAACTAGCTCCGATATCCGCAGTATCCAGTATGCTCCTGGTTTCTTGCGTGGTGTCATTTGCATTTTCAAAAGGAAGTTTAGATGAAAATTGAAATTTGGTCGGATGTAGTATGTCCGTTTTGTTATATGGGGAAACGCAAGTTAGAGATCGCACTCGGGCAGTTTCCGCATCGCGACGAAGTCGAAATACTCTGGCACAGTTTCCAACTCGATCCTGGTGCGAAGCGCATGGAGGGAAAAGACATTCATGATTACCTTGCGGCCAAGTGCGGGAGGAGCAGGGAATGGGCCATCGAGGTGAACGCCGACGTCGCCGCGAGGGCCGGGCAGGTCGGTCTTGAATACAACTTCGACAAGGCGATACCTGTTAATACCTTCGACGCGCAAAGGTTGATCCATCTTGCCGCCGGTCACGGGTTGCAGGCAAAAGCCGAAGAACGCTTGTTCGCAGCCTACTTTACAGAAGGGAGAGATATCGGTGAAATTCCCGCGTTGACCGAGATCGCCGATGAAATCGGTCTCGACACGGAGGAGGTGAGATCGATGCTTGAGTCCACCGACTACGCTGACTTGGTGAAGGGCGATATTGAAGAGGCTGAATCTCTCGGCATCAACAGCGTGCCGTTCTTCGTCTTTGACCGCAAGTATGCGATATCGGGTGCACAGCCGAGTCACCTATTTCTGGAGACTTTGGAGAAGGTGTGGAATGAAGGTGAGCCAAACGGCCGGGACGCGGGCGAACGGGGTCGGTGAGCGGCATACGTGGGGCAGACCCGGAAGCCGCGGCGGCAGGGCTGTCCCAAGTTATTTCTGCAGCTTATTAGCCGGACCCTTGAGGCAAAGATACTTGTTCCCTATATTCAGAGTATAGCTCCAATGGAACGCGCAACTCAGAAGTACCTTATCGTTACCTACCAAACCTACACTTTCCTAGGCGACAGAATTGCGCATCCCTACCTATTAACCAACAATATCAAAAGGAGGTAAAAATGAACAGCAAGTATGCGAATGCTGTCCCGCTCGGTTATGCGGCTCTTTCCATTGTATTGTGGATGGGTATGATGATGTACGCAAACTGGTACACCCCCGAGGCAGGAATGTTCGGGGGAGTGCTGGCGTTCACGCTCGGCGGGTTGATACTCGGCATCGCAGGTATTTTCTCTTACCTCAACGGGAACGCCGTAGATGGGATACTCTTCCTGGTGAGTGCAGCCTTCCTGTGGGGAATATCCATGGTGAGCCACCATATGCCCGATAGTTCAGCTGCAATGGGAAACATGGCTGCCGCGCACAGCTATGCGGGCTGGGCCGATCTTGGCTGGGCCATTGTCGTGTTCTTCATATGGCTCGTGTCACTGAAGTCCGGCATTTTTAAGATGTTGTTCCTCCTTGGATTCTGGGTGACGCTCCTCTTCTTCACCGTTGCCGGATGGAGCAGCTCAGAGGTGATAAGGGTGATCGGCGCGTATGTAGGACTGGTCACAGCAATTCTCGGCATGTTGTACTTCGTGGTAGAGACAATGAAACTCGGGAAGGGCGCTCCGTCGGCCTAAGCTGTCATCCGGTTGGAGTTAGCTTTGAAAAAAGTCCCGCCCTTTTGAGCGGGACTTTTTTTTATCTAATAATGTACGAAGCCGTGCTTAGCTCGCGGCTAATTTGCTCTATTCTACTTTTTGCTGCTTGACACAGGCATTTCCCTGATTCCCAGGTTGTACGCCATGAACGACAGCACATCCGCAGCCTGCGCGATCCGCTTGTCGGTAGGCATGTAATTGTGGCTTGTCTTTGTTTCTACCCTTATCAATATCGGGTTGCTGCAAGCCTGGTCGTGCTGCATCGCGGCGGCGAACTTGTAGGAGTGGCTCGGAACTACGCGGTCGTCATGATCGGCCGTCGTAATTATCGTCGGCGGGTAGCAGGTGCCGGGCTTCACGTTCTGGACCGGCGAGAATTTTATCAGCCACTGGAAATCGGTGGAATCATCGGATGAGCCGTACTCGGGGACCCAGCCTACACCGGCGGAGAACTTCTGATAGCGCAACATATCCATGACGCCCGCGCCGGCGTAGGCAGCGCCGTAGAGATCGGGGCGTTGGGTTTCACACGCCCCTATGAGCAGACCGCCGTTTGAGTATCCCTCGATACCCAGCCTCGGGGTGGACGTGTATTTCTCCTTGATAATGTACTCGGCGCCGGCGATGAAGTCGTCGAAAACATTTTGCTTCTTTCCGAGCATGCCCGCATGATGCCATGCCTCGCCGTATTCTCCGCCGCCCCGCAGGTTCGCGACCGCGTAAATTCCGCCCATCTCGAGCCAGACCACGTTCACAGGGTTGAAAGAGGGGGTTATGCTGATGTTGAATCCGCCGTACGCATAAAGAAGAGTCGGGTTTTCGCCGTTGAGCTTGGTCCCCTTCTTCATCGTAATGAACATCGGGATGCGGGTGCCGTCTTTGGAGTGATAGAACACCTGCTTGGTCACATAATTTTTCGGGTTGAAATCGACATGTGGTGCCTGGAACGCCGTGTTCCTGCCGCTCTTGAAATTGTATTTGAATACCGTAGTCGGGTATAGGTATGATGTGAAAGCGTAGAACAGGTCGGGTGAGTCGACACGCCCGCTCAGTCCACCGACCGTGCCGATGCCCGGAAGCTTCAGATCGCTCTCGTGTTTACCTTTCAGGGAATAGAGTCCGACCACGCTCTTCGCGTCCACGAGATAATCTACCACTACGTGTCCGCCGGCGAGCATCGAGTTCTCGATAACATTCTTCGACTCGGGTACAACCGTCTTCCAGTCCTTCGGGGAAGGATCGGAGATGCTGAAAGAGACGATCCGGCGGTTTGGGGCATCGAGCGTTGTCTGCATATAGATCGTCGTTCCGACATTGCTGAGAGGGTAATACTCGGCGTCGTCTTTCTCAAACAGCGGTGTGACGGGCGAGGAGAGGTCGGGATGTTTCGCATCCTTGAGGTCGACGTAAAAAACCTTGTTCCTGGATTCCGTCCCCTTGTTGAGTATGATGAAGAGGTAATGACCGTCGTCGGTCACGCCGCCGCCGACATACCATCCCGGATAATCCTTGAGATCATAGAACAACTTGTCCTCGGTCTGCGGGGTCCCGATCTTATGGTAGTACAGCTGCTGTCCGACTGCCTCTGACATCAGGGCCTCTCCCTTCTTCGGCTCGGGGAATCGGGAATAGAAGAACCCCTTGTTGTCGTTTGTCCAGGCGATGCCGGAGAATTTCACCCAATGAACCGTGTCGGCGAAGTCTTTTCCCGTGGCGAGGTCTTTCACATGGAACTCTTCCCAGTCGGCTCCTCCCTGCGAGAGGCCGTAGCAGAGATACTTGCCGTTCGGGGACGCCTCGTAGCTTAACAATGCAATCGAACCGTCGGGCGAAAGCTTGTTCGGATCAAGAACCATCTTCGGTTTTCCCCTGGTCGACTTTTGCATGAAGACAGGGCTCTGGTTCTGGAGCCCGCTGTTCTTGCTGTAGAAGAGTTCGCCCTCATGCTGGCCGGGTATTCCGACCTTTTCATAATTCCACAGTTTCGTAATCCGTTTGTTGATCCACTTCCGGACAGGAATCTTATCGAGGTATGAGAAGGTAACTTTGTTTTCCGCTTCGACCCACGATTCGACCTGCGGGCTGTTCTGTTCCTCCATCCATCGGTATGGCGCGGGCACTTTTGTCCCGAAGTAGTTGTCAACGATACTGTCCCTGTATGTTTCGGGATATTTGAGAGCCTGGGCTTTTGCCTTGAATGGTATGGTCAACATGGCGATGGCTATAATGAATCCTAATTTTGTGACGAGACTTGTCGGTGAAAAAAAGTGCCTGTCATCCTGCGGCCGCTCTCTGTTTGAGGCGGTGGCGCGGGGCGACCCGGCAGCAATGGAAGAGGGATTGCGGGAACTCATTTTTCCTCCTTGGTTTGCTTGCGGTGCGATACCTGCTTCGAGAATCTGGTCACCTGGGCGAGTGTGCTTCGGTGAATCGTGCTGACTGAAAACTCCCGGTCTTTCTGGAGGATTTAGTGCAGATCACGAGGTGTTGTTGCGTTGAAGAGGATACGATCATTTATCTAAATATCGCATTGGCACAACGGGGTTGCAAGTCGGCAATTGGCAAGGGCATCCGGTCGATTTGCTGTTGCGCATTTTGACCGACAGAGGCACTTCCGGGAACCGATTCGCACATGGCGGGGTTTCAGATACGTTGGTACACAGAAATGCAACCACTATGGGGAGTCAATATGTTCGCAAACCAGACAAGTTCGCAAGACATAGGTAAACTCGTCCTGCGCCTGACCGTAGCCGGTCTCCTTCTATTTCACGGAATTTCGAAGCTAATGCACGGTGTGGCATGGATGGCCGGCCCATTGGCTGCCTTTCATCTGCCGGCTTTCGTCTCTTACGGGGTCTATCTCGGCGAAGTAGTCGCACCTCTCATGATCATATTGGGAGTCTACACCAGAATCGCAGGACTTGTGGTCTCCTTTGATCTGTTCGTGGCGATAGTGCTGGTCTTGCATTCGCGCGTCCTGATGCTCAATCCGGGAGGCGGGTGGGGAATAGAGCTGGAAGCGTTCTTCCTTCTTGGCGGAATATGCATATACTTCCTCGGCGCGGGGAAGTACAGTCTTGGGGGAACGACGGGGAAGTGGAACTGAAGCGCCACTACAGGTATCCGACCCCGTTGGCGCGAGGAAGCAGCGTTGTCCGTGTGTTGCGTGTTGACACTGACGGAGCGGGAAACTAATTTACCGGTGAGGCCGCTCGCCGTTTGAGTCCGGCAGTCAATCCGAAAAGACTGACGCGGCACTGCGGGTGGTCTCCAGCGATATCGTCAGGGCATCTCGGTTTATCTTCGAGTGATGTTCAAGTCCGAACCTATTTAGCCAGCCTCCTTTTTTCCGCAGCACGTTTGTCTGATCGACCGGGGAATGCCCTCCGGAAGTAGTTGGAAGAGTCTCCAAAGGCTTAACTACTAATCTGGAAAGGAGGTCGCCATGACCCTCGAGAAGTTGAAAGAGTATCTGGACAATCACAATGTCAAGTACGTGGTCGTAAGTCATTCCCTCGGTTACACCGCCCAGGAAATCGCCCACTCCGCCCACATTCCCACCGATCAGCTGGCCAAGACGGTCATCGTGAAGATCGACGGAAAACTCTCGATGGCAGTTCTCCCGGCCTCACACAAGGTCGATCTCCATTTGTTGCGTGAGGTCACCGGGGCGCATAAAGTGGAGCTGGCCGGCGAGGATGAGTTCTCAGGAGTATTCCACGGTTGCGAACTCGGGGCGATGCCGCCCTTCGGGAACATCTACGGCATGGATGTCTTCGTGTCCGGGCTACTCGTGGAGCAGGAAGAAATCGCGTTCAACGCCTGCTCGCACAGGGAACTCGTCAGAATGGCCTACAAAGACTACGCGAAGCTAGTCCAGCCCAAAGTCATAGAGTTGGCAGAGCCGTAGGCTGTCCGGAAACATGTCCTAATCGCGCTGACCGCCATATGCGGGCGCATGGCCGGGAAGGAAAGTCGTGTCCCTTTTGAGTGTCCACGGTTATGTTTATATTTGTCCATCTAAGAAAGGCACGCATTCCCGAGGTATAGGGTCGGTACTGTCCATGCCTCCCGTATCTTTCAGAGTACTAGAGGAGAACCATTCGAGATGAAGATCTTCGTTGCGGGGGCAACGGGTGTGCTGGGCAAGAGGGTCGTTCCGAAACTGATATCGCTTGGTCACGATGTCGTAGGATTAAGCAGGACTCGGGAAAATGAGGAGTGGCTTGCGGCTCACGGCGCCGAATCAAGGAGGGGAAATCTCTTCGACCGCGAGGGATTGTTTGCGGTCTCGGCGGACTGCGATGCGGTGATACATCTGGCAACGGCCATCCCGACCAAAACCAGGACCATGCTCGACGACTGGGTTCTGAACGATCGTCTCAGAACCGAAGGGACCACCAACCTTATTGCCGCCGCACTCCGAAACAGCGTGAAGCTATACCTTCAGGGCAGCGTCACCTTCATTTACGGCAGGAGACACGGCGAATGGGTGGATGAGTCCTGCCCGCCGGCGGCCGACCTTCCCCCTATGATAAAATCGTCGGTCGAGATGGAGCGGCAAGTTCTCAATTCCATCGCGCACCACGGACTCCCTGCGATCATCCTCAGATTTGGAAATGTATACGGCCCGGATTCGGAGTACACGATGTCGATGTATGACCTGATCAGCCGAGGCAAATACCCGCTTATAGAACGTGGCCGGGTGTACTGGAACCTTGTGACCGCCGACGATGCTGCGGCTGCCGTAATCGCCGCGGTGAGACACGGGTCGAAGAATATCGGGAAAGTGTTCAACATCTGCGACGACGAACCCGTAATGTACCGTGACCTTGTGGAGTTTGTGGCAAGGTCACTCGGCGCCCCCGCGCCCATGAGCATCCCGTCCTTTCTGGCGAAGCCTGCCATCGGCTGGCACACGGTGGAGTATCTCCTTCACAGCGTCAGGTGTATGAACAGACGTGCCAAGGAGGAGCTGGGGTGGAATCTTCTGTTCCCCACGTACCGCGCGAGGGTCACGAAGCCATAATGAGACAGTGGCACGCGCGGGACGTGAAAGATACCGGTTCGGGAATGCGGCCCGCAATTTAGAACTATCTAAATTCCCGTTCTCCTGTTAACTTCAGTTCGGGCGGAGCCCGGTCATGCGTGCTTCCGGGTCGCGTTTAGCCTGTTCCATGAAATCCTCATCGCATGTTCTAAAAAAGAACGGTTTGACATCCAATGGAAATTCCAATTTATCAAATCGATGCGTTCACCGAAGAGAGATTCCGCGGCAATCCTGCAGCGGTCTGTATCCTGAACGGGTGGCTCCCCGATGCGATGCTTCAGAATATCGCCGCAGAAAACAACCTCGCCGAAACAGCTTTTGTTGTGGAGAAGAACGGGGGCGTAGAGCTAAGATGGTTCACGCCCGCAATCGAGGTGGATCTATGCGGGCACGCTACGCTGGCGACCGCCTATACTTTCAAGGAGCACCTCGACTACAAAGGGGATGAGATTACATTCAGGACCAAAAGCGGCGCGTTGAAGGTCGTTTACGGCGGAGACATCATGTCGATGTTCTTCCCGCGCAGACCGGCGGTGCCGTTCCCGGAAGTCTCAGAAATCTCGGAGGCACTCAGGGCCAGGCCTTCGGAAGTGCTGAAGTCCAGAGATTTGATGGCGGTCTTTGCGGATGAAGACCAGGTGCGCTCGATTCAACCCGATTTCGACAAGATCAAGGCTCTGGATTGCCTGGGCGTCATCGTCACCGCGCCCGGAAAAAGTGCGGACTTTGTCTCCAGGTTTTTTGCCCCTCAGGCAGGGATAAACGAGGACCCGGTTACCGGTTCGGCGCATACGACGCTGATTCCTTACTGGAGCCAGAAGCTCAGGAAGAAACAGATGACGGCTCTGCAGGTGTCGAAGAGGGGAGGGAAACTCTTCTGCGAAGACCTGAATGAAAGCGTGAAGATCGCAGGCAAAGCCGTGACCTATCTTGTGGGCAAAATAGTCGTCTGAATTCAGGCGGATGACAGATTAGTAGCCGTTCTGCGTCGGTCCCGCAGACCTGCTTGCCAGAACAGGTGATATACCTTAGCTTTGTGAACCCGGACCGACACGGGGTGGCATCGTGAAAGGTGTCACGAGTCGTTTCCGGAAAAATTCTTGAGGACGAAATGAGTCAATTGAGCTGCTTCTTTGTTGAACTTTCGCTGTTTCATTTGCCTACCCGCGCCCGGGCATATTCTCTGACGGCATTGTTGTTTGCTCTGCTTGTCCCTCTGCGTGTTTCTCTCGCGCAACAATCTGAGCGGACGAATGCGGCGAACAAGGCTTATCTCGATCAGAAACTGCCGATGGAGAAGCGTGTCGATGATCTATTGAGCCGCATGTCCCTGCAGGAGAAGGTGGGACAGATGTGCCAATACAATGCCGGCGGTGCAAACGCGGAACAGCTGGCGGCCCAGGGTCTGGTGGGATCTTTCCTCAACGTCACCACACCTGAGGGGATCGATAAATTGCAGAAGGCGGCGGTAACCAGATCGAGGCTCGGCATCCCGATATTATTCGGGCTCGACGTTATACACGGCTTCTCAACGATATTCCCGATTCCGCTTGCGGAGGCAAGTACATGGGACCCGGACATGGTGAAGGCGTGCGCCTCAATTGCGGCGAAGGAAGCGTTTTCCCAGGGAATAAGATGGACTTTCTCTCCGATGGTAGATATCACGCGCGACCCGAGGTGGGGCAGGATCGCCGAGGGCGCAGGCGAGGACCCGTTCCTCGGCATGGCCATGGCGAAGGCTCAAGTCGAAGGATTCCAGGGGCCGAGGCTTACTCCTGAGAGCTACCTCGTAGCTTGCGCTAAACATTTCGCGGCATATGGTGCGGCGGAGGGAGGACGCGACTACAACACTGCAGAAGTTTCTGAACGCACGCTCCGTGAAGTCTATCTCCCGCCTTTCAAAGCCGCCGTCGACGCCGGGGTCGGAACCCTGATGAGCGCGTTCGACGACCTTGACGGGGTTCCCGCCACTGCCAACCCGTTCACGCTCAGGGATATCCTGAAGGGCGAATGGGGGTTCGATGGATTCGTCGTGAGCGACTGGGACGCGGTCGGAGAGCTGATCAATCACGGAATAGCCTGCGACTCTTCGCAGGCGACTATGAAGGCAGTGACCGCGGGGGTGGACATGGACATGGTCGGCCCCTTCCACAACCACCTTGCCAAGCTTGTCGAGGAAGGGAAAGTGCCGGTGAAGCTCGTCGACGATGCAGTGCGCCGGATACTGACCATTAAGTTCGAGCTGGGCCTTTTCGAACACCTATACACCCTAATCGAGAATTCGAAAGCGAGTCTCATGCTCCCGGAATACAGGAAAGCCGCGAGGGAAGAGGCGCGGGAATCCATCGTCCTGCTGAAGAACGACGAGAGTCTCCTTCCACTCAGCAAAGAGACGAAATCAGTCGCGGTGATCGGACCTCTTGCCGACAGCAAAGTGGATATGCTCGGACCCTGGCATTGCCAGGGGAAACCTGAACCGGTGGTAACCCTGCTGAACGGCATAAAGGCGAAGGTCTCGTCTTCCACGAAGATCTCTTACGCCGAGGGCTGCGGTATCAACGATACGTCGACCGACGGTTTCGCCGAGGCTCTGAAGGTTGCCGGGAATGCCGATGTCGTCATACTTGCGTTGGGTGAAAGGGGAGACATGAGCGGTGAAGCCGAGTCCAGGTCCTCGCTCGACCTTCCCGGCGTACAGCAGCAACTTGCCAGGGCTGTCGCCGCGCTCGGCAAGCCGGTGGTGGAAGTCCTCATGAACGGGCGCCCGCTCTCCATCCAATGGTCGGCAGATCACGTACCGGCAATTCTCGAAACCTGGTTCCTGGGGACGGAAGCCGGAAACGCTATTGCCGACGTTTTGTTCGGCGATTATAACCCCAGCGGAAAACTCCCCGTGACGTTCCCGAGAACCGTGGGACAGGTACCGATTTATTACAATCACATGAACACCGGCAGGCCGCCATCGACCGAACATTTCACGTCGAAGTATATCGACCTTCCCTGGTCACCTCTCTTTCCCTTTGGATATGGACTAAGCTACACGAAGTTTGAATTCTCCGATTTCAATGTCGTCGCTGATCCCGGCGTAAAGGATCAATACCTGGTCACCGTGGACGTAACGAACGCCGGGAAGAGAAGCGGGGCAGAGATAGCCCAGCTCTATATCCGGCAGAGATGCACGTCCGTTACGAGACCCGTCGAGCAACTCGCTGGCTTCAAGAAAGTCCAGCTTCCCGCGGGCGAGACCAAGACGATCAGTTTCATCCTTACGCCGTATGATATCTCGTTCATAAATGCGAACATGCAGCGCGTGGTTGAGGCGGGAGATCTTGAAGTGATGGTGGGCGGGAATTCGGTAGACCTCATCTCAAAAACGGTTCAGATAGAGAAATCCATGCCCGTCGTGGACAGAGTGCCGGTTTTCTGATCTTCCTCTGAGGAGGCGATCGGAGCCGGTCGCGGTCTGGACGATCGCTGGTCATTCTCCTCTTGCAGTTTACACGGAAAAATCGGAATTTCCTCCGTATGAAGTACGGTGGCTTGTTGGCGGGCATGTTGTTACTCGTGGCTCTTCAGGCGGATGCACAGCAAAAGAATTCCGTAGAGACTGAGCCGGTGACGGTCGATTCTGTGGACCTGAACCGGTACGTCGGGACATGGTACGAGATAGCCAGGATTCCCAACTCATTCCAGAAGAAATGCGCCATGAATACGACCGCAACGTACCGGTTGAGGCCGGACGGTAACATTGACGTGATAAACCGCTGCGTGGAGAGTGACGGCAGCGAGAATATCGCGCAGGGAATCGCAAAAGTAGTCGATCCCAAAACGAACGCGAAACTTGAAGTGAGTTTTGTCAGGTTTCTCGGGATCCAATTGTTCTGGGGGGACTATTGGATCATAGGTCTCGACAGAGAATACCGGTGGGCGATCGTCGGCAACCCGTCGAGAAAATACGGATGGATCCTCAGTCGGACGCCAACACTCTCCGCCTACGGCAGACAAGTGGTCACCGATATCCTTCTTAAACAGGGATACAATCCGGACGATTTCGTGCCAACGGAGCAATCCGGCGCGCAATAGGCCGATTAAACGTGCATTACACAATTCTGTACGGTAATTCTTCTCGTCAATAGGTAATAAGTTCCGCTCCCTGGTCGGCGCGCGCTCCCGAGCATGATACCGCCTGACATCACATCTTCGAGCTTATCAATGAGTTAGAGAGTTCCTCTTCCGTCTTCGGCGAAATGCGGAGGCGCCGGCATCTTAATTGAGGCAATCTGAGATGTCCATAAACAAGAGCGTCGAAAATGAGTTCTAGTCAGCACCAGAAATATGAACGTCACTGTGTCCCATTGCGCCGGCCCTTGACCGCGAGAAGGAGGCGTTGAACTATGGGAACAGGCCAAACGCTTTTGACGATCGCAGCCGTCATGCTTCTGGGGACAGTAATCCTTTCCACAAACCGCAGCCTCGGCGACACGAATCAAGTCCTGCTGAACTCAAACGTAGGGCTCGAAGAAGTGTCTCTTGCCACGTCCATAATTGAGGAAGCACAAGGGAAAACCTTCGATGAGCAGACCGACACCAGCAATGTGACGGCCCTGAACCAGCTCACTCCTGCGAACCAGCTGGGACAGGAAGGCGGTGATTCGACCGACCTTAACGACTTTGATGACTACAACGGACTGAACGGCAACGGTCGGCTGGAGGTGGACACCCTCAGTACCGGTATCTATTATGCCTACACGAGAGTACACTATGTATCGCTAGGGAGCGGCCTCGACAACAACTCGAGCACCGCCACGTGGAGCAAGAGACTGGACGTCTGGGTGTGGAACAAGGACGTCCCCGACACCGTGAAGATGCACACAGTTTTCAGTTATTGGTATTTCTAAGGAGAGAATGAGATGGGCTCCAGTACCCTGATAGATATAGTAAGCTCGATGCTTATCAGCGGCTTTCTCCTTGTGACCGCGCTTCAGATGGATGAGAAAGCGGTACAGAACACCTACTACTCTGAAACGAATCTGACAGTCCAGCAGAACCTAACATCCCTCGTTCAGAATCTCGAATATGATTTCCGTAAGATGGGATACTGTGCTGACCCGAATCTGCAGCCGAAGACCTATATGTATTTGGTGCAGGGTGACACGAGTTCCATTTCGTTCGTAGCCGACCTCAATAATGTTGGTGTCCTTGATACCGTCAAGTACTATCTCGGAGGACATGTGCCCGGGTGTCCGAACCCGCACGTGAAGATGTTGTACAGGCAGGTCGACAGCGATCCGGCGGTCGGCTCGAACCTCGGGGTCACCGAATTCTACCTAAAGTATCTGGACTCGTTCGGGCAGGAACTTCCCGTTCCCTTTACAGCACCGTCACAGGTGCAAATGGTGGAGATCACCATCCGGGTAGAACCTGCTGCCGCATACGACGACACCACTTACAGCCAGAACTTTGCGCTGTGGAGGCAGACGAGATTGATTTCAAGAAACCTGAAGAACAGGTGAGGTGGAGCTATGGTAGGGAGAGGTACATTACTCGTTATACTTGGATTCAGCCTTATATTCTCATTCGGAAGCAGGTATTGGGAGAGAACAAGCAACGAATCCGTCGACAACTTCGTCCAGTACTACAACCAGACGAACGCGCACAACATTGCCGTCAGCGCGGCCAACTTAGCCGCTGATTCTATCTTTCAAAATCCGAGCGTCACAAATCTTTCTTTGAGCGGTAATTTCTCATCGGGAACGTTCAGTATATCCACGGCACCTTTCGATACAGCGGATATCCAGATCACTTCCATCGGTTCGTACGAGAGTACGAGGGACACCGTTCAGGTGGTCTTGAGCCCGTATTCCTTCACGAAGTATGCTTTCTTCTCGGTTGTGGAGTCGAACATATACTGGATCACCGGAGACACGTTGTGGGGTCCCTACCACACGGAGTCGAAGATAGACCTTTCGGGCAGTCCGGTATTTTACGGCAAGGTTACCACCAAGATCGGGACCAATCCGAAGCTCCCCAGCAAATTGGCTACTCCGTATTTCTACGGCGGTTATCAGTCGGGAGTCAGCCTTAATCTGCCCAGCAGCCTGTCCACTCTCCAGAGCGCGTCAGTGGGTGGTAAGGACTTCGTGAATCCCGGGAGCGGAAGCTACGACGTCTATCTGACATTCAACGCCGATGGAACGGTTACTTACAAAGACAACACAATGGCATCCGACTCGACAGTCCCGCTGAACACGCTTGCTCCAAATGGGGTTATACATGTTTCGAAGGGCAACGCTCACGTCCAGGGAGTCCTGAACGGTCGGGCCACAGTCGTCGCAGACGGAAGCTCCGGTGGGGGGTACGGCAATGTGTGGATCGAAGGCAACGTTACATATGCCCACGATCCGCAAGCCGGTTCGAGTAACGATATGCTGGGTCTCGTAGCGAACAACAATGTGGCAATCAGGGAAACAACTCCTCCCATGCACGATGTCCACATCGACGCCGGGATCTTTGCCAGGACGGGATCTTTCACTTACCAGGGATACAACGACACCGGAGTCGGACCTCTCGGGACCATCTATCTCTACGGCTCCGTCACCAATTACCAGAGAGGTGCGGTCGGCGAGTTCGACCAATCCACCAATAGCCTGAAAGCCGGGTTCCAAAAGAACTACAAGTACGACGACCGTTTCTACGCCGCTGCGCCCCCGTTTTTCCCGTCGGCCAGCCAGTTCCAGATCGTTTCCTGGAGGGAATAGCACGGCCTCTTCTGCCGGGACAATACAGCGGCCGCCACGGGAACGTGTTTATCACATGCATAGGGCTGTTTGACGCGGGACACAGGGGCATCTTCGATAGTTGCATCGAATCTGGTGCATAGATATATTTTCAGCGAGTAGGAATCTACTCGTGTAATGAGTCGTGTAAAAGGGCTATGAGTCGAGTCGAACATCTTATTCCTGGTTGGGGGAGCGCCGGTACCACCATTCACCCGGTACCACAAGCCTATACCATACAAGTGGTTACACTGACCGTCTAAGCTTTGGCTTGCGGGGGGATAGCCTCCTGCCGATTAAGTAGCCCGCGCGACGTGACAACTGGAAGGAGAAGTGATGGGAACCGGTCAAATGCTGGTCACTATCGGAGCCATAATGCTCCTGGGAACGGTGATCTTGACGACAAACAGGGGAATCACCGGCAGCGGTGAACTGATGCTAAAGACAAACTTCGGCTTGGAATCGACATCGCTCGCATCGTCTACTATCGACGAAGCAATGTATCTCCCTTTTGATGCTGCAACCGCAAACTCATTCGGCGAGGGGACAATGTACATAGCTATTAACCAAACGAACCTTCTCACGCCTGCGAACCTTCTCGGGAGCGAGAACGCTGATGATGCCGTGGCCCCGGACGACTTCGACGATTACAATGGTCCCGCCGGCGGGGCTAACAATTACCGGCTCCAGACGATAAGCGACAGCACAGGCGTTTACATGGTGAAGGCCCACGTTTGCTATGTAAACAAGAACAACCTGGACGGTACTTCAAATACTCAAACGTGGTTGAAGAGATTGGATGTGTCGGTGTGGAATACTGCCAATCCGCTTGATACCGTCAAGATGTCCGCGATATACGGTTATTGGTATTTTAGATAAGGAGGAATGATGGGTAGTACAGCGCTTCTCGACATAATCGGCTCGATGCTCGTCGGAGGATTGCTCCTCCTCTCCGCGTTGCGAATGAACGACCAGGCTACGCAGAATACTTACCACATGCAGGAAAACCTGACCGTCCAGCAGAATATGACGTCCATAATCGAAAGCATACAATGGGATTTTCGAAAGATCGGCTATTGCAAGGATCCGAAGCAAATAAAAGACCCTAAGTATTTCATCCTATATGGTGATTCGAATCAGATTGTGTTCCGGGCGGATATCTACAACGACGGTACGATAGATACAGTCAGATGGTATCTCGGGGGCTATATCGCGGGGCCGAACCCGCGAATACGAGACTTGTGCAGGCAAGTAAACTCGGAGCCGGTGCTTCACGCGAATCTTGGCGTGACGCAGTTCTCCTTGAAATACTTCGACGTTTGCGATAGTCTCATGCCTACAGTCATAGCGCCGCAAGCGAGCATTCCTCAGCTTGTCGAATTGACGGTCAAAGTCGAGCCGACCGCTTCGTACAACAGGGCTTACACTGAGAACTTCGCCTACTGGCGACAAACGCGATTGGTGTCGCGAAACATGATATTGCAGAGGTAGGAGGTGCATTGTGGTTGGTAAAGCATCTTTAATCGTAATACTCGGCTTTAGTATGATCTTCGGGATTGCAAGCCGGTATTGGAATAGAACAAGTACTCAGGCTATCGAGAATTTCGTGAATTATTATGACTCGACCTCCGCCCACGTCCTGGCAATAAGTGCCATCAACATTCTTGCGGATTCACTCTTCTGGAACCAGGGCGGCGGGGACATGACCCATCTGGATATAGGGCCTCTCTCTTTTCAGGGCGGTACCGTCCGTATGACGACAAAGCCGGATACGATAGACGGCGAGTTTGACGTTCTTGCCACGGCAGTTTCTCAATATGCCGGTTTCAGGGGCCACACAATCTACGACACTGTTCAGATACTCATGAAGCCCGGCAGGTTCAATGAGTGGGCGTATTTCACCGATAAAGATAGCGCGATCTACTGGACGACCGGGGAAACGCTGGACGGACGTTATCACACCAACGGCACATTATACCTTTATGGCGCCCCCACCTTCACCGACAACGTAAGCACCGGCGTGGGGTTGACTACGAAGCAAAAAGCTCCGGCACTTGTGAGTCCGAATTCGCTGCCGGATGCATATGGCAACAGGCTAACTGCTCCGGGCTACCAAAATGGTGTGCTCATTCCCATGCCGAACAGTCTTGCAAACTACAACAGCATACCAAACGTGACAATCTTGAAGGACTCCTCGCACACAGGGAGCGGTTACGCGTATGATGTTTACATGACCCTTAGCGGAACAGATGTTTCATACTATACGGTTACATCAAGCGTGTCGACGTCATGGTCAGGCGCGACATACACGCAGGTAAGCAGAGTCCCCGCTACCGGAACGACAACCGTTCCTATATCCTCGTTCGGCGACGCGGGTGGAAATGGGCTCGGGAGTGTCGTGGTGATACAGAACGGAGACCTCCACGTCTCCGGACAGATTGACGGAAAACTCACCTTGGTCGCGCAGCAGGGTACCTCGGGGCAGGCCCGTGTAAGCTCGAGTTCGTACGGCAGTAAAATAGAAGGACAGAGCGTCGACGTCGACATGACTTATGGCAACGGAAGCAGCAATCACAATAATGGCAACGTCATTATCAACGGAGACGTCACTTACGCTAATATGCCCACGGATTTAAGTGACGACCGGAACCTACTCGGTCTCGTTGCGGATAACAGTATAGCGGTGGGCAAACTGGCCTCTGCGAACCTAACCATCGATGCTTCGCTGTTTGCCCGGCAGGGAAAATTCTTCAACAGCAGGTATCAATCTGCGGCGTACGGTACCTTGACTCTATTCGGCTCTATGGCGCAGAAGACCCGCGGCGCCGTCGGACTGGTGGGTAGCAACGGATTCGTTAAGAACTACAGCTACGACAAGCGCTTTGAGAGAACAATGACCTCGCCGCCCATGTCGCCGTCGACCGGGAGCTACAACGTAGTATATTGGCGGGAGTAATCGTCGCTCCTCTTTTGGACTGAAACCGGTACTGGCGAGGACAACGGCCGACGTCTCGCCGTCGTCGGGCTTCACTTCGCGGATTCCTTCGGATTGGCCGTTGCTCATCCGCCCAAGCTCAAAACCGGCTGCCTACCGAGTGATTTTCTTCTCACATCTCCCTTTGCTCTTCTGCCCCCTTTCGCTATTTTCCTTTAGAGGAGAAACAGAGTCAGCACAAAAATGCGTCGAACGTCTTTGAAGGGAATGGCCCGACCGGAAGGCGGAAACCGTCTGCTGCTTGCGGCGTTTCCCATCCTCCTCATTCTCTTCTGCGGTGTCGCCGGGGCGCAAATCTATGACTTCAAGACTTACTCCGTACGAGAAGGGCTCCTCTCGAACGCAGTCACCTCCCTTTGCCAGGATTCATACGGCTATCTGTGGGTCGGGACCGGCGACGGGGTAAGCTTATACGACGGCGAGGTCTTCAGAAACTACACCGTGGCAGACGGGCTTGCTTCCAGCCTGGTGAATTGCATCATCGAGGACCTGGACAACAAGGGCGTCATCTGGATGGGAACGAACGGCGGAGGTGTGAGCCGGTTCAAGGCCGGGAAGTTCCGGACTTTCAAGATCGGCAACTCCGACTGGTCCGAAAGGGTGAATTCGCTGGCCGAAGACAGCTCCGGCACTTTGTACTGCGCCACCGACGACGGCGTCTACCGACTAAAGGATGGAATCTGCAAACCGCTTTCGAGCGAGGTCATGCACGGCACGTTCAATCAGGTCGTGCGGAGCGGCGATAGTTTGTTCATCGTGGATGGCAAGGGGGCTCTTCTTCAAGTTAATCTCGTCAACGGGCGCACTCGATCACTTGTGAAGGATCTGCCGGCGTCGCTCAGGGTGAGTAGAATATCGGTCGACTCAAAGAAGGAACTATGGCTCGTGTCAGACGATGGAACAATGATGAACCTGACCGGGAGAGTATTGGCCCGCCGTGCAATTGGATCCGTCCCGAAATTCATTACGGACGACGGGGCCGGCGATATCTGGATCGGCACCTCGATCGGGCTCTACAAGCTGGACATGAATTCATTTCCCTCGTCTCCGCTTGCGCTTCTGACTACGGCAAACGGACTGGAGCAGGACGACATCACAGCCGGGCTTGTCGACAGGGAAGGAGATCTCTGGATCGGTACGGCGGGCAAGGGATTGGCGAAACTCGCAGACAAGAATTCGTTCGCGTTTCCGGTTGAGTACGGCCGTATAAGTGAGAACAATTCCCAGGCATCTTCGGACAAGTATGGACACATTTGGGTAGCCGGAAAAGCCGGCCTGACGGAAATCTGGAACGTGGGCGTGGGCGTACTTAGAAGGCATTTTCATCTGTACAGGGAAATGAACGTTGCGGCATCGTGCTTTTCCGCACAGGTATCGTCGGGGAACCGGTTATGGCTTGCGTCGGAAGATGGAGTGATACACTGCTTTTCTATACATAGTGAAGGAAACGAGGCTGAGAGACTGCGGGATGTGAGTTCATTTTCGGTGAACAGAATGCTGCCCGGTAAGAACTTGCTTTGCCTGTATGTGGACGGCGAAGGGCGGGGATGGTGCAGCGTCGATCTCTCCGGCGTCCTCGAGTTCAACACCTCGAAAGGGTTGGAAGGTGCGAGGGTCTACACCACGAACGACGGTCTGCCGGACAACTCCGTTCGGGCGATATACAGCGACAGGGAGGGAAACGTCTGGTTCGGCGGATACATCGGTGGGCTGTCTGAACTCAGGGATGGCAAGATGACCCGGTTCACGCGCAGGGACGGCCTGCCCGACAACTCGATCCGCGCGATAGTGCAGGATGATTCGGGCAACATGTGGATAGGCACGAGGTATGGAGGCATCGCAATAATGGCGGGAAATCGATTCACCACGCTCTCCGTCAATGAAGGCCTGGTCAGTAACGGCATTTGGGCGATGTGCTTCAGCAGGGAACACGGGATCTTCTTCGGTACGCAGCGGGGGTTGCAGGAACTGCAGCGCAGCGACTGGCACTCTCTTGGCTGGCGCGCGTTCGGCGATGCCAACCCGTCTTACGCCTGCGGTACAGCCGTTTCATCAAGCGGCGGTCGGGGAACCGAACTCCTCTGGGCGAGCAATGCCACGGGGATATTCCTCAGCAACTTATCCCGGGCGCCTCGTTCACGAGTGGCCCCCCTCGTATACATTACCGGACTTTTTGTCAACGGCAAGAAACTTGACCTTGATTCCGCTGTCGCGAGAGCCGGACCGGAACTTCAGTCTTCGGAAAACACTCTGACGTTTGAATTCGCGGGAGTCAGTATGAGGGACGAAGGGAGTTTAAGGTACCACTATATCCTTCACGGTGCCGATGCCGACTGGCACCTCCTGCGGCGACGCCTGCCTATTACCTATGCCACGCTTCACCCGGGCAAATATGTCTTCGAAGTGAGAGCCGTGAACTCCGCGGGGCTCGAGAGCAAGGATGTGGCGACGCTGCCGGTTGTCATCGTCTCGCCCTATTGGCGACGATGGTGGTTCGTGACTTCTGCGGCGATAATCATCCTTTCCGTCATTTATTTCTTGATCAGAGTGAAAGTCAGAAGGCTCCTCGAAATTGAGAGGGTGCGGGCGAGGATTGCCACCGACCTCCACGACGATATAGGATCCGGGCTTACGAGGATCGCTATCCTGGCCGATGTCGCACTTCGCCAGACCGAGGCCAATGATGTCGCCGCCCGGACGGGGTCCCTCCATCGTGCGCAGGGAAGCGGGGAGAGCTTCTCCGCGCACAGCCTTGTGCAGAAAATAGGAACGAACGCGAGAGAGCTTGTCGATTCAATGAGCGATGTCGTCTGGTCCATCGATCCGAAGAATGTGACAGTTGGTGACCTCGTAACGCGTTTCCGTTCGTTTGCCTACGAGATGTGCGAAGCGAAGGGAGTCAATCTGCAATTTGAAACCGATCCTGAACTGGAGACTTTGCGCCTCGACCCCGGAATCATGAGAGCACTTCTGATCATCACGAAAGAGGCGTTGAATAATTCGGTCAAGCATTCGGATTGCGGGAACGTGAGGATCGGTATAAAGTCGAAGGCAAAGGAGATTCACCTCCTGGTGTCCGACGACGGCCGCGGTTTCCAGGCAGGGGGACATCCGACGGGCCACGGGCTCGAAAACATGCGAAAACGTGCCGAGAAACTCGGAGGAGAGTTCAGACTTAGGACCTCCCCGGGTGCCGGTACCATCATTGAGATAACGGTGCCTTTTTCCACGTAACTGTACATTTGTTCAGTTGCTCTTTTTGAATGGGACATTTAGGATTGAGATTGGACGACAAGAAAGACAAGAAGATATCTGAAATGACCTCTTTGCCTTCGGACGAAAACATCATCCGGGTAACCATAGTCGAGGATGACGACGAGATTAGAAACGGGCTGTGCTGGCTGCTGAACCATTCGGACGGCTTTGCCTGCATGGGTACGTGCAGGAATTGTGCGGAGATCATGAAGGGCATCGAAGAAAACACACCGGACGTGATTTTGATGGACATAGGTCTCCCGGGCAAATCCGGCATCGAGTGTGTCCAGACAATCAAGGAGCACTACCCGAGAGTGGAAATCCTCATGGTGACGGTGTACAGCGATGAGGAGAAAGTCTTCCAGTCTATCAGAAACGGCGCGGTTGGCTATATTCTAAAGAATACATCCTCGGAGAAACTCCTCGATGCCATCAGAGAGGCTTACAGAGGCGGAGCGCCCATGTCTCCGGAAATCGCAAGGAAGGTCATCAGGTACTTTCACGGGAGTGACGGAGGCGAGTTGACTGCACCCCTGTCTGAAAGGGAAGTTGAAGTACTCCAATGTCTCGTCGACGGCCACTCCTACAAGTCGATCGCGGACAAACTCTATATCAGCGTCCACACCGTCAGGTTTCACCTTCACAACATCTATGAGAAACTCCACGTCAGGTCACGGGCCGAGCTCGTGGCAAAGACCGTGAAGAACAAGCTCGTCTAGTTCCACCTCTTGATCTAGATCACGTTTCCCGCAAACTGTACATTCGTTCAGTTGCAACAGGTTCTCATTATCCCAATTTTCCTCGTGGGAGATGAGGAACGTACTAACTCGGAAATCCTGGACAATTATTGCCGGGAAAATACCGGCCCCCCAGTCCGGGATCCATCGATTCGACGTACCGGTAATCCGGCTCCCGGAGTTGCACATGTACAACCTGCAAGAGAGCAGCGGCAAATGACTTACCCTGTGATTTCGACATACAATTACAAATTGATCTAGGAGGACTAAACGAGTCATGAAACGCTTCGTATCCACGACGTGTGCCGTCTTCGTTGCAATTATCTCCCTGGCTGTTGTGCGGGCAGGATACTCACAGAATCTCCAGGACATCCTTTCACCGAGGGTTGCTTACTACGGCTGTAATTTCAGCACGGCGACGACCGATACCGGTGCCCCTTATAGAGCAATGCAGCTGAGCACTCACTTTCTCTACCAGGCCATAACCGCAGATACCACGACGAAGCAAGTCTACTTCTTTTCCTATGCAAACGCCGGAAGCGACAGCGTAGATAATCTCATAGCGGGAGGTTGGACCCCATCGCCCGACACAGGGACAATCTTCGGCACTGAGTATTATGTGGTCGGCACGGTCACGGGCAATTCAGGAGGTTACACGCTGACAGTCGGGTTGAAGGATGCCCGGTCTAAAGCCGATATCGCCACAGGATCCGCGACTTTCACGACATCCGATACGCTCGATATAAAAAGCGCAGCCGCGCAGGCTGCTGCCGGGATACTTCCGCTTATAACGAAAATCAGAACTTACGAGGCTCAGGAACGGAGTGCAAATCCCGATCTTTCCATCGATCCTCAGGTGAACATCACACTGCCGGGACTAAAGGCGGCAGCCGACCAGAGCATTAATGTGGCTATCCAGACCGTCGACTATGACGGGTACCCCCTCAAGAACAAAAAGGTGAAGCTGCACTCCTCCAGAGGATCGTTCGCGGCGTCAGAGGTCCAGACGGATGGGAGCGGCAAGGCCACCGTCGGATTTAATCCGGGCAGCGGCAACGGAATAGCCGTCATCTCGGCATCGATGGACAGCACTATAACCGTATCCGGGCTCGTCACGAACGCCGATAAGGAGGCGTTCATGCTCGTCGGCAACGTGTCTCTCTCCGATTCCTCCCAATATTACACCACGCGGCTCTACCAGCTCGACTTTACGATGACGGTAAAGGTCGCAGGGTACAGCGACCAGAGCAACGTCGATCCGACAACCGTGACGTGGGTGCAGTCAAACTGGGCGGACGTATATTCGGCTTACGGAAGTATACCCGGATATGGATTCGCCAGCACCCTCGCAAACAATTTCGAATTCACCGCCGATACGGGTGCCGTATGGGGGAGGATGTTTAAAACGAAGTCCGATCATAATGTCGGTATCCATGACGGCGATCCTTGTTTCGATTGGGACCTCTTCGAAGTCCAGACTTACAACGGCATAGTAGACACTAATGAGCTCCACCAGAACGCGCCCGGGCATTTAAGCTACAACGGTTCCGGGTCTCCCGGCGATATTTACGAGGCCTATTACGAGATTCCTTTCATCTATCAGGGCAATGATGATTCATGGGGGCTCCCGGGAGGAATTGAGGATCAGAACGGGAACTGCCAGCGTGATGACGCGACATCGCTTCTGTATGATGTCGACCAGACCTACAGTTTCTATGAGGATTTTCACGACACGGATCCCGGCGCTTCCTTCATGAAGAGCGGCGACAACTACACCATCAGTTTCACCAAGGTGGAGGTCACCGAGGACACGGCTACCAGCCTTACCGGGTACACCTACCAGGTGATCGTCACAAATTACAACGCCACGTTGAAGCCGATTCAGCCGCTGACGGCCGTCGATACATCCAGGGCCAGCACACTCCCGCACACTTTCGAATTGGGCCAGAACTACCCGAACCCTTTTAATCCTTCAACCACAATCAGGTACAGTCTGCCGAGAACCTCCCGCGTCACGCTGA
>JAHECO010000041.1 GCA_024641705.1 Candidatus Kryptoniota bacterium
TCATCAGCCGGTCTCCTATGTACAGCTCCCCGGCTGTTATCTCTTCCAGTCCCGCTATCATCCTCAGAACCGTCGTCTTCCCGCAACCCGACGGTCCTACAAGAACCAGGAATTCCTTGTCCTCTACCGTCAGGTTGATATCGCGGGCGGCGCTGATGCCCCCCTCGTACGTCTTGTTCACATTGACCAGTCTGACTCCCGACACTTTCAGCTCCTGTTAGTTCTACAAACCAGACCTGACGAATCCATTCAGGGGATGATTATTTCTCTCATCGGCGCCAACTTCGTCCAATCTTCGCAAACCGGCAGCCCGGGTACCGCATTTATCTGCCCGCCGAATCCGATGTTGCGCACCGTGAACATCTGAATAGGGACAACATTCACCCTCTTAAGTACATCGAGGAATATCTTCACATCTCCCTTTGCTGCGAGAGATGCCACATACCTATTCACAACCCTATCCTGTTTTTGCTTCAATGCAATGTACCTGGCAGTGTCGATGGCCTGCGCGAGAGCTGTATCCGGGACTCCGCTCTTCTTTGAAAGGAGCCTGTAGAGAGTGTAGCCCTCTCCGATCTTTACCGGTCCATAGATTTGCCCCGGATTGAATCTCGACAAGAACGCGCCGGCTTCTCCGATCAGGTATGCGTCGGATGTCACGGTATCCACATCCAGACCTCGAACAGCTTTTCTCGCCTCAGACGAACTCACGGCCTCCAGCTGGCGCACCCTATTGAAGACATCTACGGCTTCATCAAGCGTCCTCGTCTTGAAACGCTGCAGGGTCAGGCGCACATTTCTGAGGCTGCTCGATTTGTAGTCGCGGATGGCCGCGTCCATGTCTGCCCGAGTGAGTTCAACCGTATCGGTTATCTCGTCTCTCATCTTGGTCGCAAAATAGGCCCTCACAATCATGTTGACATCGTGACGTACTTCTTTCGTGTTCTGAAGTCCCATCTCTTCGGCACGCTCCGCCAATAGCTCATTCTCAATTACATGCCGCAGGGTGAACTGAAGTCCCGAAAAGACCGCCGCCCTCGTTGTATCCCTGCACAGGAATGTGGCGGGCAACAAGCCTCTAATCACCTCACCGAACGACATCGTTCTGTCCTTCCCCGGCCTGTCCGAGTAGCGCAGTGATATCATCGGAAGATCCGTCTCGGCGTGAAACTTCCGCAGCAACTCTCCCACGTCGTGAGGGCTCAGGTTGTAGTATCTGTAGAAAGTGGGAGGGGCTTGTTGTTTCAGCACGAGCGCCAGTGTATCCACGAGCATTCCCACAAGTCTGTGATCCACGGTCGCCTTGACATCTCCGAGCGTGCGCAACATGAAATCCTCTGCAAGTGCGGTCTCCCTCCTCCTTCTGATGTCTTTTCTTACCTTAGCTTCCTGCTCTTCGGTAGAAAGATGCGCGAAGGAGGAATTTAATGCACTCCCGATAATTCTGATAACGATAAATTGGTTCTGACCGCGGACGGGCGTACTGATGAAGCCGACCGGTTTCCCCCAGAAAGCGTTCTCCTGCCTCTCCATGAGTTCGCCGAACATTACATTGACAGTATCATGAGGAACCCGAATCATTGTAACGAAACTATCTAGGCGCGCAGGTCTCATCGACAAGCACTCCTTGTAAAATGAATAAGCCGAGGAGGTATCGGGGAAATGGTAGACATCGACGGCATATTTGCGCATCGTCCTCTTAATGCCGCCAAGCACATCCTGTCTGCTGACGTCGACTTTGCTCATGATTTCTTTCCGGTACAGTGCATCGCGTAGGAAAGTCTGCGTCGCTTCGTGCTCAAGCCTGCTCGCCTCGGGGGTCATAAACTTGCCAGACTTCACTCCCTCATCGGCGAGGAGTTGTTCGGCTATCAGAGAAAATAGAAAGCGCTCTTTTTCCGCCTGGAGTGCCGAAACATCTTCCTTGTGCGGGTAGATCGTCAGGTTGAACCGCTCCTCAAAATCAGCCGCCGTTACCGGATTCCCGTTCACCAACGCAACGGTGTCACCCGCCGCAACTGCACGGGATTGCGCGAGGGCCGTATTCGCCGACACGGCAAGGACCAGGAGAACAGAAAGAAATATCAAGGCCCTGCCGAACAATCTCAATTCTTTATCGATCATCAACATTCTGCCACCATTATAATTTAGCAATTGCCTCTCCAGGATTCGGCCGTGCGGTTCCGCGGCTGCTGGCACGCGAGCAGAGAGCAACGAGATTCAAAAGAAATTTCATCGCGACAGGATCTGGTCTCGGTGCATACAGATCATCGTAGCTCCCTTCTTTCGGCAGTAAGCGTCCAACAATTTCCAGACTGTTGACAACCACAGAACCCCTCCCCGCCGCAGCGTGCACTACTACCGGCCTGGCAAGCCCAAGTCCCGACCGTGCAAGTACTTCGTGCTTGCCACGGAATATCAGGTCGGACTGCGGCACCATCTCGCCGCCGTAGCCGCCATTGAACATTCGCAGGTCCGCTTTTTCGATGCCGTCCCATAGCGGATGTAAGTTTTCTGAGGCGATCACGTATGAATCGTACCCCCCCTGGTCACGGTCCTCTCTTGCCTCAACCGTCATGCTAAGACCTGCGGGAAGCTCGATCTCGAGCCTTGGCGCCGCACCCTGTTCAGGTTGGATGATGATAAGTATTCCGCCATCTTCGACCCACCTGAAAATGTCTTTTCGATTTGCCGAGAATGAATCATCGAGAATCCCCCTTCCCACAATCATAAGGAGGCTAATTGTCGAGTCAAAGCTCCCGTCGAAAGAGATAACCGGTAATCCGCAGAACGCTAGGAAACCCTGTACCTCTCCGGAAGGATCGAGGAGTGAAATGCCTCGCGTGTCGGGCAAAGCCGGAACCAACGGTGTCGCATAAACACGGCACACCTTTTCGCTGACGGACATTCGACCCGTTCGGGAATTAAGCACTTCGACGGCGATGAAGTAGTCTCCCGGGCTCGTCGGGAACGTGATGTCGAATGTCTTCTTCAGCGTTCCGGAGCCGTCGACACGCACCGGAATGTCCTCAGATATCAACCACTTGTGCGATGAATCCTTGAGACCGGCCTTGACTATCCCGTCAGATTCGTCGGGGTAATCGTTGAAAACGTAAATCGTCAGGCGCCGAGTCTCCCCCTCAAAGAAATGTCTGTCCCAAAGCTCGATGCTCACTCCAAACGGCTCGAAAGCTTTACCGATAGCGGCGAGCACGGGCTTGGCTTTCAGCTCGGCTATATCTCCGACGAACCAATGCGAAGTCGGCCCCTCATTCGCACTGAGATAGACAAAGGGTTGGATGCACTTAACGTCCAGCCTCCGAAACAGCTCGGTCAGTTCAGACGCCAGAAAGGACTGGTGTTCAACGAGTTCGGAGTGCGAATAGTCACTACCGAGCCACCTGGTCACTACTTTCCGGGTGAGTTCGCTTGGTCTATTATCCTTGTCGAGCCACCACCACAGATACTCGTTCACCTGCGACGGCCGTTCGGAATTCCGGATATCCTCCAGCGACCTGGTGTAACCGAATTTCCGGTCGATAAGAACGGGGCCGAGCGAATAGATGTATGGATGATCCTCGAAGAAGTCATGCGATTCCCATAGCCTCGTCGGGTCGAGCTTCTTCATATCCGGTATTATTTCATCCTGGACGACACTATCGGATGACTCATTCAGAGCGTCCCATATCACTATGCTCGGATGATTCCAGTTGTCCTTCAGCCAATCAGAGAACTCCTCGGTGATCTGCTCCTTTGAACCGGTCGCCCCCCAGAACTGCCATTCGTCCTGGAGGAGGATGCCCCCTTCGTCGGCAATGTCGTACCATCTGTTATACATGTGGCCAAGATGAGCGCGGAAGAAATTGAAGTTATGTTCCTTGGGAATGTCTACCAGAGCCTTCCGGATCCACTTCTCGTTCCACGGAAGAAGCCGCCGGTCGCCGTCGGAGAGGAACCTATGAAACGCGATATTGCTTCCGCGCAGATATATTGTCTTTCCGTTCAGGAGAAAGTCCGAGCCGCGGATTTCAAATTCGCGCATTCCAAAAACCACACGGTGCTCGTCGAAAAGATCGACAGTATCCCCAGACACGGTCGCAGTGAAGACGTACAGAAACGGTGATTCGGGCGACCAGAGTTTCGCGCTTGCTACCGGCAGACTGAGAGACAATTTCATCTCCGAAAGGGCCTCCAATCTTGACTTCTCTGAGATTGGATCCGAGGCCGATTTGCCGCTCACCTTTTCCGTAACCTGCGCGGTCAGTTTCACTTCACGCGGAGTTTCCCCAATGTTCTCCAGCCAAACGTTGACGTCCAGGATGGATTCGCCGACACGAGGCAGCGTTTGCACGAGCTTCACTCGGACTACGCCTGTGCAAACCACCTTCACGTCACCCCAGATTCCCGGAATAAAGGATCGCCTCTCCTGGTCTTTCCCTACGGCACTTTCAGCTGGAAGAGCCGACCTCTGTCCGACTCTTATGAGGATTCTGTTCTGGGACCCATAATTGAGGAAGGGCTCGATTCGGTACTCCTGCGAGGTGTAGCACGAGATCGATTCGCCGGCGAAATTGCCGTTTACCCACACTGCCGTGCCAAACATCGACTGCTCAATCCTCAGGAAAGCCGCTCTTCCTTTTTCACTATCACTCACAACAAAAGATTTCCTGTACCAATGATAATCAAAATCCCTCCATTCATAAGACGACGTCGCGCAGTCGACGACTGAGGGTACCTGGACCCTGTGGGAGAATTCCCCCGGTGCGGTTTCGAGCCCCGGTTGAAGCTCCCACTCACCGTTTAAATCTATGATCGTTCTTGAACCGCCTTTCAATGATTTCATCCCTCTTTACTATTTCCGAAGTGGCTATTCGGATCTTACCACGGCGCTTCTGGGGGAAACGCCGCTCTCGTTGATCGACTCGATGCTGAAATAATAAGTACGGTCTTCATCCATTCCTTCGAAGAAATATCCGTTGTCTCCGTAAACCATGATGCAGCCGCAGAGCTTATCGGGCGAGACTCCGAAATAGATGTTGTACGCGTAGGCATCGTCGACCGGTTTCCACCTGATCCACGCGCTTCGCTTGTCCTCTTTGGTCCGCAGCACCGTGAAATATTGCACACTGTCGGGGAGGGGCCTGTTTCCCTTTCCGAACACGCGGAACCCGCTTATCGCGAATTTCCCGCCGGACAAGTGCACATTTGTCAGTTTGAGATACCGCGCCGTAACCGGCCTGGCCAGTTCCACGTAGTCATGCGGCACATCGGTCTTGTTATAACTCTTGTCGATGAGCGTCCTCCACGATCTGCCGTCCAGCGAATAGTCCACCCGGTATTGCGTGTAAATGTTCAGCTGCTTGCCTATGAACGGCGCGTCCTGGTCGGCGTAGTTGATCTGGACGCCGTACACCGTATCTACGCTCCCGAGATCCGTGCGTATCCATTCCCCAAGGTCGCCGGTCGCGGCGCTCCAGTACGTCCTGATGTCTTCATCGACTGCGTAGTTCGCGTGGTATCCTCCGAAGGTCGACGAGACGGCAACCGGCTTCTCATAATTCAGCAGCATCCAGCCCGTAAATGTCCGGTCCGGATTCTTCGATCTCTCATCGGGGAGGAAATGCGGATAGTCACCGAACGCTGTGTTCGAATAGAGGATACCATCACGGTCGAAATAGGCGGGCCATATCCCGATTCGTCTCTCAAAATTGTTCTTGACGTTGATCGCAATCGTAGAGACATGCCACCAGTTGCCTGCCTGATCCTGAAATGTACTGCCATGCCCCGCGCCGCGGGCGAAACCTCCGGGTTTGTACGAAAAGGGATTAAAGCTCTGTTCGTGGAAGGGACCGAGAGGACTGTCACCTATCGCTACGCCGTCGGCGTAAGTCTTGAACTCGGTACCGGGAGCGGCATACTGCAAATAATATTTGTTCCCATGGCGGGTCATCCACGATCCTTCGATGAAAGGGAGAAGAAATATGTTGTCGTTGTACTCACCGAACCTCTGCCAGCCGAATCTCGTGTAATCGAGATATAGGAGGGGCTTCCGCTCCCTGATCGGTTCCAAGGTGTGCCGGTCGATCCGGATCCCGTAGATAGGGTAAACATTACTGCTTCCGTTATACATGTACAGTTTCCCGTCCGTGTCGAGGAAGAAATCAGGATCCCACCCGCCGATCTTGAACGAGTCGACCGCTTCACTCCATCGGTCGCTCTTCGGGTCTGTGCTCATCCAGATAGGAAAGTCGTCGGTATATGTCGAGCCGAAGACCAGGAGAGTATCTCCCATCACCCATACTGCGGGCGCGGTCACATCGTCATATGTACCCCTTACGAGGTTGGCCTTTTGACCGGGTTTCAGAAACGAACGGAAAAGAAAGTGCCAGTGAAGCATGTCGTGGCTCCACCAGTATCCTTTCTGGTTGGTCGAAAACAAATAGAAATCATCCTTATAAAGGACAATCGCCGGATCTGCCGTTGTACGATGCCTTCCCCACTTCACGAATTCTGGAATCGGAGCGTACCCGTAATCGATATTAACCGGATTGCAGTACGTCCGCTGCGCGTACTGGGCGAACGCCGTCGAAGTCGAAATCAGCCGGCAAACAAGCATGGTAAGGACTACTCTCTTAAGGGTGGATAAGTACACGGGGCTATTCCTTGAGGCTTCCCGCTACTAGCCCGCTCACGTAGCTCTTTTGCAGCGCGAGGAACAGGATCATTATCGGAAGTATCGTAACCACAGATCCTGCCATCATCAGCTCGGTGTCGGGCGCGTGCTCGCCCATCAGGTTTGCCAGCGCGACCGGAAGTGTATACATCGTGTCCCTGTTCATCACTATCAACGGCCACATAAAATCGTTCCACGTACCGAGGAAAGTGAAAATACCCAGCGTGACCAATGCCGGCCTGGCAAGCGGTAGCATGATCTGCCAATAGATTCTGAAATCGCTGCATCCGTCTATCCTGGCGGAATCTATGAGGTCGGTTGGAATAGACGACATGTACTGTCTGAAGAAGAAAATACTGAACGCACTTACGGTCCCCGGCAATATGAGACCCCAGTAAGTATTCAACATCCCCAACTGTCTGAGTATTAAGAAGACCGGGAGCATGCCCACCTGCGCCGGTATAACCATTGTCGCAAGGAATGATGTGAACATGAACTTCCGGGACTTGAAACTATATTTTGCAAAGGCAAAACCGGCGAGCGAGTTTATGAAGAGGCTGCAGATCGTCATCAGGCTCGCCGCCGCAAGACTATTGAAAAAATCTCTCAAGAAGTGCAGCCGCTTGAACAGGATCGAGTACTGATGCAGGGTGAATGTACTCGGCCAGAACTTCGGCGGATAGCTGAATGACTCACCGGATTTCATGAATGAAGTCGTTATCATCCACAGGAACGGTATGAGAACGAGCAGCGCAATAAGAGCGAGAGCACCGGTCAGTGCAACCGACTTCATCTTTCTGTGACTCATACTGTCTTCGTCTCCCCCTGGATGCGCATTTCAATCATGGTGAGTATGAAGATCACTGCCGCAAGGACGAACGCCAGAGAAGCAGCGTATCCCATCTGCCAATAGCGGAAACCCTGCCGGTACATGAGAAGAACGATGGACAACGTCGAATCGACCGGACCGCCGCCTGTCATTATATACGGTTCGGCAAAAAGCTGCAGATATCCGATCAGGGTCACGACGGTGACAAAGAGCGTCGTCGGAGCAAGCATCGGGACGGTGATTTTCCAGAACCTCTGCCAGGGCCCGGCACCGTCTATCTCCGCCGCCTCGTAGAGTCCGTCCGGTATCGTCTGCAATCCCGCGAGGAAAATCATCATCGTATAGCCAAAGTTCTTCCAGACGGCAAAGAATATTATAGCGGGCATGGCCCAGAACGGGTCGCTGAGCCAGTCGCGCGGCGATACTCCAAGGAAGCTCAATGCGTAATTCAGAAGTCCGAAATGTGGATCGTAAATATATTTCCACACGACCGAGACAGCGACGAGCGTTGCGACCACCGGCGCGAAGTAGCCCGTGCGGAGAACCGGCTTGAACTTCACCAGTTTCGAATTCAGCATGACTGCCGCGATGAGTGCTACGAAAATGGTAAGCGGGGCGCCAACTATAAGGAAGTAGAATGTGTTAAACATCGCCTTCCAGAACAGCGGGTCCGAAAATAGATTCGTGTAATTCCGCAACCCGACGAAACGTGCAAAATGCAGGTTTGCCAGCGAGTAAATGTCGAAGTCCGTGAAGCTCATCAGGAATGCGGTGACGACGGGTATGACGAAGAATATCGTCAACAACACAAGCGACGGAGCGATGAAGATATACGGGGTGCCTGCCGGCGACAGCACGCCTGTCCTCGAACGTCGCATTGTACTAACTGCACTAGTCTTCATCATCAATCGAACATTTTGCCTGATTCTCGCAGCCACCGTCTTTTCTCAAGTACCCTGTTTATGTCCCTGTCCATTCCCTCGAGAGCCCGGCCTAGCGTATTCCTCCCCCAGACGACGGTCTCGATCCACTGTCCCATCTTACCGGTAACCTGCTCCCATTCAGGTATGCGGGGAAACGGTCGGGCGGACTCGAGCTGCTCGTAGAAGGCAGACACCATCCGGTTGCCCAGAAGCGTGGAGTCCTTCCACGTGCTTTTGACCGCAGGGAGATCGAAAGTGGCTTTGTAAAACTTCAGCTGGACATCGGGACGGGACAAAAACTCGATCAGCTTCCACGCCTCGCTCTTCACCTTCGAATCGCGGAATATCACGAGGCTGCTCCCGCCGGCGTTGGCCGCCCTGTTTTGGTTCATCGGCAGCGGTGCGACGGTCCATTTGCCGTTGAGATACGGTACCCTGTTGCGCAACTCGTTCATGTTCCACGGGCCGCTGATGAACATGTCTATGAAGCCCGATGCGAAGGCCTGGTAAAGATTTGTGGTAGCATTCGTCTCGGTCGGGGCATATCCCAGTCTGAAGAACTGCACGTAGTAGTCGAAAGCTTCGCTGTCGCTTGGCGACGTCACATTGGAATAGCAATCATCGTCTTTGAGAATGGTTCCGCCATTTTGCCAGGCGAAGAAGATCTCGTCGAATTCAAGTCCCGGATTGACCGGAAAGTAGATCCCATAGCATCTACGGCCGTTCATCTTGGTCGAATACGCTGTCAACAGCTTCGCCGCCTCGAGCAGGTCATCCCAGTTTCGGGGTGGATGATTCATCCCCGCGGCGCTCAGCAGGTCGTTCCTGTAGAAGAGAGCCCTTGTGTCCACGTACCACGGAATTCCGTACACTTTCTTGCCGATCCTGTTCGTCTCCCAGATGCCGCTGAAGTATTCATCGGGCCTCACGGTGCGTGAAAGGGCTATAAGTGAATCCAGCGATTCGAGAGCGTTGACGGCATGGAGCTCCGGGAGCCACGTGTTCCCGAGCTGACACATATCGGGAAGCGCATTGCCCGCAAACGCAGTCAGGAGCTTGTCGTGTGCCGATGTCCAGGGTACCACCTGCAGGTCGACGTAGATATCCGGGTTCTCCTTCTCGAATTCCTTTATCAACGGGCCGACCTGTTCCCCTTCCGAGCCCATCGCCCAGAAGGTCACAACCTTCCTGGAATCCCTTGACGCGTGACATGATGCAACGAACAATGCGAGCAAAAGGACTGCGAGACGCGTGACGATATTCTTTTTCAATTTCTCTTGCGAATTGGCTTTCTTCATTGCTGGTATTTTCTGCCGGCAGGTTCCGGTGTGGCGGATCCTCCGGCGTTCAATACTCCATCTCTACTGTGGCGGGCAACCTCCTCACTTCGACACTCCTGCCGCCGCGGACAGGGACCTGTATGCCGTTCACGGCAGCTGCGCGAAGGGGATCCCCTGACGGGCTTAGCACCAAAAGATGAAATACCTCGAGGTCCATCTTGCCCGATATAGAATATACAATCCGCCCGCCTTTCGAGGCGACCGTGTAATTCAGTTTACCGCAGTAGGTCGGCAATCCTTTCACGACAACCCTGTTCGTATCGTCGACCCACTTCCCTGTTATTCCGGCGCCGATTACGATGGATGAATCGCTCTCACGCTCGTAGGCGAACATCGCACGGATCGAGCGGATGAAGTCGGACCCGACCCAAGTATGCGGGATATCGCCAACGAATTTCGGCGTGTCGCGGTCTTTCCAGACAACTTCCGGCCATTCGTTCCAGTTCTTCGACCTTCGGTCACGCATAAAGAAATCCGTCAGCTCCTGCGCCTTCTCCTTCTCACCCATGTAAACGAAAGATCCGATTATCCTCGTCTCATACGGTGTGTAAGCGTCCCAAGAGAGCCTGCCATTCTTCCGCGCTTCGAAATATTCGTAATACTTATCGAAAGTGTTCTTCAGCTGAGGCTCCGGTATACTCCCAAGCTCGCTTCCGGGGTCAATCCCGATCGTCGTGGAGGTCGCGTCGAAATCTCCGAGCTCGGCACAGCCGGGTATATAGTCGATGTTCTTGTTCTTCATCGCCAGGCGCATGGATGCGTAAAGACATTTTTGAAAATCGTCCCGATCGGAGGAGAACTCCCTTTCGAGTTTCTCCTCGCCGAGAATACCCGCTATCGAAGCGGCATCCTTCAGCCCGCAGAGTCCGAAGAAATCGTCCCAGTACGAGTGCTCCGGGTGATTGGAATATCCCTCGTGGCTGATCGAAGCGGGAAGCAAACCGTAGCGTGCACGTTGTTCCGGCGTCCCGGTGCGATATTCCTCCGACATTTCCTGCGACCGAAGCGACTGTATGTAGCGCGCCACTTTCACTACCGACGGGAACTTGCCGCGCAGCCAAGTAGTGTCGTGAGTAAACCTGAAGTACTGCATCACGGCGTAAATATATTCGCCATGGCTGTCGTTCTCCGGGACAGGATCCGCACCACGGGCATCGACCACGCAAGGAACCTTTCCTGACGGATAGATAAACTTTGAATACCAGTCTATGTACTCTCGCACCTCACGCTGGTCACCGAAGCGAAGCAGCGCCGCAGACATGAGGGCGCCGTCGCGGATCCACGACCGGTCATACGACCTCGAGCCGGGCTGAATCGCGGGGCCGTCGCGGTTGATGAATATGTAAGCTAGGTTCGATTTCACGGTATTGACGATTGCTTGAGCCGAGCCCGGAAGCTGGATATCGACGCCGTCGAGTTTCGATTGCCAGAATCTTTCGGTGGCCCTGAGCTTCTGCGCGATAAAGCCTGCAGGTGAGGCCATGTCCGGCACGCAGCCTCCGGTGTAATCATGAAATGGAACTGCGACATAGAAGTCTCTTGAACTGTCGGGGGGGAGATCGTACGAATACGAAAGGGCGGCAGAGGCGTGTCCGAAATGATCGTCGACGGCACCGGAACCCGGCAACGTCCCGCGTGAGATGTACTCCGTAATATCCCCCGAGTCAAAGCCGGTTGCGCCGAATGCGTCCGGTTTACTCAGAGGGATCACCTTCGTGCCGTCTACGTCGACAGTACCGCCGGCGCACGCAATTTTAGATATAGTAGTTACCCCTCCCGGACTGTTGAGAAACTGCCACGGTGGATCCACCTGGAACGGCCGGATAGCGATAAAAAACTTGCCGTGAAGATCGCGTGTGCCCGTGTTCATTAAACTATAGCGGACAATTAAAACTGATTTGCCGGCGTCCCCATCCGCAAAAGCGGTTATCTTCAGCCCCAGGCGATTCGCCTTCCATTCGACCGTCGGAACGGGGAGGAACTTCTTCGCGAGAGACTGGCCGGTGGCAACATCATGCCAGGTCGTCAGCGAATCATCAGAATAAATGAAGGGCTCGAGTGAAAAGCTCGATTTGGCAACTTCGATCTGACCTTCCTCATTAATCAGAGCTTTTTGCGAGTCTCCATCCGCGCCAACCACCGTCCAATAGGACTGCTTGTGCGTGAAATATTTCGGGTAATATCCGATCGGGGCTTCCTGCGAGAGAGAATCGAAGAACGCGTTTAGTGAGCTGCCGAAATCTATCCCCCTGATTCTGATTCCGGAGATCGAATAACGGTTGCCGGAATTGCTCCGCAGAAGATCGATCCTGATATATCGTGCGTCCGTCTCAGACAAGTAGATATTGTCTTCTCCGCCATTGCCGTGATCGACGCGATACGCTGTTGTCCACTCCTTGCCGTCATCGGATAGTTTGACATCATACTTCGACGCGAAGGTCTTGCCGTTCCAGTTTATAGTCAGCCCTCCAAGATCGCGCAGCTGCAGCCGGTCGATCATCAGCCATTCTTTGCCGGAATCTCCGGAGCTTTCCCAATAAGTGGAAGCGTGCCCGTCGAGTGCGAGCGCCGGCGGGTGCCCATCCAATGCTGACGACGCAGAAATTTCCGGATGAGGGAGCGGCGTGGAATCGAGTACCATCGGCTGCAGCCTGAAATCGTCGATGTAAATTGTCCCCTTGCCGCCGGTTCCCGCAGAGACCACGAACTGGATGCGATCAACTTTGTGAATGGTGCCGCCTCCCGACGGACCCCACGCAAAGGTGATGTCCCTCTTCCTGACCGATTTCTTGGTCCAAACCACTGGATACTTGATATTCAGCTCTTTGATCCAGTAGACATTTCCCAGCGAATCCATCAGCTTGAATTCGAAATTGTTCACGGGAGTGCCACCGCGATAATAGAATGTAAACTTGTAGTTGGACGGAAGGTCTACGGGAAGCCTTTTCTCAGCGATAGCATAACCCGATCCGCCGTGGAACTGGAAGTGGATTGCCATCGAGCTGCCGGAGTGCCCGGGCGCGCTTTCTATGGACATGGCCACGCCGTCGGAGGTGATGGGCGACCATCCGTGAAGAGTGTCAAAGTTGTCGAGAAGTTTGCCCTGCGCGCGGACGGAAGCGGCGTAAAGGAATGTGAGAGCAAGGCACCAGGCAGCGGATCTCACTTAGCCTCCAACCAGCCGCCTGTAAAGCCGGCCCTGCGAAGGCCGTCGACTATGTACTTGTTTTTTCGCATTGTGTTCCACACGAACCCGCTCCGGTGGTTTTCCACCATCAGGAGTATCGGCCCCTGGTCAATGCCGAGGTAATCCTTATCGAACCACCCTTTGCCGTCGCTGGCAGGATAGGTCGGGTTGAACGCATCGACAAAACCGAATTTGCGCCAGACAAGATTCCCGTACCTATCTTTCATTGCCCTCAGGGCCGGTATACAGATCTCAGGGGCGAACGGGATTGAGCCCCCCGCCGCGGCAGGAGTTATCGTGCCGTCATCATTCACCCAGTCGAATGAAACTCCGTGTGCGGTATAGCCCTGAAATTTCCTCTTCACTCCGTCGACAACGATTGTCGTGTCGCCGGGCCCGTCGGAAGCGGTGAATCCCCAGATCGAATCGCTGTAGTCTCTGTAGTGGAGCGGGTTCTCAACGGCATAATCGCGCTGCGAAAGGGTCGCTCTCCTGGAGTTCTCGAAATAGTCGATCCCCTTCTTCCGCAAATATGCGTCCTTGATCCCCCTGAAATCGATCCAGCACTGCGAATACTGGTGACCAAAGAGCGGTCCGAAGCTGATGAATTCCATCCCGTAATACTTTGCCCAGATATATGTTTTCGTCCAGGCATCCCAAGCCGCCGGCTCCACCGGATGAGACAGAGAGCCCAGCGCGAGGACGTAAAGGAGCATGGCCTCGTTCATCCCCTGCCAATTCAGCGGCGCGAAACCTCCCTCAGGTGTCCACCCCATATTGATCAGCGGCTTGTCGCGCTCGAAGAAACGCCAGTCCATCCTCGCATAAAGTGAATCGGCGATTGCGCGGATATCCTTTTCTTCGGTTGTCTGCCTGTCGAAATAAGTCTGACAGAAAAGAACGCCGTACATGAGGATAGAAGAATCGATCGAGGAGAGCTCGACTTTCCCGAAACGCGTGCCCGTGCCCATGTTGAGGAAATGATAATAGAAGCCCTTGTAACCTGTCACTCCGGTTCGGTCCGGTCCCATCTTCGCGTCAAGGAAAAATCTCAGCGTTGTCAGAACGCGGCGTATCGCCTGTTCTCTGGTTATGTATCCGCGCTCGACACCGATTGGGTAGGCCGTCAGGGCGAAACCTACCGCAGCAACGGACGAGAAAGATTTTGTCGGGAACCGATCCGGGGTGAGACCGTTGAGAGAGTCAGTTGTCTGCCAGAAGAACTCGAATGTCTTGTGTTCAAGCGAATCGAGAAAGGGATTGTCTCCGGAGTTTGAGTATACGGTCGAATCCGCGCCGTGGTCTGTTGCGGCAGATATATTCGACCCGTGCCCGGCAAGAATGAGGAGGACAAAGACAGGAAAAATCAGATTCAGGCCGAGACGGCCTGCCAGCTTTACCGAACGAATCCGCACTATACTCCTTCCTTTCGATCGATTTGCACGAGAAAGATACATCACCCGGATGCTAAAATCGCGACAATGCCGGCGCTTGAGCCACTCAGTCAGGTGCGGTGAGCGGCAGGCTGCAAATCAAATCCCTGACCAGGCGGGGCGCCTCTCCACTTTCATTCAGTTGGGAGAGTCTAACCTCCCTTAACAATCAACTCTCCCTATTTAAGCAGCAGCATCTTGCTCACGAGCGAAGCCCCTCCGGCGCGCAAGAGCACGAAGTAGACCCCGCTGGCAAACCTGCTTCCGTCGAAGTCGACGGAGTGTTGACCGGGCGCCTCTTCCTTATCGACGAGGACCGCGACCCTCTGCCCGAGGGCGTTTTGCACGGAGAGGCTCACGCTGGCGCGCACCGGGAGGCTATAAGTAATTGTGGTCATCGGGTTGAAGGGATTCGGATAATTCTGGCTGAGCTGAATGCCAGACGGGACGTTCACGCCATGTTCTCTCACTTCAGTCACGGGAGAAAAATAAAGTGCCTTCAGCCCGGCCTGGATATCCTTGTCGAGCATGAAGCGGTCCCAGACTTTCTGGTTGCGATAGTTCTCTATCATTATCGCGATCGGACCCTGATCGATGCCGATGTTCTGCTCATCATACCAGCTGTCACTGATGTTGAAAGCGTCGCCGAGTCCGTAAGGAGTCACAAGCTGGCTCCTGTAGTTATTATACATCGCACGCAGGGCTGCGATTGATTCTGTCGGCGTAAACGCTATCGAGCCTCCGGCAGCTGTCGGTGCAATCGTGCCGTCATCGTTTTGTGCGGGAGGTGCGCCGCGGGCGTTATACCCATTGGGCCCGTCGCTTGCGGTAAGCCCCCAGACAGAGTCGCTGTAGGCTGCGAAGTGTCCAGGATTGTCGGCACAATAAGCGCGGTCGGCGAGCGTTGCGCGCCTGGAGTTCTCAAAGTAAGTGATACCTTTGTTCTTCATATAGGGATCCGCGATGTTCCGGTAGTCGATCCAGCAGTGGGAATACTGGTGTCCGAAAAGCGGCGGGAAGACGACATATGTGTAGCCGTACTGGGTTTGCCACGAGTAACCGCCAGTCCATGTCAGGTAGATGTATGACGGGTTTGCAGGGTGAGTCGGCGAACCGCAAGCGAGCGTATTCATTATCATCGCCTCGCAATACCCGGTCCACCAGGAAGTGGCGTACCCATCCTCAGGAGTCCATTGCATGTATATACCGCCGTGATTTCCAATAGCCTGCATCCATGCCCAGTCGACGCGATCATAGATAGAGTCGGCGAGCGCGCGGATTTCCGAATCCACCGAGTCAGCCGATGTGAAGTAGTTCCTGCAGTACAGCACACCGGCAAGCAGGAGAGCGGTATCGATTGAAGACAGTTCGCACGTACCTGACCTCAGCCCGGTCTGCATGTTGAGAAAATGATAGAAGAATCCCTTGTACCCGCCGTAACCTGTGGAGCCGGTTCCCTGGGGCAGGTTCCAGAACATATTCAGCGTTGTGAGCACCCTATCCCGACCGGCCTCTGCGGGGATCCAGCCGTGATCGATCCCGATACAGATGGCTGTCAGTCCGAAGCCGACGGAGGCGATGCTGCAGTCCGAGCCCTGAGTGCTGCGGTCCTTGATCAGCCCGTTTGCAGGGTTCGCCTCATACCAGAAGAAATCTATCGCCGATTCCTGGATGAAATCGAGAAACTGGTCGTCGGTGAGCGCGTGCGGAGTCGCAGTAACGTGAATAGAGGTGTCGCTCACCTGATTCGAGCTATTCACGGCTGTCACGTAATACGTGTACGGCGTGCCGTCCTTGGCAAACGTGTCGGCGAAGCCTGTCATCCACGTGGGCTGCGAGTTCATTTGGACGAAGTTTCCCGTCCCGTTCGTCTGTCTGTAAACATAATATCCGGTAACGGCCGGGTCTGGCACCGCATCCCAGTGAAGTATCACGCACTGGTCACCCACACGCGTAACCACGCCTTGCGGCGACTGAGGTGCGGTCGCATTGCATGATTGAACAGCCATGAAAGAACTGATGACTAAGAACAAAACATCTCGAACAAATCGATTGTGTAAATTCATCTGGGACACCTTAACATCAAAATGAGGTCGATTCTATCTTAATAGCAAATTCAAGAGACTCACTTGCGGGGCTTCTTATGCGATTGGACTGATGAACCGAGGGAGACTGTAATTGTATGTCTAGTGTTCTTCGTGAAGGGCGGTATCACGACGCCGTTACCGGACCCATCGAGGTTTGTTGCGCTTTTCCCGTCAATCAGAACCGACTGCACACCGCAGTTTACGTGATGCCCATTGACAATTTCAATTTCAAGTGAAGCTCCGCGGAAATTCCTTTTCACACTGAATTTGTCCCAGGTTGAAGGAATGCATGGATCTACCACCAAACCCTCCAGGGCGGGTCGAATGCCCAGGATGTACTCCATGCCTGCTTTGAACAGCCATGATGCACTGCCGGAGTACCATGTCCATCCTCCCCGGCCGTACGATGGGGATTCGGGACCGTCGATATTTCCCGGCGTCACATACGGTTCCGCTCGATATTCATCCGGATTCATCCCGCGGTTTATCGGGTTGATCTTGGAAAACATCCTGTAGGCCTCCTCGCCGCGTCCCACCATAGACTCGGCGATGACCGCCCACGTCGCTGCATGTGTATAGACGCCGCCGTTTTCCCTCATCCCCGGAGAATAGCGAGTCAGGTATCCTATCTTCTCATCCGGTGATTTGTACGCAGGATAAAGCAACAGAGGGCCCGCTTTTTTCTCGAGATGTTTCTCGACAGCGTCCATTACCTGACCGGACCGGCGCGGGTCGGCGACGCCTGAGATTACCGACCACGTCTGGGCGTTAAGATGGATTCTTCCTTCTTTGTTCGTACGAGAGCCTAGTTTCTCACCGGAGTCTTTACTCGCACTCCAATACCATTCGCCGTCCCAACCGTACCGGTTAATCGCCTTCCTGAGATTCCGGGCCCTGCGCATGTAGAGCTGCGCGCGGTGTCTGTCCAGTTCCGAGATGGTGGAAGCGTAGTCGTTGAGAACTTTAAACAGGAAATGTCCCAGCCAGATCGATTCACCCTTCCACTTGAGCCCCACGGCACTCAGCCCGTCGTTCCAGTCACCCGCTCCTATGAGCGGCAGGCCCCGCTTGCTGCACCGTTTGAGCACGCGGTCTATGGCACGGTTGCAGTGCTCAAGGATTGTCGCCTGCTTGGCATCGTCGATGAAAGGCGCCTTCTTCTTCAGGATACGACGATCGCCTGTCTCCAAGATGTAGTTGTTCACGAGAAACGGAAGCCAGAGGAGATCGTCGGACATATCGGTCTTCAACCCGACCTCCGTGAGGGGATGCCACCAATGGTGCACGGTCCCGTCGGCAAACTGGTGACGGGCATGGAGGAGTATCTGTTTCTCGGTGTAACTAGGATCTATCGGAAGAAAGATTTGGCTGTCCTGCAGCTGGTCCCGGTAGCCGAAAGCGCCGCCTGTCTGGTAGTATGCGGTGCGGCCCCACAGCCTTCCCGATATTGCCTGATATTTCAGCCAGGTGTTGAGCATTATGTCCATCGATTTATCCGGCGTCGACACTTCTACCGTTGATAATAACCGATGCCATTTTTCTCCGAGAGAGACGAAGGACCTCTCGACGTTTTCTAGCACGCCGTATCTCGCTATTAGTCGCCTGGCTTCAGACTCACTTGAAGCAGCCCCCACAGTGTAGCAGATCACCCGTTCCTCCCCGGGGGCGAGCTCGACTTCCACGTGGAGCACCGCAATCGGATCGGACCACTTTCCGCTGTTTCCCTTCAACCTTCCCTCTTGCACGGACGCCGGGTTCCTGACACTCCCATAAAGACCGATGAACGATTCCTTGTCTCCGTCAAATCCCGTGACCGGGGAGTTTACGGAATGGAAGGCAACGTAAGGCCAGTCGGCGTTCCAGTGGCCGTTCTCGGTCGGGACTTCCCAGAGGCGTTTCCGGGCGAAGATGGCGCGAGCCTCAGGGACAAATTCAGTGGATGAGAAGCATTTATGAAATTCGCGGTGCCAGTCAGGTGCGGCACCCAGGCCCCATTCCATGTAGGAGAACAGGTCGAAGCGCCTGGGAGAGGAACCGAGATTCTTCAACGTGAGTTTCCAAACCTCCAGCGGTTCATCGTTCGGGACGAACATCAGGAGAGAGCTCCTGACGTTCTCGTAGGTCGACTCGATCTCCGTGTACCCGATTCCGTGCGTGCACCGATACGAATCCGGCTCTGCGCAGACCGGCTTCCACCCGGCAGACCAGATCTTCCCGCTCGACGAGTCGCGGATATAAATATACTTCCCCCACTCGTCTTTGATTAGATCCTGTTCCCATCTCGTGATTCTGTTCAGCCCTGCATGGGTCCGCCAGCTGTAACCGCTCCCATTCTGCGAAACGACGAGCCCATAGTCGCCGTTGCTGATCACGTTCACCCACGGCCGGGGAGTGCGCGGGGTGTGTATTATGAACTCTTTTCCGTCTTCTGAGAAGCAGCCGTACTTGGTATCGAACAATCCCAATTGGAACCCTTTAGATGATTAAGAGACTACTTTGCTTTTTGCGACAAGACTTCCGCCTCAGAACCCGAGTCCGAGGGTGAATCGCTGGGTGTAACCCAGCCTTCCGGCGTCCGCCCACGCGTAGTCAAAAGTGAAAACGTAGCTTAAGAAATCGTACTTGAAGCCCGCCCCGAGTGTAGCTCCGGCATCGGCATCCTGCTGATTGCCGCTCAGGCTTGCATCGCCTGAACGGAGGTTCTGGTATCCTGCGCGAAGTGACAGCATATCCATGAATTTCCACTCACCGCCGAAGCTGATGCTTTCACTATTGTCACTCGGATGAAAAGCATCAAGAACGAAGTTGAACTGGTTGTTGCTTCCCAGGTTAAGTGTATAACCCAGCCCGACTCGGAAGAGGATGGGAAGCGGATACGACTCGGTTTGTGCGTCTCCCGGAAGGACGTTGTTGTCGCCGTTGCTCGAGTTCTGCGGGTACCTGATCTGAAGATCGCTCCCCTGGTACCTCCCGTTCGTTCCGAAATTCGAGAGGCTCGCGCCCAACCTGAGCGTGTTGGGAATAATCTCATAAAGGGTTCCGAGATCCACTGCAAAGGCGGTGAGCGAAGTGTGCCAGATAGTTTCCTGGATGTACTTTGCCTGCAAGCCCACAGTGAACCGGTCGGTGATGCGCTGTCCATAACCGACTCCGAGTGCCATGTCCGACACGGAATAGTACTCGCCCGTTCCGAGAGGTTGATTCACCGTACGCACCGCTATGTCGCCCGAATTGAGAGATGTAACGCTTAGATAGAGCGACTTGCCTGAGCCGATCTTCACCGCTGCGGCAGCGTAATCGTAAGTTATGCCTGCAAGCCAGTCGGAATGTGTGAACTGCACATCCGATTTTTGCAGGACACCCAGGACGGCAGGATTGTAGTATGCATCAATCCCTTCTTCCACCCCGGATACGCCTGCGTTTCCCATGGCCGCTGCATGAGCACTCGGCTCTATAAGGAGAAACTGGCCGATAGTCGTGCCGGTTTTGGTTTGTGCAACCGCCGATGCCAACGAGAAGGAGATCAGGAGCACGACGGCGGACAGGATCCAGCCCGAAATGCGGCCGGTCGAGATTCTAATATGATTGGTCACTTCCCTTTCGTCTCCGTCTCACTTGATGATCGCAAATTTACCTACGTACGTGCCCGCGGCACCTCCGTCGACCTGGAATATGTAGAGACCTGGAGCGATATCGAGATTGTCCCTCGTACGCAGGTCCCAGGGCTCAATTCCGCTTGTCGCACTCTGATGATTCAGAGTCTGCACCAGTTCACCCTTGACGGTATAGATGCGGATCACGCATTTCTGAGGAAGGCTTCTGAACTCTATTCTGCGCTCACCGCGTCCGAAGACTGCGAAAGGTGCCGGTTCGAAACTTGCCGACGCGACATACGGGTTAGGCACAACATAAGGGTGGTTCACGGCAAACTGCAATTTCGCCTTCGAAGGGTCGATATACTGAGCCGTCGAGGAATAGGTAAACGTGTCTGCAGGTGTAAGGGGATACTTCAATCCGATCTGGAACACGTCACCAAGCGTGGGCGGGACCAGCTGCGCACCGCTTCCCAGCCCGGTCGTGTCAAGCTGAACATGCCATGTGGCCTTCTGCGTCCCTGAACTCTTGTCATAAGTCAGGAACTGGATATACTTCGTCGCGCCGTCCAGTTTGCCCGTCTTGCCGGGATCGTAGAAATAGCACGGAAGGTGGACGTCACCGCTGTCGGTGTGCGCGACCGCACGGAAGTAAACGGGCTCGCGCGGGAAACTCCCTGTCGGAATCCTGGGCAGCGAGGTATCCAGAGGAACGTTGCTGAAGGTTATCGTCACGTTGCCGGGATAACCGGGTCGCCTGTAGTTCACCGGAAGGACGGACTGCTCATAGCTCGCAACAAGGTCAGTCACGCTCGCGCCGCTTCTCTGGAGATACTTCGTGGAAGCTGAGTCGACGGACACATCGGGCTGCGACCATACGAGCGGGAGAATTCCCTCACCGACCGGGCCGGTTCCCGCCGCTGCAAAGTCCGTTCCGCCGGTGACGATGTTCGTGTGAGCAGTACTGTCGCGGACGTCGTAGAACTCGGCGCGGATGCTGTCGGGACCGCTCGATCGGAATCGCATCACGTAAAGATGCTGGTTAGGAACGATATCCGAATTCACAATCGACAACTGAAGCGTTCCATTCCCGGTACCTGCGACGTGAGTGGACTGGGACGCAGCAGCGGGAATGAGCCCTAGCGTTTTCGGATTCGGCCGGACCTCGACGACGTTCTTCGGGAGAATTGTCCCTCCACGGACGGTCCTCGACACGGCTATCGAATTCTCCGAAGGATAATAGCCGAGAGAATCGGAGCCGTAGTTGTACGCGCAGACCGCATAGTAGTAGTCCTGCCCGTTCGTGACGGTTGTGTCCACGAACGTGTGCGTGATCCCGGTTTCGTTGCCGAGGTAGAAAGCTGTTCCCTCGACCGTAATATTGGAGTAGCCCTCAATCCCGTCCTTCAGATCGAACTGGGCAATCGGTCTCCCGTTTCCGATCGGACCGGTGCCTCTCGCATTCGTCACGACACGCGGGTCGGTGAACTCGGGGTCCGTCGAGCGATATATTTTATATCCTTCGAAATCGTTCAGGTTAGTGATCGGGTCGATGCCTTTCTCCGCTGCGTCGTCCCACGACAGGCGAACATAACCGTCCCCGGGCTCGGCCGTAAGTGTTGGAAGAGGAGGTGGCACGGCGAACTGGTAGTTAGCATTATAAATAAGCTGAACTATCTTCACGGTGCGGCGGAGTTCGTTGAGGTCCGCTCCATAGGCCAGGGCCAGACTGAATCTTTCCCGCGTCCCCGCTTTCAGAACGAAGGTACCGGAGGCGAAGAGAAACCCGATGTTGTAATCCAGCACAACAGCCTGGTCGAACCGGTCGGCAACTATGGGGGAAGTCCACATATCGTATAATCTCTGCGGCCAATTATTTTGATCCGTGAAGAACACTATGTTATCGGTCGGTCCGCCGGGATTGTTGGCACCCGCCCTGATTCTGTTCATCTTGAACCCCGTGAGGCCGATCTGATCGGATTCATCAATATCCGTCTGATCGAAGTTCGGTTCGCCGGCCGTTGGCACGCCGTCGCCTTCGCCGATATCGTGTGTATTGGGAACACCGTCGGCGCCGACATCGTCAAGCTGTGCGACCCAGTCCATGTCCTCATCGCCTGTCCACCAAACTCCGGCCCGGTAGGCGGGACGGCCTTCGATCGGGCCGTAGTGGGCGGAGAAGAGAGTCGTGTCGTAATGTGCAACTGCGTAGTTCATTATTTCCTGTTTGCCTACGATCTTATTGCCCGGTCCGCTGCTGCGGCTCTCGTCAGTGATACCGTCCTGGTCATTGTCGATTCCATCCGTGGAGTTACCCGGCGTTTCAAGGTAGGCATAGCCCAGGTAGCCGGTCACACCGCAGTTACTGGTAAGATCGACCCCGTGGCCGTAAAGGTCCCAAGTGTAAACCAGGTTCAGACCAAACGAGTTGTCGTAGTACGCATCGTCGTCATCAGACTCGTACACGCCGTCGCAGGACAGTGCCGACCCTCCGACGCCCGAGTCCATATACAGCCCGAAGATCACATTGTTGTTATAAGTGACAGTGCCTTCGTCAGATATGTCATAGTGCCAGAAAATCACGTTCTGAGATTGAGGATTTGCCCATTGAAATCCTCTTACTTCAACCTTCAGTCCCAGCCCGCGCCTTGTCGAATCCCTGCTGTCTGGATAGTACTTCCACGCGTCGTAGAAATTGTCATCCATCACGGTATAGCTCTCCTCGTCGGCGGCGGGCCTTTTGCCGAAGTAGCCGTCCCAGGAGCCGGGCCATCCTGGATCGCTGGGGTCGCTGGCTTTGTCCGGCCAAGCCGCAGGCCATGTCCTGGAGTCATCGCTGACCGCCGGTGAGCGTCCGACGTTGATGGCCGGGTCGGGTTGAAAGAATCCGGGTCTCGGTTCGAAACGCATGATGCGCGGCGGTACATGGTTCGGACTCGTCCCCTGCCTCTCGCGGTAGCCGGTCTCCATTATGTAAGCAGCCACGTTATTGGTCTGATATATCTTGGCAAGCACAAATGGGGTAATGCCGTCACTGTAATCCATGCCGCTACCTTTCGGGACCTCGACTGAATGGAATACACTGAGATCGACGTTACCTGGATCGGCGGGATAGTCGCCTACCATCCCGAAGTTATAGAACATGGTGCGGATATTGTTTGCATCGTGCGTCCCCATTCTTTCAGCGTCGATGCGGCCGCGAAGGCTGTCGGGTACAACGGGAAAAAGCTGCTGTGCGAACACTGCCCGCGGCGAAGCTGCAATGAAAGAGAATAGGATTGATTTGAAGATGATCGACTTAGTGAAATCTCTCATTTGATCTCCTAACAACACCAAATCTAGTTACCCCTCAGTGAAATGCCAATCTCGATGCGCCGCGGCTGGTAGAATCGGCTGGGGTCGTTCAGCGATTGTATTTCGCCGGCCGGGTTCAGAGTATAGTCGACGCTCCCGGTGCTGGCAAACACGAAACCCTCCGAGAAATTCGTATCGAAAAGGTTGAAGATCCGGGCGAAGAGGCTGAGCCCTACCCTGCCCAGTGTAAAGTCTTTTTCTGCGCGGAGATCGACGATGATCGAAGCCGGCTTGCGTCCTGAGTTGGTCGTCGGCTGTCCCCCCAAGATTGTCAGGTTTTCCGGTGTGTAGGGCTGACCGCTCTTAAGCAGAATGACCGCCGATACAGAATAGTCGTTCGGCTTCAGCAGGGTGATGGTCGTGTTTAGTGTATGGCGCTGGTCCCAGTCGAATGGTTCGACCCGAGGCCGCGGGTCGTAGCCAGCCTGCGCCCGGTTGAAAGTCTCGCGTGGATCACTCGAGTTGCCCTGTGCCACCTGGTAGGTGTAATCGATCGTCGTATGAATCATGCCGATATTGCGCTCGATGAGCGAGAGAGTAAAGCCGCTGACATTTCCGAAATCCACATTCGTGAACCTCGCGTACACGGCATCGTTGTAAGTGGAGATGAACTCGACCCCCAGCAAATCGCGTATGTCCTTGTAGAAGATGCTGAAATCAACGCCGAGATAATCTGTCAGATCGGCCTTAAAACCGAATTCGTATTGTGTGGTAAATTCCGGTTTCAAATCGGGATTGCCCATTACACCGACTCCGTAATTGACGTTGCCGGCGGAGAGGTCTTTGAGCAACCTGGCATAGTCAGAAGAGGAGTACAGGTTGTCCAGACCGGGCATCTGGTAAAAATGCCCATACGAAAAATAGATGGAACCGTTCTCGATCACCGGATAGGAGATGCCCAGACGCGGAGCGATATCGAATTTTGGAGTGGCCCGTTTCGCGAACGAGAGGGGCGCCCCCTGTATCGAATTAGCCGGGTTTTCAAGATTACTCGGTATGGTATCGCGCGCGTCGAAATACTCCAGCCGCACTCCGGCATGCACCGAGACGTCGTGCCATTCGGCAATATCCTGAATATACGTGGCGAAGGAAACGGGATGGAAAGTCTCAACGCCCGGATAGTTGGGATCGTTCACGAGAGCTTGAAGAGACTGGACACCGTTGACTGTCGCGAGGACGAGCGTGCCGGGAGCACCGAAAGACACCGGCCCTAACTGGAATTCAACTCCCGCCTTCAATAGATGACTTCTCACAATCTGATCGCTGATCGCTCCCTTGAAAACGAGAAGGTTTGTCTCCTGCTGGAACCGGCCGAGATCGACTCCCTGGACCACCGCGCCGAGTTCATAATTAATGTCGCTGCTTAGAGGAGGACCCGCAGCGAAATACCTGGGGTCGTATACGTTTGCGTAGGCATAGTCCGTATGCTTGAAATAGTTCTGCCTGAAACTCAGAGTGTAAAAGGCTGAACTCGAAAGCGTATGAGTGATATCGATACCGTGGATAAGCGAAATATCATGCTGGGTAGTCTGGGCCCCCGGATCGAGCCGGTACGCAAAATTATATGTCTTTGCCGTCCTGTAGTCGAACAACGCCTGGTACGAGAGCTGCAGGTTGTTGACGGACCTGTTAGCGATCTTCGCCTGCCCGGACCACTCATACAGCGGCTGCATCGGAACGATCTTGTTGTCTCCCGTCGGATAAAAAGTCTTCGTCTCGAAGTTCGATGAGTCAGTCGGAATGAACCGCCGCTGGCCGAACAGGTAACCTACGTTCGTGTAACTCCGGCCGCTAATAAGGAAGGTGGTCTTCGGAAGAGGTGTAGGTCCGCTGAGGCTCAAGGTGTAACTTTGGATCGCCACCGGATTGAGCTTGTCGTTAAGCGGCATTCTTGCAGCGTCGTTTGGGCTGTAATAGTCGCCGGTGTAGGCTTCGAAACTCCAGTCAAAATGGTCTTCCGACCCGCTTCTCAGCACAGCATTCACAACTCCGCTCATAGCCTGACCATACTCGGCATCGAAAGTCCCGCTGATAACCTGGACCTCCTGGAGAACCGACCTATCGAGTGGCATCGTCGACGAATTGTCATAAGGATTGTTTACCGTCACGCCGTCGACCTGGTATTGAACTTCCCCGATCCTGCCGCCTCTGAAGTGGCCGTCGACCACTCCGGCCTGGAGGTTTACGATGTCGTTCAGGGATTGGACCGGAAGTACCGCGATCTGACTTTTGTCCATGATGGTCACGGCGCTGGTCTGCCGGATATCCACGACCGGCCTCTTCGCCACCACCACCACCTCTTTCGTTTGGACGGCGGCCTCTTCAAGCGTCGCGTTTATCGTCGTTGTCTGGCCTGCCTGTACTTCGACATCCTTCACGAGAGTCGGGGTGAATCCCACGGCAGAAACCTTAAGCTCGTATGTTCCGGGAGGGATGTTGATGATCGAGTAATAGCCGTCGAGGTCGGTAGCGGCACCAAGCGTCGTCCCTGTGATCTGCACCGATGCCCCAATTATCGGCTCATTCTTCCCGTCGGTAATTCGCCCTCCCACCTTACCCTTCGTGTCCGCGTATGCGCTCGAGCAAACCAAGAGGAATAGCAAAGCCAGAAGCGACGCGCGAACTCGCGGGGTTCTTCGGGCGGTATTGTGGATCCAGTAAGACATATTTCTCCTTCTGATGCAAGAGAAAACCAGGAGGCACAGCCCCGCAGGCGCGGGACTGTGCCACGGATGTAGGGAGAAGCAACTACTTGAGAAGCAACATCTTCCCAGCGGCCGTCGACTGCGTATGTCCGGAAGCGGTCCGCATATGAAGTTGATAGAAATAAACCCCGGAACTTAACCTGGAACCGTCAAAAGTAACATACCTGTTTCCGGGTGATTGAACGCCCAGGTCTACGCTCCGCACCAATTGTCCGAGAATGTTGTAAACAGTCAGAGTAACTCTGGCCGCCTCGGGCATACTGAAGCTGATCCGTGTGGAGGGGTTGAAAGGATTCGGATAGTTGCCAACCAACACGAACTTCTTCGGCAGGGCCGGCGGATTCTGTTCTTCCACTCCCGTAACCAGCGAAGCCTTGTCCATGTATGCCCAAGCCGGACCGCTAGAAGTCTTGGTTTCACGGTACCACCACATGCGCGCGCCGGTGTTTTCGGTCGGATCCGAGTAAACATCTCCGTCGAAATGGGTCATGCCTGCCCAGAGAGTGCCGTCCCCGAGACCGTCGGCATAGCCTATCTTGGTGAGGTCGACTGCAACTTCCACCGTGTATCCGGTGCCGATGTTATTAACGTCATTGACCTGCGTGCCGGGCTTCAGCATGAGTTTGGCCCTGATGACACCCAGGGAATCCAGGAGGGGTGCATCGCCGTCGAGGAGTGCGTGTCCAAGCGAATCTACACGTATAGCAATGTCGTATGAAGCCTTCTCGTGGTCGACGGAATCTATGGCTGTGCGGTCGTTGAGCGTCAGTCTGATGCCATCCCACTGGTCGTAGTTGTTCACATGCGTAACCACCTGATCGCTCACATCGGCCGACATATAGAGAGTGTCCGCCTTGAAGAACATCTTGACCATTACAGAATCTGGATCCAGTACCGGAGGAGTAAGGCTGTTGATAGTCGCCTGGTATTGCCCTGAAAGGTAGGCGCCCGCGTTCGGATAACCCGCACGAAGTGCAGAGTCTCCATAAGCTATCTTGAACCCCTTCACGTTCGCCCATACGGAATCATTCAGATTACCGTCTATGGTCGGCGCCGCAAAATCCGCACCATTGGGGACAACGTAGTCCGGTGCGATTGCGGGTTCGGTACCCGATGACAACGTGACGTTGGGGCTTGTGTATACCTTCAGCATGTTATACCAGCTGGCATTGCTCCATGGATTCTGGATCCAGGCGCGCGTCCCGCTGAATTTGTCGGCGTTGAAGGGCCATTCCCAGTCCGCATCGTAAATGGACATGCTGTAAAGTACGACTGACTTCTTCGCATTCGTGAGATCGTATCCGCGCGCCGCAAGGTTGAACGCAAATTCGACCGAGTACCCGGTGTCGGGGCTGAACGCGCCCGTAGACGTCGTATCAGTGTTTGTAGTTCCCATTATGTACGCCGCTGCCCGCCATGTGGGTTGACCGTTCGCAGAGTCGCTTGCAGATCCGCCGATCTTGTTCGGCATAGCACCGACCTTGCCGGTGTTGGTATCCGCCCAGGTTTCTGTCACCCAACCGTAGAAATATTCATGGGAACCCGCATGGCCCGAACTGATATCCATGAGGTTGATAAGGAACCCATCGAACTGGTTGAAGAGACCGCCGCCGATGGAGCTGTCCGGCACCCGTGCGCCGACATAGAGCGTGTCATTACATACAAGGAACTTCACTGTAGCGTGGGTCGGGTCGGTCGGCTCGTTGGTATTCTCATTATGCCATCCGCTTCCGGGTAAACCGGAGTTCTGCCCGTAGTAGATGTGAATCGAGTCCGCCGTCGCCCAGGCAGCTTCGTTCAGCTTCCCGTCCAGGGTGATCGTGCCGGGCGGTACGGAGCGCGCCCAAATCGCGTCTGTTCTCGTCGCCTGTGCCTGAACAATTGAAGCCGAAACCATGAAGCCAAGCACAATGGCAGTTAGTACTAGTTTTCTCATGACTCCCTCTTTTGTTAAATGTGATAGATACTGCTAAACTCTCGTCAGGATTAAGTGCATCCTGAATTCTGTACCGGTGTCACAGCCAGGCTTCCAGGATCCGACACCGGAGGGCGCAAAGCCCAAGGAAACTGGGACAATTTCTTCAGTCACCTCCTCCCTTGCGTCTTTTGAATTTGCCCCCGGTGTGATATATTCCAAACGGCAGGCGGGGGCGCTTATGTAAGTGCATCTGCATTCGGATTACAGAGTTCCTTGTTTGCCATTTTAAGGCGGCGTGCCAGCGCCGCCTTTTAATAATCTCAAATTCCCTTTACTCTTTCCCTCGTTCCCGGCGGACATCCGCAGGATTCGCGTTTGACCACTGACGTATTCAAGATCTTCTTCCTCCCCCCGGGGGCATCTCCCTTCCCTTCATCGAGCAAGCTCTCTACTGCTGCGGTGCCCAATTCATAAATCGGCACGTGTACGGAAGTGAGCGAAGGAAGGACATACTGAGCGGAAGGAATATCGTCGAATCCGGCAAGTGCTATCTCTCCCGGAACTATTATGTCCTTCTCGTGCATGGCTCTAAGGGCGCCGAGTGCCATTGAATCGTTCGCACAAAAGAGGGCAGTCGGTTTTGTCTTCAACTTCAGGATCTTCATCATTCCGTCATACCCCGACTCCTCGGTGAAATTCCCGTTTATTTCGAGCTCAGAGATGCGTCGGATCCGGTGTTTCTTGAGTGCCTGCAGGTAGCCATTAAAGCGTTCCTGCGCATCGAAGTTGCTTTCTTCCCCCTTGATGATGGCGATCTTCTCATAACCGTGACCGATCAGATGATCGACCATCCTGTAGGCACCGTTAAAGTTATCGATTGCGACTGACACGAACTTGCCGCCGTTGGTGTAGGAATTCACAAACACAAGTTTGGATCGGGGAGAGAGACGTTTCAGCACACCGTCCGCGCTGATGTGAGGAGACATAACTATCAACCCGTCGACGTGCCCTCCCTGCATCACGCCGAGCATAGATTCGATTTCTTTCTTATTGCTGTGAGTGCTCGAGACGATGATGTGGTACGAACGTTCGCGCGCGGCATGGTCAATTCCACGTATCAATTCCGAGAAGAATTCACTGTGGACATCGGGTAGGATAACGCCGAGAAGGTTCGTTTTGTGGGTGACGAGTGCCCGGCCAATGGCGTGGGGCATATAGTTAAGCTCCCCGACGATCGCCATAACCCTTTCTTTCGTCTCTTGGGTAACAGAGGCGCTGCCATTCAAGACGCGCGAAACGGTGGCTATGGAAACATTCGCCTTCCTTGCCACCTCTTTTATTCCGACCGTCACCGGTTGTCACACCTTCTGTTGGTTCGAAACACGCAATGTAAACGTTTACATTACATATTAACAGTTTCGACTTTTCGTGTCAAGGGGAAAATCGTGCCCGCGTGACGCCCGCACGTGAGGAGGAGAGACCCGGCTGACAAAGTCACGATCTCCCCGGAACACCTCCCATCGAGCCGTTAACGCTAACAGGATCCGTCCCCACCGGTGCACTCGAGGCAACTCGCCGCGTGTCAGCCCGGACGGCTGCGCAGCAGAGGTAGAGAGTCCGAAGCAACTGCTACTTCATATCCGTAAAAGCCGATTCGAGAAAGTCTATGATAATCCGGTTCGCAAGCCGCGGCTTCTCCTGAAGAAGGCTGTGATTTACTCCCGGGATAATGCAGAGCCGGGCATGCGGCAACGAGTGGAATAGTCTCAGTGTGTGGGCCTCTTTGATAAGATCGTGGTCGCCCGCCATTACAAGCGTCGGCGTCTCTATCGACCTGAGCTGCTCAATAGTGAAGTTGGGATGGTACAGGTCGAGCCTGTTGAGTTTGTCGAAGATGATGGCGGCTCGTTTGGGGAAATGAGATTGTGCAACGATGCTCTTTTGAGTCGCAGAGTCGAGCGTGGCAAAGGTCGTCCGTCTCATATCCTCCAGCATCTCCTCCGGCAGCGCCGTGGAATCCGCGACAAAGTTTGCGGCATCAGAAACAAGCTTCGCCACCTTGTCGGGAAAATCGAGTGCGAGTTTGAGTCCCACGATCGCCCCGTCGCTCCATCCGACTACGTAGGCGCTGTCCACGTGCAGCGAGTCCAGAAGCGCAGCCATATCCGATGCCATCAACGTGAACGTCAACTCGGCATCCGAATCAGATGACCTGCCCTGTGCCCTGCTGTCGACGGCGATGACCCTGAAGTACTTCGCGAACTCCGGTATCTGGTAGCGAAGGTCGTAGATTGATCCGCCGTTCCCGTGCATAAGGAGGAGAGGGTGCCCATGTCCATAGACCTCGTAGTATAGTTCGATCCCGTTGACGCGAACGTAGTGCCCTGCATCCGGATTTGAACCGTACACAGGACCAGCCTGGGCGAATGCCAATGTCGATAGAAAGAGCAGGGCCACAATAGACTCCATTGCGCGACGCATATGTTCTCCTAGCATTGGAAGGTTTTTGACAAAGGATTCTGACGACGATCTTCAGGAACAGACAGGCGAGGGCCTATTTATCTGGGCGGGCCATAAACAGTCTGCCGGATTTCCGCCGGCAGTGCCCGATCTGCATTCCGAAAAAATCCAAGGGAAGATCGCGTGACTTCCAATGGGCCCGCTGCTGTCTCTCGGCCCGGCATCTCCGACCCCCTCAAGACGCTGGGCAGATTGGCCGGCGTATCTCGGCGCTATTTCACCAAGGTATCCTCGCATTCCTCCACGAGTTTCCGCGCGAACGCGACGGCGTCACCAGGTGCAGCCGCAGCGGAACCCGACAAGGGCGTATTGATCCATTTCATTTCCCAGTTCCGGATATCGTAAGGCGATCCGGTCTTCAGGCTGTCTGCAAACCTCTCCCAGCGTTTCATATAATACCCGTCGATGAGCCCGCTCCATTCCTTTGCGGCATATTCTGAAAGATACGGCCCGCCCCATATGGTTACCTGAAGCTTGGCATTCTCCTCGTAGTAGTCCTTCTCCCGTTCGGTCTCGCCCCAATTCCTTGCGAAGCCGATCCACCTGTCGAGACGATACAGAGGATGTGCTCCCAGAAGTCTGTCAATCTTCGGCAGCAGCGAAAACGCTTGCGCGAAAGCCCGGTCCCTTGCCGTGGAGTCCCCTCTCGCCTGGGCGCCGATCGCTTCGTTCAGAAGTGAGTCTACAGTATTTCCCGCGTATTGAGCAGCGATTTCAATTGCGTCGTCGGTGTATAGCTTGCTCCCTTTGAGCGAATCTGCACACGATAGAAAAAGTGCCGTTGCCCGGTTGAAGTCGTCGGAAGCCAGCCCGCTGCGGTAGGGCCTTAACTCGGGACCGCGCTGGTAGAAGAACAGCGGAGCGCCCATTCCGCTCGAGTACACAGACTTCAACAAGTACTGCCACGCGAGCCTCATGTTCTCGGGGAAGCCCCCGTACCTGGACTTACAGTAGTCGGCGATCCAGTTCCCAAGATTCACCGGGCCGTCCGCCCAGCCCATATCGGTCAGCAGCTCATAGACCACTTCGTTGTTCTCCGTGCCTTCGGGAGAGATGCCGAAACCGACCAGATTGCCATGATCACGATTTGAAAGCATGTCGATCGGATCTTTCGAATAGAAAGGCAGATTGCCGAAGAGCTGGTTGTGTCCGCCAAAATTATGAATGATGCTGTAAATCCATTCCTTCCCGAAGAATCCGTCAAGTTCCTTCCATCCATGAAAAGATTCATTGGACAGGTCGATGATAATCATACGGTTGTCGGGCACGTCCCGGAGAAATGCCTTCACGGACGGTTTGTCCCAGAACTTCCGGTCGCTATTGAAAAGCCATCCCTGCATCACCCAGACCCCGCCGGAGTCTCCGGCGACGACG
>JAHECO010000010.1 GCA_024641705.1 Candidatus Kryptoniota bacterium
CCCCTCTGCGATCGGCGTATTCGGAAGCGCGAACCTCAGTTCTGCCCTGCTCGAAGAGGGGTTGGTAGACGAGCTAAGGATCATGGTCAATCCGATAGTGCTGGGCAGCGGCAGGCCGCTTTTCGTCGGGAGGCAAAGTCCATTGCGCCTGCAGCTTGTTAAGTCCAGGACATTCGGTTCGGGTAATGTTCTGCTGTACTACCGTCCCTTCCGTAAATAACGGGCCGAAATTATCAGTAGTATTTCGGTCTTGTCTTTTGCCAGAACGCGATCTTAGACCAACCACATAGGCACATAGCACACATAGACAATGATCCCTATGTGCCCTATGTGCTCCATTTCAAATTGGGAAACCACCGTATTATCAGCAGTCTCTCGGTAGGACATTGCCCAATTTAGTTCGACTACGCAGACGACTTTCCTGCAACATCCGAGAAGAAACTCGCCCTAAATGAGGCTGTCCAGAAAGTCTTGTCTGTCATGCTGAACGAAGTGAAGCATCCGTTTTTCAGAACGAATAAGTGGATTCTTCAGTCGCTCCGCTCCTTCAGAATGACATTTTCCTTGTTTTGGGACAACCTCGGTTGGGGGATAAGTTCGAAAAGCAAGCTGAGACACCACCCAATCATCGACCCCTAAAAATGTCGGGCACATCTCATATATTTTTAGGACTATGACCGAGATGCAGCTCAGAGGTTCCTATGGCATTTCACGGACCGCACGGTGCGATTTCCTCCCATGAAGACCCCTCTCAAGCTCGCGTTCGGTCTCCTTATCGTCTCGCTCGCCGGATTCTTCGGTCTTACCGCCTTCCATGTGAAACCGATAGTCGCCTACACTGTCACCACAATTTCCTCATCCGCATTATTCCTGGCGGCTTTTGCCCTCCTGCTTAAGCATGAAGTCAACGGGAAATACTTCTTCGGCCTGCTTGCGGCGGGGATATTACTGAGGCTCGCGTTTCTCGCCGTGCAGCCGGTGGGTTCGCCGGATTACTACAGGTATGTCTGGGACGGCAAGGTACAGGCAAGCGGGATAAATCCTTACAGGTACGCACCTGACGACCCGGCGCTCGACTCGCTTCATTCCGACTTAATACCGAAGCTCGTCACTTATCCCGATATGAGGACGATTTATCCCCCGCTCAGCGAAAACCTGTTTCGTCTCGCCTACATGATCGGGGGCGAGAGTTATTTCGGCATTAAGCTGCTCCTCTTCGTTTTCGACATCTTCACGATGTGGGGACTGTTCCTTGCGATGAAGAGGCTTAACATCGACAGGAAATACCTTCTCCTTTATGCTCTCTGCCCGCTTCCCATTGTCCAGTTCTTTCTGGACGGGCATGTCGACAGCTTCGGCTTCGTCTTCCTCGCGTTCTCGATTTACTTTTACTTCGGCGGGAGAAAGACGATCGCGTATCTTTTCGTCGGGCTGTCGATGCTGATCAAGCCGTTGGCTCTGATAGTCGTGCCCGTTTTCTTCTTCGAAGAGAAAGGCGCGCTCAACAGGATCAAGTCGGCCGCCATTCCACTCCTGCTCTTCGGGCTGTGCTACCTTCCCTACATGTTTACAGGCTACCCATTTCAGGCACTCGCCAAGTTCACGGAGAACTGGACGTTCAACGGGGTCGTGTTCGACATACTCGACTCTTTCATCCGCGACAACCAGAGGACGCGCGCGATCTGCGCAGTGCTCCTCGTTATCTCCTACCTCCCCGTGATCCTCAGCAGGAAAGACGTCTTGACGAAGATATACATGTCGATCTTTCTCCTGTTCATCTTCTCCCCCATAGTACATCCGTGGTACATAGGATGGCTGGCCGTGCTATTGCCATTGATGCCGAGGTGGAGCGGCGCGGCTTATGTGGCGTTGTCGAGCCTGACCGCATTTACGATACTTACTTACCAGCTTACCGGTGTCTGGAACGACTACACACTCGTATTGATCTTTGAATATATCCCTGTCATCATTCTGTTCATCATGGAATTGCTGAGGAAGGCCGCCCCTCTCCCCGCGGCTGACCGCTGATTATCCGGTATTCCTCATCCCCGCGGCGATCCCGTTGACCGTCGACCTAAGCAGGTCGAGGATATCCTGCCGCTTTCCGTTCTCCGATTTTACGTCTCGGTATATTTGCAGGAACTTGATCTGCACGAGGCTGATGGGATCGATATAAGCATTCCGGAGGCGAAGTGAGCGCTGGAGGGACGGGTTGGAATCCAGAAGGTTCTTCTCGCCTGTAATGCTGAGGACCGCCCTGCGCGATCTTTCGTACTCTTCCTTGATCATACCGAAGAGCTTCGCAGCTGTTCCGCGGTTCCCCGAGAGCCTGAGGTACTCGCCCCCGATCACCATGTCGGCCTTGCTCAGGACCATCTCCACGTTGTCGGTAAGCGCCTTGAAGAATTCCCACTTCCTGTAGATTTCGCGCAGGTCGGCCCACGTGACGATTCCCCTCTCGACCGCGTTCTCGAGCGCATAACCGAAACCGAACCAGCCTGATATGAGCTGTCTGTTCTGCGTCCACGAGAACACCCACGGTATCGCGCGGAGGCTTTTGAGGTCGGTGCCGTTGTTTCTCGCCGGAGGGCGCGAACCTATCTCGATCCTTTCTATAACGTCGATCGGCGTGACCTGCCTGAAGTAGTCGACGAAGCCCGGATGCGTGACGAGCTTCCTGTAATGCTTCATGGCGGTGTCCGAGATCTCTCCGAAAACCGAAAGATATTTGCCGGCGACATTCTTCTCGCCTGATTTGTACCTGGCGGTCGAGAGAAGCACCGCGGAGGAGGTAAGCTCCATGCTCCTGAGGGCTATCTCAGGCATGGAGTACTTCACGAAGATCATCTCACCCTGTTCGGTGATCTTGATCTTCCCTTCGATAGTGCCGATCGGCTGCGCGAGGATTGCCTGGTTCAGCGGTCCGCCGCCGCGCGACACGCTCCCTCCCCTGCCGTGGAAGAGGACAAGCGTGACTCCGAATTTTTCGCACACTGTCTTCAGGTTAATCTGAGCCTTTATCAATTCGAAACTCGATGCGACGATACCGCCGTCCTTGTTGCTGTCCGAATATCCTATCATGATCTTCTGAACCATCCCCCGCAGTTTCAGATGCCGCGCGTAGGCAGGATTTCTGAAGACGTTCCCCATCACGAGATGTGCATGGCGCAAGTCCTCTATGGTCTCGAACAGCGGGAGAATGTCGAACCTGGACTCGGCGATCTTTCCGTCTTTGGAACGTACGAGCCCGGTTTCTTTGCCGAAGAGAAGAGGGGTAAGAATGTCGCTGACCGAGGAGCTCATGCTTATGATGTAATCGTTGCAAGTTTCCTCCCCTGCCGACTCTTTTCCGAACCTCATGGCTTCGAATTCCGAGAGCACTTCGGATGAATCGGGGCTCAGTGCGAGGTTGGAATTCACGAGCGGCCTCGCCTTCAAAATTTCCCGCGTGAGCACTTTGATTCTCGAGGCTTCGCCGAGTTTCTCGAAGCGGTCCTCGACTTCGGACGCCTTCAGCAGGCCGGAGACCGCACGGAGCAGCACCCCGGAGTTCTGGCGGATGTCGAGTGATGCCAGATGAAACCCGAAGGTTTTTGCCTTGTAAATGAGGGGGAGGATCCTGGATTCGGATATCACCTGCCCCCTGTTGGCGTTCAGGCTGGAATAGATCAGCTCCAGATCGCGAACGAATTCTCCGGCAGTCCTGTAACGGTGGCCCCGTTCATCGAGAGTGTTCTTCAGCTTGTGATAGATCAGGAACACTTTTACACGGTAGATTTCCGTCTGGTCTTTCAGGTCCTCCTCCCTGACCTCGCCCGACAGGCCGCGCTTATCTGCGTCCACCGATTCCACGAGTCCCTTCGAAGCTCCCACGAGCCTGGTCGAGCTGCTCATGGTTTCATAAAGGATTTCCGCATCTTTCATGTACGACGAGAGTATCTGTTTTCTCTGCATCGCAATCGATGTCCTCGTCACTTCGGCCGTGACGAACGGATGCCCGTCACGGTCGCCGCCAATCCACGAACCGAACTTCAGAATTACCGGGGCTGTGGCTTTCGGGTTGTACACCCTCGCCAGTGCCCTGTTCAGCCTGTCGTAGAAGGCCGGGATGGTGTCGTACAATATTTCGCTGAAAAAGAAGAGGCCGCGTCTGATCTCATCGTAAACCGTGACCTTGTTCATCCTGATCTCATTCGTCTGCCAGAGCATCGTTATCTCGGAGTGGAGCTGCCTGCGCAGGTCGATGAGTTCGTCGGGCGTGAGCGTCGATATCTCCCGCCTGAGGAGTAATTCGCTTATGTTAAGAATTTTCCGGAGCACGGTTTGCCGTGTCGCCTCGGTCGGGTGGGCGGTGAACACCGGAACCACTGTGGTCATCCCGAGTATCTTCTCGACGAATCCGAGGTTGTGCCCTTTGGTCGCCAACTCTATCAGTGCCCCTTCAACGGACCCTCTTTGTGGCGTCGCGTCGGAAAGGGCGTGGGCGCGCTGCCTCCTGATGCGGTGTACCTCGTCGGCAGTATTGCTGAGGAGGAAATAGAAAAGAAAGGCGCGCACTATCTTGCCCGCCTTGTCGAGGTCGAGCGAATCTATGAGCCGGTCTATTTCACGCTTCGTCTTGTCCGAGTAGCTCGATCTCAGCGACTTCGTGAGCAGACGGAGCCGTTCTTCGAGGTCGAAGAACGACTTGCCTTCCTGCTCGATGAGTACTTTGCCGAGAATCGCGCCAAGTTCCCGTATGTCGCGGTGCAGCGGCGCGTCTTTAGCGTTCTCCTGATCTCCCAGGGCTCGTTCCTTCATAGTTTAAGATAAGAAAGCACTAGGTATTTCAAAATTTGCGGGGCTCTCTGAGTTTACGTTCAGTATACCGACAGGAGAGATGCGATGGTGATAGCAGCTGTCTCTGATCTCAGGCGGGCATTGCCGAGAGACATGTCGACGTATCCGTATTTGCCGAGGAGCTCAATCTCGTTTTCCGAAAAGCCTCCTTCGGGACCGATCAGTGCGATCACCGACCTGTCCGTGTTAATGTTCAGGATTCGACTCCCGATTGCATTTCCGGATTTCTCGTGCAGCACAATCCTCTCGTCATAGGAGCGCCTATTCACTGCGGCTTCCTCGAGGCTTTCGGCGAAAGCCAGGTCTGGTATCCGGCTCCTCTGCGACTGTTTCACCGCAGACCTGATAATGCCGGTCAACCTGTCGGGCCGCGGGCATGCTCCCTCACTCCTTTCGGAACTAAATAACAAGAAAGCCCTCGCACCAAGTTCCGTGCACTTTTCAATCGCGGTCTCGAGTTTGGACACAGGCTTCAGGAACGATATCGCGACACAAAACCGTCTTCGCGCCGAGTTCAGATCGGCATACTCTTCGGCAACTTCACAAACGGAGTGTTCCTTGCCGATCGTGCTCACAACGCAGAGCAGAGTCTTCCCTGCACCGTCGGTGGCCAGTATTTTTTCACCCTGCCGGACGCGCAGGACACGTGAGAGATGGAAATGCTCCTCGCCATCTATGAGCACCTTTTTCCTGCCGCCCTCTTCCGACAAAAGATTTTTTTCTTTATATATGAATTGTTCCATCAGATCGTACCGCCAAAGTCCAAAATAAATTCCCAATGCTTGTCGCTGCCGCGGGCATAGTCCAACTGAAGGATCACGTCGTAAGGAAGCAGCAAGCTGAGTCCGCCTCCGTAACCGTACAGGGCCTCGTCCAGGCCGATGTGCAGCCGCTTCCCGGTGGTCTCCCCCGCGTCGGCAAAGAAATTCCAGTAGAGTGCAATGCGGTTCGATATAAACTCCTTCAACGGGAAATCGGGCAACTCTATGTACATCTGTTTTATAATGGGTATCCGGAGTTCAGCGTTTGCCCCGACGATGCTTTCGCCTTCGGTCACGGTGTTGAACATGCCGCGGATTCTCTCATAGTACCCTATGAAGACGTGATTATACGGCGGGATATGCGGCCCCTCCGCGAGGTTTCCATGTACTCTGCCGGCAAGCGTTACAAAATCCCACATCGAGACATAATCACGCGCGTCGAAGGACAGTCTTCCGAAATTGACGAGGCTTTCACCGAGCCCGTACTTCTCCAGCCCGAAATACAGATACGAGCCCCGCGTGGCGTAGCTCCGGAGGTTCCGGGAGTCGTAGACGTAGGAGAGTTTCAGCGAGGCGAAGACGTCGGTCCCGGTCGGGGAAAGGACAAGCCCGGTCGTATCGCGGTTTCCGGAGACGTAGTTGTAGGATGTGCCGAGCGTGACGGTATTGTATATGCCGAAGCGTCTGCCGACGTCGACATAGAGGTTGCCGAACGTATCGTCGAACTCCCCGCTTGCATATCCAGCCTGGATGCCGGTATTCCTGCCGCGGGAGAATCCCGCTCCCATCGAAAGTATATACTCTTTGTTCCTGCCGATAGACGGGCTCCTGTACATCACGGCGCCGAATGGGTCGTATCCGAGGGCGAACATGCCCGCAAGTTTCTCGTCCCGTCCCCTGAAATTAAGATGCACGACGCCGGCGCCGGCGTAGAGCCGGCTCAGGTCTCTGTCTCGAAACCCGATCACGGGATAAGGCCATATATACCACCTCTCCTCGACGTATATGAGGAGGTCGATGCCGGTCTTTGAGATAGGCTCAGGCTGGGCCAGGACTTTCGTGAATAATCCGGTGCTGTAGATGCGTTCGCGGCCGAACTCGATTTCGCGGTTGGTCACCGTATCACCCGGTTTGAAGGGGAGCTCGCGGAGGATTACGAAATCCTTTGTGGCCTTGTTTCCCTCGATGAAGATTTTATGAAGGACGAACGTCTGCGTGGAATCTTGCGCGCGCGAATTTGATAACATGACGAAGAGAAGAATCAGGACGGAAGCCCCACGAAGCATGGTTACCTGGTGGGGATTAGGAGGGTTGCTTTTGTTCCGGAGTTCTCAATTGAAGAAAGTTCCAGCTTGCATTGATTTATGTCGGCGAGACTCTTCGCTATGTACAGGCCTAGCCCGGCTCCCTGCTGCTGCTGCTTATCCTTATTCACCTGGTAGAATTTGTCGCAGACTCTCGGAAGCTCCTGTTCCGGGAGCCCGACGCCGGTGTCCGAGACTTCGACCTTCACGTTGTCGCCTTCATCGGTCGCGCTCAGCGTGACAGATCCTTTCGGAGTGAACTTCACAGCGTTCGAGAGTAAACGCCCGATGATATCGCGTACCAATGTCTCCGATGCATTGACCTGCAATTCCTTCTCCGCGTTCACGGTGAACCCGAGTCCCTTCTCGGCGGCCAGGGGAGCGTACTCACCCTGAAGATGCGGAATGGACTCGGCCAGGTTGAATCGTTTCTTGTCGGTCTCGTAATATCCTCTGGTCTGGCCGGAGTCGATCTGGACCGTTATGAGGAAATCGTCCACGAGGTTCTTCAGCCTGCCGCCGCCATGGTGTATCAGGTCCGCAAATTCCTTGAGCTCGTCCGTCGTGATCGAGGAAGCGGCGCTGCTGATTATTTCCGAGAAGCCGATGATATATGTCAGCGGCGTGTTCAGTTCATGGGAGAGGGTCGAGAGAACCTGTTCTTTCAGTGCCTCGAACTCGTTCTGCATCGCGCTGCGCATCGATGCCGCGCGCTTCAGCTTGCCGCGGACGGTCGTCACAAGTTCGTCGATGTCGATCGGTTTGGTGAGATAGTCGTCCGCGCCGAGTTCCTTCCCCTCGCGGACGTGAGCGCGGTCCGAGAGCGCACTGAGGAATATGAATGGTACGGACCGCAGTTCCGGCAGACCCTGCACCTTTTCATAAAACTCGAAGCCGCCCATCTCGGGCATGTAGATATCGCTGATGATCAGATCCGGCCGGTCACTCTCAAGGAGCTTCAGTGCATACGCCGCGTCTCTCGCGCTAAGCGTACGGTAGCCTTCTTCCTCAAGTATCGCGGAGAACAACTCCAGGTTTACCTGCTCGTCGTCGACAAGCAGGATAAGAGGCGAGTCAGGCATTATGAGAAATCCCTGCTACTTCTGCGGTGCGCTTGAGGGTGTTTGAAGCGGAACCTGCGGTACCTGCTGGGCAGGAAGCTGCTGTTGTCCCTGTGTCTGTAAGAAGCTCTTCTGCTCCGTTGTGACTTTATTCGGGAGGAAGAACAGGTTGATCAGGAATGCCAGAACGATGAAGACTGTGCCGAGTATGGTCGTCATTCTCGACAGGATATCGGCTGTTTTCCTGACTCCGAACATGTTTCCGAAGCCCGCGCTTGTTCCTCCGAACGAGCCGGCAAGACCGCCCCCCTTGCTAGATTGCATTAGAACGACCGCAATCAGCAGGATGGCAATAACAATTTCCAGAACAACCAAAAATGTGTACAAATTCGCACCTTTACTTTAGATAGAATTTACTTTTTGGGGGGCTGAAATGCAATCAGCAAAATAGCCCAGAATGGCACATCCCGGGCCGTTCCATCCACTTCCAAGCTTTCCGGGAGCTTATCCTTCCTCATTCTCCCTCGGGTCGGGCTTGTGTTCTCCAGACGATAGGGCTGAAGTTCGTGTCGTAATCAAAGTAGTCAAGTTTTTCGGCCCGTTTAAGGAAGTTGACGGCTCCGTAGGTGAGCGGCGTGGCGACGGCCTCGTAGGCTGATTTCACGAGCCATTGCGAGATTACAAGCGCAAGGATACCGTTTCCCGGGACCACACCGGCGAACGCGAGGGAAATAAAGATCGCTGAATCAGCCAGTTGTCCGACGAGCGTGGAACCGATTGTCCTTGTCCAGAGGTACCTGCCGCGAGTGGCTATCTTCATTTTTGCCAGGATGAACGAGTTCAGGAACTCGCCGGCAAGGTAAGCGATGAAGGAAGCGGCGAGAATCCGTGGGGCGAAGCTGAAGATTGCCGCGAAAGCTTTCTGGGATTCCGCCGGCGTCCCGAGGAGATCCCATATGGAGGCGGGAGGGAGGTGAATACTGATCAGGATAACCACGACGGCGAAGAGGTTACAGGCGAATCCTATCCAGATAACCTGGCGTGCCCGGGCATAGCCGTAGACCTCCGTAAGGACATCCCCGAAAATATAAGAGATCGGGAAAACAATCGTGCCCGCGGGGAGGAAGAACGGCCCCGCCGAGAAAAGTTTGACCGCGATTATGTTGGACACGATGAGGCTGGTAACGAAGACCGCCGCGATCGCGGGGAGCCAGCGCTCCCTACCGGCGGGCCGAGGTTCTTCGATCATCTCTTCCCGTCTTCCGCTTCGACGCTGATAGCGATCCCGCCGCGCACGGCAAAATCCGCGCTGACCTTGCACCACTTCGGTGAAAGTGCCGCGACGAGGTCGTCAAGTATGACGTTAGCCAGGTGTTCGTTGAAGACCCCTTCGTTTCTGAAAGACCAGAGGTACAGCTTCAGCGATTTCGATTCCACTATCTTCCTGTCGGGGACGTACTCGATTGTAAGCTTTGCGAAGTCCGGCTGTCCTGTCGCCGGGCAGAGGCAGGTAAACTCATCCGTCCTCAGGGTAACGATGTAATTTCTGCCGCGGTGGTGGTTGGGAAAGGTCTCGAGCTGTCTCTTTGCCGCCGCCTTCCTCCCAAGAAGACTCAGACCCGAAAGGTCCGATTCCCGGGTCATCTTTATGTTGCCGGTGCTCTCTTTCGTCGTATGCTTTGCCATCTTACTCCTGTGAAGATTTCAATATCATTCAAAGCTGCGTAAACAGCCTCATCGCTGTGTCACGTCCGCCAGCTTCTTGCGCAGCAGCGCCAGCGCGTCGTTTACCTCATCCCTGGGAAGATGCCCGCGTTCTAGTTCTGCATCCGATTTATTCAGGAGTCTCTCGTATAACGAAATTCCCTCCTGCAAAAATTCCGGACTCTCATCTATAATCTCAAAAATCAGGTCCTCAGATTTGTCGTACCGGCCGGTTTGTTCAAAGTACGCGACCATCCGTGTTTTAAGCTCGACGGGAATTTCATATTCGCTGAGCTCTGCAATTACCCTGTCAATTGCGGCAATTGCTTTGCCCTCGTCGATCTCATCCATGCCCTGGATATCCTCCGTCATCATCCGCAGCGATTTCATAAACAACCCGGCGCTCTCCTCTTCTCTCCCCATCAGTGCCACGATCTCGGCCTTTTCCTTCATAAGTACTCCGGCGGTGTACAGTCTCGACTGGAGGAGTGAAGATTCGGAGCCGAGGACGCTCTTCAGCCCGTCAAGAGGAAGCCGCTCAAGTGTTTCCGTATTCAGCCCGAGTAGCGACAGGCCGGTGTTGTCCAGCTCGAGAAGGGCGGATTCATAGCTCCGCGTCTCCCTGAAAAAGAGTACGCGGGCGAGCGCTCTTCCCAGCATAGTGAACATGCGTAATATGTAATCGCGTTCGAACAAGGCGGTTTATCGAATCCTCAGGGTGATTTTCACGATTGAATCGCGGACATGCAAAATTAAGAGGTGCAGTCCACAGAAGCCAGAATTGATCCACACAAACGGGGAGGCCGGTTCAACGTCAGAAAAGGTTGTCGCTCCGGCTTACCTCCACTTTTTCGGCCATTTTATCCAGTTCGGGGAAGTATCTGATCACGGTGTCGGGGACTCTGACGCGTTCCTGGTTCCTGAGGCGCTTCACGAGTTCGAGCGCGTTCGCCACCGCCTTGCCCATCGGATGGTTGTTCGCCACAACGTAGACCCGCTTGCACCTCTCGGCGACTTTGCTGATCTTCGCCTCTATTTCATCCAGTTCCATGCCGCTGTAAAGATAGTTATACCTGTCGTTCCTGCCCGGGTCATCCTTCCCGGCCGACTCCGGGGAGGCTCTCCGTTCCGCAAGGGCCTCCCGGCTGATCTCCCACATTTTCTCGTTGCGGCCGTGAAGGCGAAAGTATCCCGTTTCACCGACGATTTCCGGTGTCAGCTCCACCATACCCTTGAGAAGAGGCTGGTCGACTGCGATGACATCGACGCCGCGGTCCGCAAGAAAGTCACGCGCCTGCGCCGTGTACCACGACCTGTGCCTTAGTTCGAAAAAAAGTTGAAGCGCCCCGAAAATATCGTATATAAAAGAGATGTGGTCCCTGGACGAAGGGCTGTCTTTGAAGTACTCCGAAAACTGGACAAGTACGCCGCCCAATCTGTGCCGTTCGATCAGCGGCTTGAGAAACTCCACGACTATCCTCCGGTCCGCGTCGAAGTTGGGGCCCTTTCCCCTGTCTCCGTGCGTGAAGCTTTTGTACAGCTTTGTAAGGAAAACGAAGTCCCGGTTTCCTTCCACTTCGGACAGCCATTTTTCCGCCACACTTGGCGGAAAGTGTCTGTAGAAGGTCGAGTCGACTTCAACACAGTCGAAGAAGCCGGAATAGAATTTCAGTCGTGAAAATCCGCGCGCCGAATCCTCCGGGTAGAAAGGACCCACCCAGTCGTCATAACTCCAGCCGGCAGTTCCTCCAAGGATTTCCAAATTATACTTCTCCATCCTCCATGCGACTAAAAGATCACGCAGAAGGGAGACAACTTCAACATACTCCCGAAAAAATGCGGCGAGCAGACGCAGGCCGACCGGCGACCTGGGCTACAGCAGTACGGAAAATCCTACGAGCAACCGCCTTGCGTAAGTATTTCCCTTGACCCCGTACAGGTCTGTCTTGAAAGCCTGGTAGCGGTACTCCACTCTGACAAGAGCCCGACCGCCGATCACCATAACCTTCAGCCCTGCACCCGCGTTCAGGAACGTGACGGCCGAGAGGTAGTTCCCCTGTCTCACGAGCGGCTGACCGAAGGGCAGCCCGTTCCCCGCTCCATACCCGACAAGCACGAACGGCACAAACACATTGTGTCCCATCCCGTAGCTGTAAGACAAGTTCCCGCTGAGGTTGAGTGCAGGAGCGCGTCCTTTCATCGTTCCGACGAAGAGTTCAGGTTCAACAGACAACCCTTCGATGATGAAAAGACCCGGACGAAAAGCCAGAGAAACCTGGTTGTGAGATCCTCCACCATCCGAGAAGGAATTCGCATCTGCAGAGAGTGACATTTCCCACCTCGGCAGAAACCCCTGACTGAAAGCGGTCGCAGGTAACAAAGTTAGGAGCAAGAGAAGAGTCTTCATGGTGTTATCCCTTTCAAGCAAGTTAACACGTTGCCGGACTCGGCGGCCCTAACCGCGCAGCCGGCCTATCATTGAGAAGATTTTATGCTATCCTGTTGACAAATTCAACAAGCTGCGTCACACCCGAGTGTCCTCTTCTGTCGACGACTTTGAGATTCTACCAGGAAGGGAACCGCCCATGCCGAATCACTCGGAGGCCAATGAGCAACAGCTCTCCCGTCATTCCGTCACGGTCAGTGCATCGTGATGGAGACACCCTCTACCGTCCATCTCGCCCTGACCTTGACTGCACTGCCATACACCCCGAACGGTTCTGCAAACGTATAGGGAAAGCTCTTTCCGCTGAAATATCTCATCCCGTTTCCATGTTTGAGGTACGCCAGCAACCTGTAATCGCCCGCAGGTATTCCATCGAGCCTGAAATTCCCCGTACTGTCCGCCATCGCGTAGAATGTCTTGCCTGCCTTTCCTTCTGCCGCAACCACGATACCGCGACCGGGATACACCGGGGCGACTGTTCCTTCGACATCGCCGAGCGTCGCCGAGTCCGCCATCATGAAGCGTCTCGCTGCGACCGAATCTTCTTCCGTCCCGCCGGCGTATGAATGATACTCCAGTCTCAGGGTGTACCATCCGAACGGACGGAGGTGCGCTAGCCTGACTCTGAACATGGTCTGTGATTCACGCGCGACAAAACCGGTCATCACTGCCCCGTTGCTGTCGACCAGCGACACCTGAGGGTTTGTCGGCACCCCGTTCATCGACCCTATTACGAACTGGCAGAACATCGTGTCGTAAGAAGTTACCCCTTTCAGCGAATCGGGTGAACTGAAGTAATAAGGCGACACGTGCCCGGCCGCGCTGTCCGCTTCCAAAACGGCAAAATTGTTATCTGCAGACATCGCATTCCCGTGATTGTCCTTGGCGCTGTCGGTGGCGGTCACGAAGTACTTAGTGCGAAGAATCAACGGGCTCTTTGTCCGGATGACCGCATTGTACTCGTTCGACTCAAGGCGCGCCGCAAAGTCGACGGGGATTGTGTCCCCGGTAGCCGAGTCACGCACCACGAAATACGACGGCCTCAGATGCGCCGTGTCGATCGGCTCGCTGAATTTGAGGAGGAGGAGCCCGTCGTTCGCCAGTTGGGCACTGTAGAGCTGCGGCCGGGATGTGTCTTCCATGCCTACCATGAAGTTCACGTCCGTTACCGCCTGGGTTTCCTGCATGACATCGACATCGTGGGTCGCGGATGAATACAGGTCGATCTGCGGTGCATAGATGAAATTTCGCATCTGATCGTCGAAACAAATCAGTCTATACTTCCCCTTGGCCAGCCCCTGCAGCACGTAACTTCCGCTGTCATCGGATTGCGTGACATATCTCGGCACGCTGATGTTGGGCCGTAGCGTGTCGATATCGGAGTTGACGGGAAAGGCTGCGACGGTATACGGCTGTGCCTTGGAAGAATACACAGTGCCTGCGACAGTCCCGGTGTCGATCTGACTCCCGGTCGAAAAGACTATGTCAAAGGCTTTCCCGAGATAGTTCCCACGCAAGTCCTGCGCCCTCGCTCCGATAGTGAATATGTACGTCCGGTCTTTCTCGAACGGTTTATTAACCGTAATTTCGACCTCTTTTCCCGACCAGTCGAATTCCAGGTCTTTCGATTCAAATGGGGGAAAGAAGATCGAGCTTTCGACGCTCCGGTTGACCATGTACTTGTCGAATTCCATCGTGATTACGTGAGAGTCGAAGTTGAGCTGGTTCATGACAGGAGTTGACGATACTATCTGCGAAGGAGACTTGTCGATTGGGCCGCCGCTTGGCGGGAACTGGCCCGCGCAGCCGGCCAGGGCGAGCGCAGCAAGAAGGAGGAACGATCTGACTACTTTTGCCAAGGCTTGAACAGTTTTGCGTCGATGTCGAACAGCGCCAGGATTCTCCCCGCCACGAAGTCGGCAAGGTCTGCGATTGTTCCGGGCTTCTGGTAGAAGGCGGGCATGGCGGGAAGAATATGCGCTCCCGCATCCGCCGCAGCCAGCATGTTCTTGAGGTGTATTTTATTCAGCGGAGTCTCGCGCGGGACCAGTACCAGTTTTCTCCCTTCCTTGAGAGTTACGTCAGCCGCGCGCTCAATAAGGTTCCCGGTTATGCCCTGGGCTATCCCGGCAAGCGTCTTCATAGAACATGGAACGACGACCATCCCTTCTGTACGGAAGGACCCGCTCGATACCGATGCGGCCAGGTCTTTGTTGGAATACCTGACAATCTCTCCCGTCAGGTCCGCATCCTTAAACCTCGTCTTGAAGCTTTCCAGCAATGCCCCGCCCTTGAGACTGAAGTCCGCTTCGCTTTCCAGCACATAAGCCCCGTAGTCGGAAATTATAAGATGGACCTCCACAGCGTGTCGAAGTAAGGCTTTGACCGTGTGCAGCGCGTAGATCGCTCCGCTTGCGCCGGTGATCCCGACGATGATCCTTTTCCCTGGCTCAGATTCCAACCTTGACCCTCTTATTCACTATTAGTGTCGAAAAATACTCAAGAACGCCCACTAAAATAAGGGCAAAAAGATTCACCATCAAAAGGCTCCGGAGGCTGCCGAATGTTACAAAGAGGACCGTTGTAGTCAGGAACGAGAAACCGAACATAAAAAGAAGATTCACCGTCTCCATTGCGCCGAGCTGCGTGAACGGAGCCGAGAAGGGTAAGCGCCTCTGCATGATCGAAAACCAGCTTATCGCCACATGACCGACGGAGTAGAACGTGACAGCAGTTATCAGGGAGGACAGGAACGGATTCGTGAATATCGACACGGCAAAAAGGAGGATCGTAATCGGCAAATGCACGGTCAACAGGAGGCCCTTACGCACGCCGAGCACAAACCTGCCGTAGTTGAAACCGCCGCTCGATTCGAGCTGCCACTTCGCCTCGAAGTCCCTGGAGCTCATGATGTTCTGCGTCAGGAAGTAGTAGACAATAATCCCGGACACCATAAGCGAGGTGAGAGGCGCCACAAGGTTCGCGGTGACGAAACCCGAGAAGACATTGAAAGTGATGAACCTGCTGTTCTGCACGGACCAGTAGATTGCGACCATGACGGGAGTGCCGGCCACGCCGATCGTGGAGAGCCTGAATGGAGAACTCCGGAAGAGGTTCGCAAGGTAGAATACGAAACCCGCCTGCTCCTCGTCATCCCGAGCCAGCGTGAGCATCTTTAGTCGCTCAGCAACAGGGACGAGGTCGGTGACAGAGCCGGGCTCGTTCTCATTGAGCTTCGATATCAGTCTTTCGGAAACAGGCAAGGCGGCAAACACGACAAAAGCTGATGCGAAAAGTATGGCCGCTTCCGGGAGGAAAGCGATGCCGCTGGACGGGACATCCAGCCGTGCGGAGAGCTGAAACGCCGCAAGGAGCCCCAACGCCATGACTATCTGGAGGAGGGTCAATGTACGATTTGCCGCCTTTCCGGGGAGAATGGCAATCACGAAAAGAATCACCAGATACGCGGTGAGCGACACCAGTACAGAGATGAGGTACCAGATCGCCATCTCACCTGCCTGAAATCCGCCCGGCGGCGAGATTACACCGACGGGGAGAAAGATCGACGCGGAAACGGCCATGTTCAGCAAGAATAGCCCCGAGCCGGAAGCCACTCTCGACATCGCAGTCGGTTGCACGAAGTAGAATCCCTCCAGGTCTCCGCCGCTGAAGAAGAATTTCCTCGTCTCGGCAAGCAAAGTGAAGAGGGCCACCCCGGAACACACGATTGCCACGCGGAGGGGGAACGAACCGGCGTTCATTCCGGAAGACGATATGGCGAGAAAGAGCCCGACCAGGATATCCGGGGCGAGGAACCTGACAACGCCGCGGATCCCCTCGCCCCCGATCGTTTGCTTCATCCTTAATTTCGTCAGCAAGAGAAGAGTCACGGATTTCTTACTCTCTCATCATGGCCTTGCGGTAGGCCCTGACGGCACGCAGGTGTTCACGGAAGGTTACGCTGAACCTGTGCCCACCCGTGCCGGTAGCGACGAAATACAGGTACCGTGTCGTGTCGGGATAAAGTGCAGCCATTATCGATTTCATCCCCGGGTTGCAGATAGGGGTCGGCGGCAGCCCGATGCGTTCGTAAGTGTTATACGGCGACCTGATATGCAGGTCCTTGTAGTAGATCCGCTTATGTTCCCCCAACGCGTACTCGATCGTCGGATCGGCTTCGAGGGGCATTCGTTTATGGAGCCTGTTGTAATACACGCTTGCGATAATCGCCCTCTCGGAATCGATCTGCGCCTCGGCCTCGACAATCGACGCGACCGTCACCACCTGGTCGACGGTATAGCCCAACTCCGCCGCCCGGGTTCTGAGAGAATCGCTGAAGAAGAGCTTAAACTCGTCAGTCATCCTCTTCATGATCTCGCCCGGCTCGGTGCCATAGTAGAAGTCGTAAGTCTCCGGGAATAGATACCCCTCCAGGTTCTTCGACGGGAGGCCAAGCACCGTCACCATCGAGTCGCCGAGCGCTTCATCCGCGAACAGGGCGGAGTCCACTCCAAGCTCGCGGCGGTAAATCCCCGCAATCTCGCGCACGGTCAGCCCTTCCGGTATTGTCACATGCACGAGAAGGTTGCTCTTCCCTGTCGAGATGAGGCTCAGCACGTCATAATCGGAATAATGGCCGGTGAACAGATACTTGCCCGCTTTGATCCTGCGCTGGATGGAGAAGGCTCTTCCGAAAAACCTGAAAAGAAACGGGTTGGATATTATGCGGTCCCGGGAAAGTCTGGCATAGACCTGGTCCGCCGTAACGCCGCGCGGGATGGTTACGACTATCCCTTTCCCGCGCGCATTGTGATAAGGGGTGACGAAGGCGATCAGCCAGACGATAAGCATAACGACCAGTGCGCTCGCGAAAAGAAGCAGGATATTCTTCCTGTTGCTGAGGTCGATGCTGTTCAGACGGAGCCAGTCGCGCATCAGGAATTTTCTGAGTTTCGTCGGTTGAATAGAAGTCCTTCTTTCTTCAGCGCTCTCCCTCTCGAGCCTGCGTGATTCATCGATAATTCTCTCGTACACACGCTTGACGGCCTCATCTGTGAGCGGCCCGGGATTCTCGCGGCTGACATTTTCGTAAACCTGCTTTTCCCTTTCGGGGGAATAAACATCGAGTCCGAGTTTATCCTTTATCTTTCCTATTTCATCGGCAAATTTCGCCCGCCTGTTGAGGAGCCTGACGATCAGCTTGTCGAGCCGGTCGATCCTCTTCCTCAGCCTCTCCATCTCCTTCATTTGTCGATCGCAGCCCGGAGATTTTTAAGGAAGCTGCCGGCAGCGACCGCTTCTCCTCCGCTCTCTGCAGCGGAGATCTGCTGGATCAGCGCCGAGCCGACGACTATACCGTCGGAGAAGCGGGAAACTTCGCGAGCGGTCTCCGGTGTGGAAATACCGAATCCAACGACGAACGGCTTAGCGGTCAGCTTTCTCACCTTCTCGAGGAACGAGGTCACATCTCCGCTCACAAGATTCTTCCTGGCTCCCGTCACTCCGGTCACGGAAACGCAATAGCTGAAATCGGTCGTGGCACCGTCTATCTCCTTGATCCTCTCGTCGCTCGACGTGGGGGCGATCAGGAGCACGAGGCTGAGCTCCGCATTCTCTATCTGCTTCCTTACACTGCCTGATTCTTCGAGAGAAAGGTCGGGAACGATGACCCCGTCGGCGCCGGCATCTTTTATCCTGACGGCAAAGTCGTCTCCGATACCGTTGAGAAAGGAATTGAAGTATCCCATCAGGATGACGGGGAGATTCGACGACTTGCGGAACTCCGCGAGCACGTCCAGAATCTTCCTCGGAGTCATCCCGTTGCCGATGGCGACCTGTGCGGCCTGCTGTATCACGGGACCGTCGGCCAGTGGGTCGCTGAACGGGATCCCGAGCTCGACGAAATCCGCCCCTGCTTCCTCCGCCGCTTTGAGCATCCTCAGGGTCGAATCGGGATGCGGAAAACCGGGCATTATGTACGCGCTCAAGAACTTCTTCCTGCCGCCGGCGCGAGCGGCACTCTGTATCATTGCCTTGATTCTATTCAATTCAAAAACTCAGTGCGAGGTTAGGGGTCGGTTTCAGAGTGAGATCGGAAACCATTCCGAATTTCCGGTACTTGAAATGGGCGGCAATGCCGATCATTGCCGCGTTGTCGGTGCAATAGAGTGATCTGGGGAAAACGACTTTCGCGTCGATCGACGACGCGGCAGATTGGAGAGCCTCACGAAGCCCCCGGTTTGCGGCAACACCTCCTGCAACCGCGATGGAATTTACGTTGAATCTGCGGGCGGCGCTTACGGTCTTCGCGACGAGGACGTCGACAACCGCCGCCTGGAACGAAGCGCAAATATCCTTAACGAGCTTCTCGTCCCGCTTCTCAGGCGAGTATTTGAGATCCCGCAACAGGTAAAGAACGCTCGTCTTGATTCCCGAGAAGCTGAACTCGAAGGAGTCACCGTCCTCGCCGTTCGCGTTCTTCGGCATGAACGCGCGGGGGAAATTAAAGGCCTTCGGATTACCTTCCTTCGCGAGCTTGTCGATGACCGGCCCACCCGGGTAGCCCAGGCCGAGAAGCTTTGCGACTTTGTCGAAAGCTTCCCCTGCTGCGTCGTCACGGGTTTGCCCGAGCAGCTCGTGTGAAAACGGTTCCTTCACATGTATCAGCATGGTGTGCCCGCCGCTCACGACGAGCGCGATGAACGGGAACTCCGGTTTCTTGTCCTCCAAAAATGCCGAGTACAGATGTCCTTCCATGTGATTTACACCGACGACGGGGATGCCCTTCGACGAAGCAAACGCCTTCGCGAAGCTGATGCCCACGATAAGAGAACCGGCAAGACCCGGTCCGTAGGTCACCGCGACGGCATCGACGTCGTCTTTCGAGACGGACGCTTTCCTGAGACCCTCCTCGACCACCGGCACTATCAATTCCATGTGTGCCCGCGAGGCGAGTTCCGGTACTACGCCGCCGTATTCGCTGTGAACGAGCTGCGACGAGATTACGACGGATTTCAGCGTGCCGTCCTGCAAAACTGCCGCAGAACACTCGTCGCAGGAGCTCTCTATAGCCAGAAGATTCATGAATGAATTATAAAATTAACCATAAACATTTACAAGCTTGAATTGGGACCGCCGCGCGCGGAAACAGCGCAACCATCTCCTTTTCCAGGAACTTCCGGTCGGATCATGGTTCGGTACACTGGAGATTAACAAAATTTCATTCCCTTAATACGGCAACTTTCCTTTAAACAGTTTATCTTCTTCGGTTGTCAAACGGAGTAAACGGACCGGCGATACGGTCCCGAGAGATACAGGCAAGAACAAACAGAAGGAGTGGCCCAATGAAGAAATCGGCACTAATCGCGGCCATCGCCGCGTTATTCGCGATTTCCGGAGTTGCTGCAGCCCAGGTCCAGTCGCAATCACAGCAGACAAAGAAGACTCCGGTGATCAACCACCGGCAGCGCACTCAGCAGAAGCGTATAGCCCAGGGGGTAAAGAGCGGACAACTCACACGGGGCGAGACCAGAAGGCTCGAACGCCAGCAGGCAAGGATCCAAAGGACCAAGCGGAGAGACAAGATGATGAACGGGGGTAAACTCACGCCAAAGGAGAAGGCGCATATAAACAGGATGCAGAACCGCGCGAGCAAGCACATTTACCGCACGAAGCACAACAAAAGAGTAAGGCACCACTGATTCTACGGCGGGGGGCGGCGATTGCCGCCCTCACCGATTTCCCTCCCGACAAATTCACTCGTATTCCACAAGAAAACACGCCCGATCGTTTCTCAGAAACTAAGATCTATCTGTGCCGTCGGGACGATTAGCCACTCAGGAGAATAGGAAGTCATCGACACCGGTGAAGAGAATTCACATCCGACGACGAGCCTGCTCCATCTGGTCAGATCGAAATACAACCCCGGGGTAACGTTCAGCATCCCGACATATGCGGCGATGTCGCCTTCTTCATTCACGCGCAGCATTTCGTCGCTCAGCACGGACGTTACGCCATATCCGGCTCTGACAAACGCGTTCAAAGGAAATCGCCGGAAGACCGTGTTCAATGTGATGCTTCCGTAGAAGTTTCCCGTCACATACCTTCCGTACCTGTTGAACGTGTACATGTAATCGAGCCCGCTCCCACTCGGCGATGACTGATAACGGTCGAAGTACGCACTGTAAGCGATGTCCTGCCACTGGAAACCGAAATCGAATCTTCCTCCAAGGTACTGGTCGTAGAAGCACCAACCGAGTCCGACATCCCATTCGTACGACTTCTTATCGTTTGTCTTTGAGTAGTTCCCCCCCAGCGAAAATGAGAAGTGCTTCGACAAGCCGTAATCCAGAGCGATCCCGACCACGTTCGAAGGCATGGTCCAATGAACATTGTCGGTGGTGTCGTATATCGACAATCTCCCGAGGTGTGGATCCTTCTCTATATCGACACTTCCGTCGATCTTCCGATTCTGCATCACCGAGATATTCGGGGTCAACCGAAGATGCCCTTCGGTTTCTCCGTCCGTAATCCTAACAGGGATTTGATGGTTCGGGCCGGTTACTTCGACCTTGCGGACCTGGACGAGCTGTGTCGATCCGTAGCACCCTGCCGAAGCGACGGCCATAAATATCGCAATCGCGGCGTTCCCTATCGACGGAGCGTTTCCGCCGACTCCAAATGGTTTTGCCTTTCCCACTGCACCCTCCCGACATTCATAATGCCAATCCGCAGATGTTACACAATAAAAGTATTCATTTCAACGAAGCATGCGCTGCAGAGAAAGATCTGGTCCGGAAGCTCCTCGAACGATCTTTCTGACGGATTTTCGGACTCTATTAACTAATTTTGAGAAGTTTCAAACTTTTGAGATGGGCAGATTGTTAAGATGCATAAATCGGTCATGCCAGTAATAAAACCGCTTAGGAGAAACGTGATGCCGGAAGTTCTAACCATTAACCCAACTCTCAGGAGCTTACTCTTCCTTCCATTCATTGTCCTGGTTTCACTCGGCTTTATCAGCCCTGGCGTTTCGGCGCGGGCTGCAATGCCGGAAAGGACAAAGCCCGGGGTGGTGATCATGTGTGTCTCCGCTCATCCCGACGATGAAGACGGCGCGACGCTGGCATACTACACCCACATTAAGCACATAAAGGCCTACAGCATTTTCTACACGCGCGGCGAAGGAGGACAGGACGTAATCGGCCCCGAATTGTACAAAGAGCTCGGCGAAATCAGAACTGAAGAGACTCTTGCAGCTTCCAAAATACTCGGCACGAAGGTTTACTTTCTCGGGTTTCCGGATTTCGGTTTCTCGAAGACGGCGAAGGAGACATTCCGCATGTGGGGCGGCAACGACAACGTCCTGCAAAGAATTGTATATATGATTCGCGCGCTGAAACCCGACGTCATCATAACGAACCACGACACGATCACCACACTTCCCTATCGTCAGCACGGCAACCATCAGGTAGTCGGCATAACCGCTTACGAGGCTTTCACGAAAACGGCCGACCCGACATATCATCCGGAACAATTCGGCAACGGCGTCGGTCCGTGGCAGGTGAAGAAATTGTACTTCAGAGTCCTAAGGAAATTCGAGCTTGACCAGGATTCTCTCGTGACGATTCCCGTCACGGAGAAATCGGAAGAAAAGACGATACAGCAGATCGCATGGGAAGCTCTGAAGAAACACCGGACACAGGGGATGGATAAGCTGAACTTCCACGACCTCCCTGAGGTTTTCCGCCAACCAGTTTACAAGTTGATACTGAGCGACAAGCAATATCCCTACGATCCGCACGATTTGTTCTCCGGAATAAAACCGTCAGTGAGGCCCGAGATCACTCTGCCGGCGGAATACGCGGTAATGCTGAAACCGTTCTCGATATTCATTCATCCCAAATTCTCGCTGCTCAAAGCCGTTCCAGGCTCGTCTGCAAATTTTGATTTCTCGATGGACACCTTCAATCATACCGGCGCCCCGCTTTACATAAGCGTAATGGTCAACCACGGCAGCGAGAGGCTCTTATCCGAACACGGGGGATTGAGCGGCCAGGTGAGGGATTTCATGAAGCTTGTGGTAAATGTTCCGGTAACCGAAACGGCGGAAGATTCGGTCGTCTTCACAGCCGTGCCGCATGTGACAAAGAAGATCCCCGGCATGGGGCATTCGAGCGACGTAGCGTACCTGAGGAGGGTCACCGCGAAGTTCGACACGAGCGACTACATCGGGCTGGTCGGAACTTACGACAACACGCTGGCAGAGACTTTCAGCGAGTTCGGCGTCCATTACGAGCCGATCGACTCTGCAATGCTGGCGTCCGGAAATCTCGACAGGTTCACGACGATCGTTCTCGACATTCGCGGCTACCTCTACCGGCACGATCTCGTGAAATACAACGGAAGGATACTGGACTATGTCCGGGACGGGGGTAATGTCATCTGCTTTTATAATCGCCCTCCCGAATGGGACGGACACAACTACGCGCCGTATCCGATTCATGCCACGCGGGAACGTGTTACGGGGGAGACTCAGCCGGTTGTCGTGTTGAAGCCCGATAACCCGCTTTTCGATTACCCTAACAGGATACTGCCTGCCGACTGGGACGGCTGGGTGCAGGAACGGAACATTTATCTGCCGAGCGGCGATACCACGCTCACATCAGCCAAATACGAGCGCCTTCTCGCCATGAGCGACGAGGACGAACATGAGCCGTCGACTTCCCTCCTGTGGGCGAGGTACGGACAGGGGACATATATTTACACATCGCTCGCCCTGTACAGGCAGGTCAAGAACCTGAACAATGGAGGAGTGAAACTTCTGTTCAATTTGATATCGCAGCAAAGACATTGAAGAGGTTAAGAGGGAAAGAGGAAAAGAGGCGAAAAGGTAAATAGGTTAAGAGGTAAATAGGTTAAGAGGTGAAGAGGTAAATAGGTTAAGAGGTGAAGAGGTGAAGAGGTGAAGAGGTGAAGAGGTGAAAAGAAGGTGCGGTGGTTGGAGAAATGTGAACGATTCGTTCCCTTTGCCTTTCCACCTTTTAACCTTTTTACCCTTTAACCTTTCTACCTCCGACGTACGATTTCAAAATCCAGGCACAACACTAATTTGACACAATCGAGACCTGAGACTATCGAATCCCGGCCGCAGCTCGTCAGAGGCTTAACCTTGTCGGGCGCCGTTTCCCTGAACATGATCGACATGATCGGGGTCGGGCCGTTCATAACTATCCCGCTCATTTTGTCCGCGATGGGTGGACCGCAGGCGATGCTCGGCTGGATATTGGGAGCGGTGATAGCGATGAGCGACGGGCTCGTCTGGGCGGAACTCGGAGCCGCGATGCCCGGATCAGGAGGAACGTATCGTTACCTCGGCGAACTATACGGGAATGAACGGCTCGGCAAGATGATGTCGTTCTTATTCATATGGCAGCTCATCTTCAGCGCGCCGCTTTCCGTAGCTTCCGGGTGCATCGGCCTCGCAGAATATTCGACTTACTTTTTCCCGGGACTTGCCCGGACACTCTTCCATTTCGATCTCCCCTTGATGGGAAGTCTGCACGGGGGCATAAACGCGACGGGCTTCACCTTCGTCGCGATACTGACATGCCTTCTCGCGGTACTGCTGGCTTACCGGAAGATAACGGTCATCAACCGGCTGCTGAAGTATCTGTGGGTCGTCGTCATGGCCGCGGTGGCGTGGGTGATCTTCGCCGGGGTCACGCACTTCAACGCGAGTGTCGCATTCAGCTTCCCGCCGAACGCCTTCTCACTTTCGAACAGTTTCTTTCTGGGGCTGGGTTCGGCGATGCTTATATCTATATATGATTACTGGGGATATTACAACGTTTGCTTTCTCGGCGACGAGGTGAAGGACCCGGCGCAGACGGTCCCGCGCACGATCATCATTTCTATACTGCTTGTCGGGTTCATTTATATAGTGATGAACATCAGTATTATCGGGGTGATCCCGTGGCAGGAACTTGTGAAGGGAGCAGGCTCGCACGAGAGCCGCTATCTGGTCTCAGCGTTCATGCAAAGGATTTACGGGCACTGGGCCGGTTCACTCGCGACGATCCTGATAATGTGGACCGCCTTCGCCTCGGTCTTCTCGCTGCTGCTCGGGTACTCGAGGGTTCCTTATGCTGCGGCGCTCGACGGCAATTTCTTCAGCGTATTCGGGCGGGTGCACGAGAAGCACAAGTTCCCGTACGTTTCTCTCCTGACCCTGGGGTTCGTCGGGTTGCTCTTCTGTTTCCTCAGCCTGGTGCAGGTAATTGCGGCACTGGTGGTAATCAGGATACTGATCCAGTTCATTTCGCAGACGGTCGGTTTCCTCGTGTGGCGCTCCCGGCACCCTGAGGCGCCGCGCCCGTTCAGAATGTGGCTGTACCCCCTCCCGGCGATCATCTCACTTTCCGGATTCCTGTTCGTGCTCTTCTCGCGGAAAAACTTCGCGGTAGAGATGGGCTACGCCGTAATCCTTCTCGCGGTGGGGCTCATGGTCTATTTCTTCAGGGCGTACCGGAGGAGAGAGTGGCCGATAGGCTGACAATGTCGTTCGGTTCTACCGCAGGACCGCGGGCCTGTCATCGGAAGTTAATTTGAAAACTGCCGAAGCGGTCGCTCGAAGATCTCTATTCCCCGCTCTTCTGGGTCAATGCTCCCTTGCCGATTCCCCAGGCGATGGCAAATAGAAGACACGTCTGGGTGAATGTGTGCCAGGTCGCGTTCGCGACGAAGAGGTGGCTCCCGGCGAACTTGCCGATGAGACCGATCAGGAAGCTGACCCCGCCCGCGATTATGGCGTATAGAACGACCTTGTCCTTCACGTTTACCTCCATTCTTGAGTTTCGCCGACGCGTTAACAACAGAATGTACCCCCGGCAGTCTTCAAACACAACTGCGCCATCGGAACGTGTTCTTCGAAAAGGAGTGCCCCCGGGAGAGATGATCCCGCGAAATCCTCAGCCGTTCCCCTTGCCTGCTATTGCGGGCGAGAGACTTACTTGAGTACGACCATCTTCCTGACTTCCGAATGCCCCTCGGCAGTAAGTCGATACAAATACACACCGCCCGCGAGTTGTGGAGTATCTGCACGAAAGCCCGGACCATCGGTATCAGTTCCGGTATATCGAAGGTCCCGAGGTCCATGTATATCTTGAGGTCCAGCTTGCTTCCGTTCTGGAAATCCGTCGAGATGGATGGATCGACGTAGCTCGATTGGGCACCGACGTTGCCGAAAATATCCGGATACGTAGAACCGAGCCAGAGCGAGATATTGCCCCCGTACGAAGCGCCTGCCACCGCCCTCCCCGCCGGACTTTCGATTGTCCGGAAATTCGAATCCACATAATGGACAACTCCGTTTACAAAGAACGACATGAAGGCGTTCACCTGGTTGCCAGCATATTCCGGGGTCCGGTTCACATACGGAACAAAGACGGCTATCACTGGCCGGATCATTTTGTGCGCCGTGAGATAATCGATCACGTTCTTGGCGTTTTCCAGAGATAAGGCTTCGGAGCCGTCCTGAAAATAGACGACGGGGAAGCTGTCGGACGGGACACTGTAGCCGGGCGGAAGATAAGTCACGATCTTCCTCGAGTTGGAGAGCTCGTTGCTGTACAAGACCGTGTCGACTTCGGAGCCGTGAGGAATATCGGGATAGTATTGCACCTCGGGCGGAGGCACATATTCGGGCATCCTCAGCTCGGAGTTCGGGCCGAACCCTTCGACTATCTGGTGAGGGTTCAGCGGATCCAGCAACCAGGTCGATCCGTTGATCACATATTTATACTCCAGTCGCGCGTCTGGCGGGTAAATCTGCGTGACGTACCACATGTTGGTGCCGCCTATGTGCGTCATCGGCAACGCATCGATCTGCCAGGCGTTCGCGTCGCCGGGGATCGTCACGCTTGTCGCCGTGCCGCGGTAGACGAAATGGACCACGCTGTCCTGTTCCACTATTGGGAACGAGGAGATCGCGGACATGAAGCTGTCGACGACCGCCGTGCGCATCGAATCCGGGAGCGAGTTTACGCGGGTCAGGAAATTCTGAAATCCCTGAGAGTGTGCCTGAGGTGAAAATGACAAAAGTGTAAAGAGCGCTACTCCGATCAGAGATTTCGTGCACGACTTCATTTCAATAAGCCCTTTCAGATTAGGAAGGAGTTCATCAGTCAAACCACCAGAGCGTACGCTGCGCCGAGCGCCAGTCCTAATATGTACAGCCATCCAAAGCGTTTGTTATGCACAAGGCTGAACCTGTGGTACCAGAGCGGCCAGCCGATATATCCCTCAGGCGGGGAGTCGGGGCGCGGCTTGGAGAAGACCCCCATTGCTTTCCATCCCCTGGGAAGGTTCACAAATACAATCAGTGCAAACGGCGTGATGTACCTCAGGGCCACCAAGACAAGGACTACGAAGTACATGAGAAAGATCGAGGTCTGGTTGAACAGCCGGGCCCGCTTCTCGCCGAGCACTATCGGGAGCGTCCGTTGCTTCTGCGTAAGGTCGAATTCCATCTGGTCGATGTGCTTGCCGACGAGTATCGACATGACTCCCAGCCCGTAGGGAATAGATGCAAGAAAGGCGGGGGTCGACAATCTGCCGGTCATGCAGAAATATCCTCCGCCGATCATGAGAGGACCCCAAACGACGAGTGTTGCCAGCTCGCCGAACCCGATGCTTTTGAGATCACGCGGCGCACCGTCGTACCAGTAGAGAATTCCCAGCCCGAGCACTGCGAACGCTGCAGCGACCCACCCCCTTGCCACCGTGAAGAAGACCGCGATCAGGACTCCTATCGTGACCAGGAGCCAGATGCCTTTCTTGAGGGAGCCCGCGCTCATCATGTTGCTGGCAAGCGGGTGCAGAGTATACCTCATGCGCGGCGACTCGGGAGTATCGTGCCCGCGGTGAAATCCGAAATAGTCGTTAGAGAGATTGCTGATAGCATGCGCGACTACGAGCCCGACGAGGAGAAGGATGAAATAAACCGAGTTAAAGGACCCCGACGTTATGGAGAGGAGGCCCGCGATGATCGCCGCCTGAGCCGAGATGACGAGGATGATGCTCCGCGAAGCGTAAAGCCACCGCGAGATAGGATCAAGCTTTTCGATGGGGAGCTCCTTGCGGTAGAATCCGCGGAAGGCGTTATACCAAAGCTCTATCTTAGAAACGGTGCCGTCGTTCATATGCAACTCTCCTGTGACATTTTATAAAATATAACCAACGCACAGGTCTTGTTGCTAGAAATTATAAACGATGTTGACCACCGGAATTCCTATCGGAGATCCCCAACTGACACCGAGCGGGTACAACAACCCGAGGTCGCCGGCCAAGTGGCTTCCGAAGAACCGCACCCCGATCACGAGAGGAGACCAATTCACATCGGGGAGTATCCAGAACTCCGCCAGCAACTTGATGCTGCTGCTCACGCGGGCGTCTCCGCTGATCCCAACGACGTTCGATGACCCGCCGAGCGTAGAGAATGCCCTGCCGAATGCGATATTCAACTTCGTATCCCTGTTGCCGAAGCTCGCAACACCGTAGACAATCCCCATACTCTCCCCCACACTTAACGGGGTCAACATCTGCAGTCCTCCCGCAAGGGCAAACCTATCGGGTACTTCATATATACGCGCCTTGACGCCATAGTCAATCACTTCGTCCGCTAATGAAACCGGAATCAGGAGGGTCCCTGCATTGACCATCAGCCAATCGGTCACTCCGAATGCCGCGGTGAAGAAGAAGAGTTCATAGTCCGCGACGTAGCCGGACCCAGCCGGGATTGTGTTAGCAGTCGGCATTAGAAAGGCTCTCGTTCCGTTAGGATCCTTAACGAGGCTAATATAGGATCCCGATGGACCGGCATTCTGTCTTGCAATCCTCTCCACTTCGCTTCTCGAAATTTTGACCAGACCGAACCGATCAGTCGCCACGATGATCCTTGTAGCGGTTTCGCCAAGGATTGTACCGGAAAACAGTGTCCCGTCTTTCAGAGAAACGATTGCGGAATCCGGCGAAAGGGTGTCAACTGCACTGATCCTGGCATGGAGGGAACGCAAAGTACCGCAATCCATAATAAGGGTATCCGATTTGATGCCCTGGACCGCATCGAAGCCGACCTCTGCGTTCACGATTGAGTCGCCCGCAAGAAAGAACACCGCCCATTCGAACCCGTTTACCGAAGGGAAGAACCTGAACCTTTCTCTCTGCGCCGGCCTCAGGGTATCACCGACAAGTGAACTGATAGTCACTTTTTCCCACGGGCCCTGTGAATATGCCGGGGACGCGAGCAATACGGTGAACAGAAGTACCGCGATTCTAGTCATTGCATAACCCTCCGAAAACTTTCATATATCGACTGAGATCAAATGAGACCCGGCATTCACACAGACTCCCGTCACTAGAACATGTGGCCGAAGTTAAAATAGAATCCAGTTCCCTCCGCACCGAAGCCGAAGTCGGCGCGTACTACAAAATTGTCCATGTACAGTCTCAGGCCTGCTACCGGATTTGTCGCCCACCTGGCAAGATCGGCCTTGGCGAAGCTGCTCCATACTTTGCCGGCATCGAACCCCACTACGCCGCCGAGCCTCCAGAAGATGGGGAATCTAATCTCGGCATTCAAGAGCGCGGCCGACTTGTCCAGGAACCTGTCCTGAGTGAACCCGCGCAGCGTGTTGTTTCCACCGATCGACGTCAATACCTGAACCGGCAGATTATCGCCGGCGACCTGTTGGACGCCCAGGCGGAGGGCAAAGACGGTGACAGGATAGAACAGCTTGTGATAGTACTGGAACCACCCTGCCAGCCGAACAAAGGAGACATTGCCTGCGGCACCAGGCAGCGCATATTCGGATTCACCCTGCAGCACTGCCCCTTCCGACGGGTTGATGAAGCTGTTCCGGGTGTCGTAACGCAGATTTATCCCCACAGAGGAAAACCTGGCTGTTGAGGCGTTGAGAGACGGCGGGAGATTCCTTAACCTGCTCGTGGAATCGAAGCCGTAGTTTTCAATACTCTTGTACTTTAATACAATTTGTCCGACTAACTCGGGTGAGAAACCTCTGCTGAAAGCTGCACTCAACTCGATCGGCACCCGTGTGTACTGCTCGCGGTTTGCGAAGAGCGATCCGTTCCCTATCCCATAGAAATTGTTCGCCAGCCATTTGTCGTAGTCAAAGGTCAGGTCAACCGCAAGGGAATATTCCTTCCCCTCGCGCCATTCCAGGTCGGGATATGAGAAGACTCCCCTATACCAGCGCTCGCCCTTGGTGCTGTTGAAGGCCACAAGATCGAACGATTCTTTCATTTTCATGAGGTCGAAGAGGAAAAGCTTGGCGCCGTAGCCGAATCCTATGTCGGTGTCATATGACAGAATGGGGAGTGGCTCTACATGTGACCTGCTCATTTCGTCTGCATAGTTTTCGTCTTTAGCCATATTGGCGGGTGGGGCCGGGACCTTTATCTCCGCCATGACACCGAAATGATCGGACGTGTACACTCCGCCGGCCGAAGAATCGAGGACAACTTGCGCCCCCAGCAAGTTGCCCTCCGCAAATCTCCGGCTGACAAAGACGTAGTCGATCTCCCTCGGCCGGGCGTCGTAAAAGGCATCGAGTTTTCCCTTCAGGTCGAGATCATCCCCGTCGGCAGTCAAGAACTGGGTCGAGAAGGCGATGTTGGAGTTCCGCGTCGGGTCCCACGTCAAGGGATGACCCGAAGGCGCAGAGACATCGGTGAAATTGCCGCGCGACTCGATCATGCCGATCTCGCTCAACTGCGGCTCGGCGTTGAAGTCTCCGCCAAGAATGACCGGGATGTTCCGGGGAAGTCCGGAAATCCGGTCCAGCAATTCGCTCACTTCCTGTCTCCGCCTGTAAGATCCGTAGGAGAGGATCTTCCGTGCCTCCCTGTAAGCCTCCGGAGCGAACTCGCCTGACGATAAGCGGCTCTTGAGCTCGTCTGTCATCGATGAGTCTTCAGGCGGGAAGGCACTCAGATGAACATTGATCAGAAATGCGGGCCGTCCGTCCAGTTCGATCGTCGCCACTTGTGCGAACTCGGACTCGTCGAAATTCATTGAAAAAATATCGCCATAAAGTCCGAAGGAGCCCGAGAGTTTCCACACCTCATACCCCCTCAGCGAGAGGTTTTTCCGCGTGAGGATGGCGATGCCTTCTTCCAGATTCCAAGGAGGGCCTAAGCCGACGATCTTTATCCCGGCATTGCAAACCTGGTGCACCTGATCGAATGACAATGAGTCCGCAAGCCGTGACGAGTAACTTCCGACAGGGTTTGCCTCCTGTATGAAGATGATATCGGGATCGAGATTCCTAAGCTGGGCAACAAGTAGCTGAAACCGGAGCTCCCTTCTTCCCTCCGGTTCATACTCTCCAAAATTGAAGAAACCGTGATAGTCGAGCCCCGACCACACATTTATCGTGATTATCTTCAGGACTTTCAGACTGCCTGTCGAATCGACAGCTGCAGCGGCGGTTGCGGGAGATGCAAACCAGCCCGGAGTACCGAGCACTATACACGATACGAGGACACAGCGACGATATTTTTCAAGGAGCATTGCCGACAAGCTACTCTCCCGCCCCCATTCGCCGCGTGACACCGGCAGATCGGGCGACTGTTCCGCCAGAACTTCTGTAATGCAGCATCCTATTCGACATCGCCTTCCCCTTCATTCCCTCCGAACTTCAGGGGAACTCCCAATTCAAGATAAATTTGGAAATACTGTGGGTGGATTTTGACGGAGCCCTCCCCAAGTTGCTGGGGGACGGAGAAGCTCTTTATGTACTTCACGCCGCCGTCGAGGGAGAACGCGTTGGAAAAGTTCAAGTCGACTCCCATCGTCAGGTCGTACCCGAAGACCGCGTTCCCTTCGCTGCGGATGTTCTGTCTTATTTCGAGGTCGGGATCGTAGTCATCAGGGACAACGAGGTCGGTGTTGATGCCATAGTACACCAGGGCGAGATTCAGCCCGATGTGCGGGCGGAAGAAGCCGTTCCCGTGCCCGCCGATTTGGGCCCCCAGAAAAAACCTGAAGTAGTTCTGGTCAGTCTCCTGGTTTACTGTCAATCCGGTAGTGCCGTCCTGGAACGACTCCCTCTGGCTGAGCAGGTTCACGATCTCGAATCCGGCCGTGCCCGCAAAAATACTGTATGTCTTTCCCACGGGTAGGACGATTTCGACTCCGCCTCCCCAGCCGGGCCGGCTGTAAGATCTGGCATCGGTTCCGTAAGGCACCATGTGGATGCCGTAGACACCAAGCTTAGCTTGCGAGAAGGTTTCGGGGCTTTCCAGAAAGAACGCCACGACGATCCACGGCGCCATCCGAATCACCGTTCGACATAAGATCCTCTTCATGACAAACTCCTTACTACAAATTCTTCACACGAATCATCCCACCCGGCCTTGACACATTACAGGACAATCGAAAACCCTAAGATCAGGCCGATTGTCGATTCAGTGAAATCCCATTTATACGAGTAGTACGGAGAAGTACTCTCCTCCGTCCAGCTATGCTTCTTGAAGTTGAACTCGGTTCTTACCAGTACGCTGCTGGAGATCAGGAACTTCGCACCGACACCAAGGTTGAGAACACCGACATTGAATTTGTCGCTGGCCTGCACCACAATCCCATTCCCGAACGGATATTCCAGCGCGTTCGCCAGGCCGTATCCGGCCCGAACAAAACATCCTGCTTTAGTCTCGGGTATCAAATAAGTATAGGACAGATTCAGAAGGAGATACTGGGCTGGTTTGGAATTCTCCACTGCCATGAAGCCGAGCTCCGGCTCCACAGACAACCCATCTGCGACGTAGTATCCCGGCACGACATAGAGGGAGGCATAATTCTGTGATTCGACTTTGTAGGCAGGGGTGCTCGGCGGGGACCAGCTGCCGATTGATCCCGAGAAAGACAATTCGACATCGCCCCGCTTGAACTGGGCATTGGCAGTGGTTGCGGAAAGCACCAATCCGCACAACAGAACGCATGCTAGTTTCATTTTCAGCTCCTGACTTGTATTGTTGCATACCTGGCTCTGCCGACACTCATCGACAAGCCTGAATGAAGTTATCCTGCGCTCGGAACCCCCCTGTCAAAAAAGAGTCACAGTTACATCATATAATTTCAACCATCCGTGGTTTTCAGCCGGCGAACTTGTAGCCCGACGTGTGGACGGTCAGGATATATTTCGGCCTTGACGGGTTATCCTCTATCTTGTGCCGGATTGAAAGTATATAGTTATCCACCGTTCGCGTCGTCGGGAAGCTCTCGTAACCCCACACCTCATCCAGTAGCATATCCCGCGTGACGACTTCACCCCTGTGTTCTACCAGGTATTTCAACACCTTGAACTCCCTCTCCGACAACGCGACCGCTTTGCCTTTCCGGGTGGCCTCGTGGCGCCTGAAGTCGAGCTTGACGTTCCCGAACTTGAACTCGTCGACCTTTTCCGTTTCCCTCTTCTGCCTCCTCAATATTGCCTTTATCCTGGCCAGCAGCTCCGGAAGGCTGAACGGCTTGGTCACGTAATCATCGGCCCCGAGCTCAAGCCCGAGCACTTTGCTTGTCTCCTCTTTCTTGCTTGTGAGAATGAGGATGGGCGTGTTTATCCCTTCCTCCCTCAGGCTGCGACAGACTTCCTCGCCGTTCATAACCGGGAGCATAAGGTCGAGGATGATTAGGTCGACGTTCTTCTTCTTCGACTTGTTGAAGCCTTCCTCCCCGTCGGCCGCAGTCTCGACCTCATAATGCTCCCGTCCGAGAGCTTCCGCCAATCCCGTCCTGATAGCCGCGTCGTCTTCAACCACAAGAATCTTCTTCATTTCTTCTCCATGCTTGGAAATAAAAGGGTAATCGTCGTACCGTGTCCCGGTTCGCTTTGTATTTCGATATGCCCGTCATGAGCATCCATCACGTTCTTGACGACCGAAAGTCCAAGCCCCGTTCCGCCGGGCCTGACACTGGCACTGTTCCTGGCCCTGAAAAACGGTTCAAAGACATGCTCCTGTTCGTCCCTGGGTATGCCGATGCCGGAGTCCTTTACCGAGACACACAGTTTCGTCCCCCTGGAGAATGTTCTGACGGTTATGACTCTCTTCTTGCCGGAGTATTCCACCGAATTCGCGATCAGGTTGCCGACCGCCTCGATGACCGCGTCCCTGTCGGCAGCGACCTTCCGGCGTTTGAGCCCAAGCTTCGTGACCAGCTTGCACTTCCCCTTGACAACCTCGTAGCTCATCAGTGATGCAGTTTCCTTGACTATATCGTCCAGCACCTCCTGTTTCATATCGTACACGATATTGCCGCGTTCCGTCTTCGCGACGCTGAGAACGTTATCTATCATCCGCGTCAGCCTCATCGACTCGCCCTGGATCGAGTCGAGGTAACGGCGAACCCGCGAGACGGGGAATTTCCGGTCTCCTTTCAGTGCTTCTGAATACATCCTTATGGCCGTCAGAGGTGTCTTAAGGTCATGTGACACACTGGCCACGAAGTATGTTTTCATCCTGTTGATTTCTTCCAGCCTCTCCCTTTCCTCGCGTTCGAATGCGAGGCGTTTCTGAAGGAGTATCCTTTCAAGGGCCAGCCCCGAATTGCCCGAGATATAGTTGAGGAGTTCGATATCCTCGACACTGTACCGAACGCCCGATTTCTTGAGTCCCAGGGCAAGGAAGCTCAGCGGTTTACCTTCCTCGGACTTGGCCGGGAACGCGAGTGAGATTCCCCATCTACGGAAGACTTCCCGGTCCGCCTTCTCGAAATCAGCCCCCGGCTCGATATTGTTATCGAGTGCTATCGGCTGGGATAAACCACTTTTCAAATTGGGAAGGTCGAATCTCACGGCGTGCGACTCCAGCTTGTCGAATCCGCGGTCGGCAAGGAGGCGGAGGAGCGAGCCGCCCTCCTCGAAAAGGAAATAGCCGACCCTTTCAACCGGTATCACCGCTTCCACGGTGCAGACTGCAAGTTCAGCCACATCGCCCGGGGTAACGCATCTTTTTATCTCGTCGCTGAATTTTCTTTCGACCCAGGCCATGTCGTATCTGATGCGGAAAAAAGTCTTGTCGACAAATCGCTGCACCCGTCTCCGGACTGGTTCAAATAGGACTGCGACCGCCACGGCCGCAGCCGCCGACACGATTATGGATTTAGTCACGGTGAAGCTTCCGACGAACGCCGCCGCTGCCCCGACTATCACCGCGTAAATGGAAAGCAGTATCACCAGCATCATGACGTAGACCGTGCTCCTGTTGAAGAGGTGGTCTATATCGAGGACATGGTACCTGACGATGGCAACCGCGAATGCGACCGGCGTTGCACCTGACAGCAGCACGACTATCTCCTCGCTCACCAGGCCCCGCGATGTGAGGAGCTGAGGGATCTGCCACAAAAACACGAAGCCCAGAGAGCTCACTGCCAGACCCAGTATTATCCATCTCAGCTTCCGTCTCTCCATCTCTTCCGTGGCGGAACGGTATGACCGGATAAATATAGCGACCGCCACCACGACACACGCGGCATAGAACCACCTCGTTACGTTGAAGACCGCCAGGAAGGAATGGAACCAACCCATCGATAGCGGGCCGGTTGCCTTCACAAACATGAGCGACATCAGAACCGAAAGGAATGCCGCGATTATGTATAAGATGTATTCATACCCATTAAGAGGAGATTTTCTTCGGGACGGGAAGACCAGGCTGAAATGGAGGAACAGCGCGGGGACGAACGCGTAGGCTGTCGAGAAGACAATCCTGACGAACTGACCTGCCCACTCCGGCTTGAGCGCATAACAGCCCCATGTAGACATGATTACTATCGCCACGGCCAGGGCGCCGAAATGGTAAACAAGCGCTGCCAGTTCGTCTCTCCTCTTCGAAAAAACAAGAAGGCCGGAGACAAAGAAGAGAGTTCCCACAAACCATGCAACTAGCATGTATATCGCAGTGTATGCATGTACAAGTCTGACGCGGACCTCGAAGCCGTGGTCGACCATGACAGGCAGCTCGTCTCCCACCCGCATGCCGTCAAGGAGAAATTCCAGGTCTTCAAGCGAGCGGATCTCTTCACCTCCGAACGAGATAATTCTGTCTCCCCTTTCGAGGAGCGGCGCCGCGAGGCGGGGTGGGCTGGTAACTTCGAAGGCCCCCTGCTCGGGGGTCGAGACTCTGAAGGGGAGATCGGCCTTTTCATAGACCTGCCAGAGGCCGAGAAGACAGACGGCATACACGAGCACGTCAAGGAGCCAAATCGCCGGGAAAAACAACTTAGATCTCAATGTCAGCCTCCCCGCGCGGGGAAAATTCACGGAAATATGATTTAAGCCATCGATCTGATGGTCGTTCCCAAAACGGAATCCCATGTACGACAACCCAAACCCGCGCGGCTCAATTTTAATTCAATCGCGAAAGTAAGTCAAATGACCCCCCATCGTTGAACGACATGAGCGACCCGATCTCATCGTCAATGAGTCCAGGCACGCCGGTGATCCGGAGATTACGAAGGAGTGTTTTTTTCGGGGCTCGTGAGCCGGGAGGCCGGGTGAAGCAGCGACCTTCCTACTGCGGAGTTGGGGGCTGCTGGTTGGGACCGCCAGTAGATCCGGGGGACCCGATAAGAAAAACTGCTCCCACAGTAACGGCGGCGACCATGCCTGCCATCATGAGGGTCAAAGGAATGTTCAGCTTCTTAACCTCCAGAACGCTTATTCGCGATGAGGGAATCGCCACCGTTATTCCCTCCTCTTCCCCCAGCACCGTCATCCGTGTTCCGGTACCGATGAGTGTATCGTTGTGGAGGACACACATCCCTTTTGAGAAACGGTACTTCGCAACGGTCCCGGCCGAGTCGGTCAGGACGTTCACCTCGTCGTACTTGTTGACACCCTTGTAGTCGTCACGCGAAAGAGAAACCATTTCATAACAGCCCGCCCAGAAGAAAACCGACACTGCAAGAACCGCGGACAACGCCGCTTTCAACATGTGACCCTCCAGATGTTGTTGCTACTTACCGAATTGATGACGTCAATCATTTAAAATGTGCCATCAAGTTTCAAATTCTCTCCGACTACAGCCGGGAGTCTAACCGACAAGAGCCTTGCCCGGTTCACATTTAATGGCATTTATGCTTAAATTAAACACAAAATCAATCGAAAGAAACTCGCAAAAATCAGGACGGTTGCGCAAATTGAAACAGACAGATATGCCAAAACTGGAATCCCGGGACATGAATAAAATCGAACCGCAGAATGTAAAAGGTTTCCGCGATCTACTTCCGAGTAACGCCTACAGGAAGAACGAAATTGTTTCCATAATCAGAAGAGTCTATGAAAGCTACGGCTTTCTCCCTGTCGAGACGCCCGGCCTGGAATACCTGGAGATACTCCTCGGTGAATACGGCGAGGAGAACACGAAGCAGATCTTCCGTTTCAAGAGTCCGGAAGAACAGGAGGTCGCCCTGAGATTCGACCTTACCGTACCGCTGGCGAGGATAGTCGCGCAGTACAACGACCTGCCGAAGCCGTTCAAGCGGTACCAGGTCGGACCGGTGTGGAGGGCGGACAAACCCGATCCGGGACGGTTCCGCGAGTTCACACAATTCGACGCAGACGCGGTCGGAACATCGAGCCAGGTTGCCGAGGCCGAGGTCATAGGTGCAGTCGTGACCGCGCTCCGGCAGATCGGTGTGGGAGACTTCGTCGTAAACATAAACAGCAGGAAGGTGTTAAACGCCGTCGTACGGTACAGCGGAATACCGGCGGGAAGAGCGAAAGATGTTTTCCGCGTTCTCGACAAGCTCAACAAGGTCGGGCTCGAGAACGTGGAGCTTGAGCTGACCAAAGGTCGCCGTGATGTATCCGGGGATTTCATTCCCGGCCTCGGCCTTACCGACAAGAACGTGCGCAAGATCAAAGACTATCTCGCACTCCCGAAAGGCGAGAGGAAGAAAGTGCTGGAGGAAATCTCCGGCCTCCTCGGCCAGGACAGTTGCGACGACCTCGCGAGGCTGGATGGCTATCTCGATGCCCTGGGGCTCGAAAGCAGCATCGTGTCTTTCGACCCGACAATAGCACGCGGTCTCGACTACTATACCGGTCCGGTTTTCGAAGTAAACCTGAAGGACAAGCCGCAGTTCGGGAGTGTTGCGGGAGGAGGACGGTACGATAACCTCGTCAAGCGCTTCACTGATACCGATATTCCGGCGGTGGGATTCTCAATAGGAGTTGACAGACTCCTCGCGGCCATGGACGACGGCGGTGAGGAGACAAATTTCACCGACGTTGTCGTGACGATCATGGATCCCGACAAGCTCGATGAATACCTCCGGATCGCAAACGAGCTGAGAGGGGCCGGAGTGCGCACTGATCTATATCTTGGACAGGAAAAAGGGTTGCGCAAGCAGCTGCAGTATGCGGACAGGGTCAGCGCCCGATTCGCAATCATAATGGGGTCGGATGAAATCCAGAAGGGGGTCGTGACGATCAAGGACCTCAAAGCCGGGGAGAGCGTAAGCAAAGATTCTGCCCAGCGTGAGGAATGGCTCAAGAAGAGCCGTCAGATTCAGAGGGAAATCCCCCGACGAGAGCTGGTTCCCGAGGTTTTGAAGCTCATTTCGCAGAAATAGCGAAGGCCACCCTCACGACAAGTATTGAGGAGGTTTTTCCTGTACCCATCCCGGCCGCCTTTCGTATAGAATAGTTACCCGCAGCATATCAGTTGGTGGAACGGAACCGTAAACAAGTCAGGAGTGGAGATGATGAGTAACCAGATAGAAGGGATGTTCGTCCGGCAGCTGGAAGAAAGGAAGCGGAGGTTGCAGGATGCCGCGTCTAAATCGGTCGATCTGTCGGAATTGGATCACCTGCTTCACGATGTGGACGAGGCGCTGGCGAAGATATCCGCAGGGACATACGGGCTTTGCGAAACATGTCATGAACCGATAGAGGCGGAGAGGCTCTCGGCCGATCCGCTGATCAGGTATTGCGTCGACCATCTTTCCGAAACCGAACAGCATGCCCTGGAGAAGGACCTCGCGCTGGCGCGCCAAATCCAGACAGGCCTCCTCCCGAAGAAAGGGGCGATCCTCCCTGGATGGGAGAGCGACTATCATTACGAGCCTTACGGCCAGGTAAGCGGGGACTATTGTGACATTATTATTCCGCGGGACAATCACGACTCCTTCTTTTTTATCGTGGGGGACGTAACCGGCAAAGGGATCGCCGCGTCGATGTTGATGTCGCAGCTACATGCAACGTTCAGGACACTTGCAGGCACCGGGATGCCTTTGGACCTGCTTATGCAACAGGCGAACCGGACTTTCTGCGAAGCGAGCCTGACCACCCATTTCGCAACCCTGGTTTGCGGGCTCGCCAACAGTAAGGGTGAGGTCCAGATATCCAACGCGGGGCATTGCCTTCCCCTTGTTCTTCGGGGAGGCAGCGTCGAGAGAATTTCCTCCTCCGGTCTGCCGCTCGGAGTTGCCTGCGAAGGGAACTACCAGACTATCGGGATGAAGCTGGAGAGCGGCGACAGCCTCTTCATTTACACGGACGGACTGACCGAGTCTGTCGGGAAATCCGGAGAACTGTACGGTGAGCAAAGAGTGCTCAAGCTGCTGGCGGACAAGTCTGGCTTCCCTCTTACGGGCCTGATATCGGCATGCGTCGATGACCTGAATTCGTTCGGCGGCACCACAGGACGCAACGACGATCTTACGATCATGGCGCTTCGGAGGAAATAGAAGGCCCCCACTGCACGGTCGTCGGTGCAACTGATCCCCGACTTTGCCCGGCCGGTCTATTCGGCTCTCGTCGGGACCCAGCCTTCCCTCCGGATTTCTTTCAGCTTGACAACGATACTGCCGAGGAGTACTTTCAGGTCGGCACGCAGCGGAACTTCGGCTGAATCCGTCGATATCCACCCAACGAAATCGCCCGTCACTCCGAACGTTCCCTTGAAATTGATATGTCCTGACATCCGCTCCGACTCGATCGGGAAATCGAAAGCGGTTACGTCGCAGGGCTCACGCCCCTCGTTGATAGTGAGGTTAACAGAAGATCTGTCCGTGTCGGAGACTATTGGCACTGTCATCTCCATCTTCCTCCCTTCCGAACCGCCGCAGAGGCGACGAACGTAATAGAAGAAACTCAGACCGTCGGTATAGCTGGTATCCAGCGGAAGATCAACCTTCTTGGTTACAACCCCCTTCACAGACTGCTCCCATTCCAGTCTCTTCTGGGCATAGTCGAAGATATAGTTCGTGTGCACCCAGTCATCTCCTTGCTGTTGATCGTTGGAAGTCGCAAGGCACATGAGAGTCCTGGCATCCGCACAGGTTTCATAGACAGCGTGCAGGTGGACGAACGGGATCCCGCTGTAGGAGTCGATGAATGCCCTTATCCTGTACGCCTCCTTGCCGCGGCATTCCCCCTTTCCGAGAAGTTCGAACCTCACGCTTCCCAGCTTGAAGAAGAGATAGCTCGCTTCAAAGACGGCCACTTCGCCGGGCTGCATTATGGATTCGCCGCTTGCCGCATGCCAATCATCTTCAAAACGGGAATTGACGTCGTCGAAGAAAGACAACGCGACGACCGATCTTAGCACAAAGAGTGAAATAACCGCGAGAAGTAGCAGGGAAGCTGCGATCACGGTACGCTTGAAGGAAGGACTTCTTTGCGACTCACGCATGCGGAGACATCGATGGCATGTGAATTATTGATCCCGTTACCCTACCCGGACCATCGATATGGGCCGAGCCTTCTCTTGCCTCATTCACGATCAAAATCTGTCGATCCTCCGCATTCTGAACTGTCCTTAATAACATGCTGCTCGTGGCCAAGATTCCAGCCGTCTCCACAATAATACACATCGTCCTCACGGACAAGGTCACCCGGGGGTGAGAAGACGGACCTGGTTCCCGGCTCGCGGGCAAGGTACGCAAGATGCGGGCATGCTACTTTGCATCGCGGACAATACGGAATCCCGCAACGTAGTTCCAGCTTGCCGGATTCAAACCGTCCCGGCTCGTAACGCGGCAATCCTCCGCGAAATCGTACCACGATCCGCCGCGTACGACGCGGGGTTGAGTCGTGCTGCCGGCTCCGCTGCCTCCCCCGTGAAACGTAGCTACAGGCAGAAACACCCAAGCGGCAAGAAGCGTCACGACCGAGAATAAGAATGACCTCTTCATTTTCCACCCTCCGCGGAATATCGCCTCTGTGTTCTCCGTATCCGAGACAGTGACAATTCCAAACGCTTCCTCGACCGGCGGCTTCCGTCCGAACACCCGCTCCAGTCCCGGGAGCCGCGGCACTTTTTACCGGGGACCGGGAACCCCGACATTACCGGATTTAAACCTTCCCGATGTTATGAAACAAATACCAGAATCTCAATATCCGCAAGGCGCCTCAGACGCTACCGGGGGTGCGGGCCGGACGGACCCGCCGATTAGGGACTTAAAAAGAGGCATCGTGATGTTTCGTTTGTTATATTATGTCAACAAACAAGACGGCTTCAGATGCGGAAACTATGCAAAAACGAGTCTGTGCGCGCTATGCTCACACAGTCTGTACCGGTCACTAGAGGCAACGCGACTTAGTGGGGCTGATAAACATGCACTCCGACGACATGCTCCGTGCCGTAAGCAGGACATTCGCCCTCTCCATAGAGAGGCTCCCCGGGGGATTGCGCGATTTCGTCACGACCGCCTATCTGTTGTTTCGGGTCTCAGACTGCCTGGAGGATAACGAGACCTTGGCTGCGCCTCACAAAGCGAACCTTCTCCGCATGTGGGCACGGGTACTCGATGATGCCATGCCGGTCTCTTCGCTCACCGGCGAGATACTCCATCTCGACGATGCCGACCCGGAAGTGTACGTTGCGAAGCACGCCGGACAGCTCCTCGAAGGACTTCGTCGTTTCCCGCAGCCGATACAGGAAATCATCACGAGCCATGTTAACGAGACTTCGCTCGGCATGGCAAGATGGCAGGAAAACGGACCCGACGTCCGCACCGAAGAGGAGATGGACGACTACATGCACCAGGTAGCGGGACGCGTGGGCTACATGCTGACCGATCTGTTCGCATGGTACTCTCCGGTCATAAGAGAACGGAAGGAAGAACTTCTTCCTCTCTCACGCCATTTCGGCCTGGCGTTACAGACCGTCAATATCATCCGGGGGCTCCGCAAGGATTACGAGAGAGGTTGGGTATATGTCCCGCGCACGTTCTACGAACCGCTGGGTCTGACGAAGGAGAGCCTGCTTGCCACCGAGAATGCCGCGAAGGTCCTCCGGCTGGTCGACCGGCTCGCGGACAAGGCGGAGACTCATCTGCGGTACGGGCTCAACTATATCACCGATCTCCCCAAGTGGCTGCACGGCATTCGTCTCGCGTGCATGTGGCCGCTTCTTTTCGCGGTGAGAACGCTCGCGGTAAGTCGAAACAACATCAACGTGATTTTGTCGGAAGCTAAAATCGCCCGGAGCGATGTCAGCAAGATAATACGTGACACAACCTTCCTGGGCTGGTCAAACTCCTGGCTTACAAGCTACTACAACCGGCTGCACACGATCCAAACGACGTAATCGTCCCGCGTTCGCTCAACCCTGACGGCGGGGACCCGTGCAAGAGCGTTCATCACTTCAGAGAGAAGCTGCCGGACAATCCTCCTTCAGAACTCCCTCCTACCATGACATAGAACGTACCTGCCTCCAGGTCCCATTTTCTTTCCGCGCCCCAGACCGCCAGGTCCGCCTGCTTCACGCGCAGTGTGATCTCGCTGGATTCACCCGGCATGAGGTGGACGCGCGTGAACGCCTTCAACGCCTTCAGCGGAGTCTCGACGCTTGCAATCTTCTCACGCACATAAAGCTGTGCGACTTCGTCCCCGGCCCGTTTCCCCGTATTCTTAAGCTTGAATGAGACGACGACATCCTCTCCGCTTCCTGGAGGAGGCGCGACAATATGCAAGTCGCTGTAAGCGAACGTCGTGTAGCTCAGTCCATATCCGAAGACAAACTGAGGAGAATCATCGCCGTCGATATACTTACTAAACTTGGAAGGTGCATGGTCATAGTACACCGGCAACTGACCGACGCGCCTGGGGAACGACATGACGAGCCGCCCCGCAGGATTGTTCTCGCCGAAGAGCGTCTCGGCGATCGCGCGCCCGCCGAACTCTCCGGGGTACCACGCCTCGAGGATCGCCGGAACATGCTCCGCCGCCCACGGTATCGTCAACGGCCTGCCGTTTTGAAGCACGAGCACGACCGGCACGCCTGTGGCAACTACAGCTTCCAGCAACGCTTCCTGATTGCCCGGGAGACCCAGCTCTGACCGATCCCGGTTCTCGCCTGAGATATGGCTGTTCTCACCCAGACCCAGAATAACGACCTGTGCTCTTCGCGCTTCAGCAACAGCCTTCCGTATATTCGAGCCGTCGGCATATAGAACCCTCGTCCTGTGCGACACCATCTTCTTTATTTGCGCAAGCATCCCCTCGCTCGTCCTGTCCGCCGGACTTGCCGAGTAATCGCCGAGCCTTGTACTGTCGACGTTCGGCCCGATCACCGCGATACTCCTGAGATCCCTTCTCAGAGGAAGCGTGTGCCTGTCGTTCTTCAGCAGGCACACCGATTGACGCGCGACCTCCAGTGCAAGCGCAAGGTGTTCAGGTGAGCGGCAAACGCGGCTATCGGTAGTCGTATCGACATATGGATGGTCGAAAAGGCCGAGAAGAAACTTCGCTCTCAGAACCCGCGACACAGCCCTGTCGAGTGTCGCCATGGAGATCTTCCCCGATTTCACTCCCTCTGTGATGGCGTTCTGGAATGTGTCGTGGTGAAAATCGTAGAACTGCATGTCGACGCCGGAGTTGATGGCAAGACAGACGGCATCTGCAGGCGAGGCCGCTACGTGGAACATGTCGTACAGCCGCTGTATCGCGCCGAGGTCCGATAAAACAAAACCATCGAATCCCCACTCGCCGCGAAGGACATCGTTCAGAAGCCAGGAATCTGCCGTGCAAGGGAGTCCGTCCGAACTGTTGTAGGCTGCCATGATCCCCATTACGTGGCCTTCTCTCACCAGAGGTTCGAAGGGCTTCAGCATTACGCTGCGCATTTCCCTCTCTCCCACATGGACAGGCGCGGTGTTCAGGCCGCTTTCCGGGGAGCCGTAGGCCGCGAAATGCTTCGGTTCGGCGATGCAGGTGGAGTCAGTCGCCAGCGATTCGCCCTGCATCCCTTCGACATACGCGAGCCCGATCATCCCTGATAGAAACGGGTCCTCACCGAAAGTCTCCTCCACGCGTCCCCACCTCGGGTCGCGCGCCAGGTTTACGACAGGTGAAAGGAGCATGCCGACTCCGTCGGCGCGTGCTTCAGCGCCGATAGCCGCGCCGGTTTCCCGGGCCAGCTTCATGTTCCATGTCGACGCAAGGTTCACGCTCTGGGGGAATATGGTTTTGTTCAGACCCAGGTATCCGTGAAGTCCCTCCTCGATGAACAGGGCCGGGATGCCGAGACGGTTCGATTTGATCACCCATGCCTGCAGACTGTTGTATAGCTCGGGGCTGGGATAGATATCATGGATGGATCCGGCACCCAGATTTCCGAGCACTTCTTCGGCTTTTTGAGGGTCGAGCACCGCGCCGGGCTTCGCGTGGGTATGGTCTTCCCTTTGATCCGCATCCAGGAAATCGGAGGCACCCGAATACATGTCAAGTTGCCGGGCCTTCTCTTCGACGGTCATTCTGCCGACAAGGTCCCGTACGCGCTGCTCGACGGGGAGAGCCGGATTTTTGTAGGCCGGAATTCCCGGCTTAGCCGCAGCAGTCGAGTCGATCACCTGCGCGAAGCCGGTACTTGCTACGAGCGCAACGCAAAACAACACGAGCGCATGGATCAGCACGAGGTTCGGCAGAGAAGTTTTCACATTCTTATGTCCCAGCATTTGTCGACTCCAGTCTGTTGGTGAAAATCAGGATCGATAACGGAATCAGAAAAAGGAACAGCCGGCCTAAGCGAGGGGCAATGTCCGATCGGAAATGCGAGAGGCGCGCGCAGGCATCTCCGTTCTTCTGATGTTCTCGGTGAATTTATCCGTTGTGCCGGTTAATATCAACCTGCGCTTCCCCATTGCAACGGATCCCCGAGTAAGCGAGCACGAAGTCCGATCAGCAGCGGATTCCAAACAACACGAAGAATACAGAACTCCTGATGCTCTTTGTTTCCTCGTCACGCGATGCTGATTATTAGAGGGAATCGTTTGCGTGAATAGGACCTTCGAACATATCTATTTCCCAATTCTGATAGATTTGCGGAGATTTCCATGCCTTGTCGTAGGCGGCGGCAGGGTCGCTCTCCGAAAAGTCTTGTCCCTACTTGAATTCAACGCGAGGGTGACCGTCGTATCACCGAAAGTCTGCAAAGACCTCATGGGTCTGTCGATGCAGGGAAAGATCATCGTCATCAGAAGACCATATTCCGCGGAATACATCGAGGACCACGGTATCGTGTTCAGTGCCACAGATAATCCCGAGACGAACAGGATCATAAGCTCGGATTGCAGGCGCGCGGGAGTATTGCTGAACGCCGCCGACAATCCATCCATCTGTGACTTCATACTCCCCGCCACTTTCAAGTCGGGATATTTGACGGTTTCAGTTTCATCTCAAGGCAAGGCCCCTTTCTATGCGAAGCACATGAAAAGGAAGCTGGCCGGGGCTGTGCCTCCTTCGACAGCCGAAATCACCGAACTGGCCGCGGAATTCAGAAAGCTTCTGCTTTCCAGCGGCAATCCTATGTCGCGCAACTCAAAGACCAAAGCATACAAGGCCTTCCTTACGACAGATTGGGAGAAGGCTCTCACCGGGGAAGGCAAAAAGGACCCGGAAACGCTCTTGAAGAAACTGGCCAGAGAACTGCGTCATGCCTGAACAGTTCCGTAAACATGACCTGTCGAATGCCGCTCAGTTATTCACGGCGAAGATCACTTCCCGCTCATCGATCATATGTAGGCCGGTTCCCCACGCTGACCCCTCTCCCGGATAACCTCCGGGCAAATCTAGAGCAGCGAATACATCGCAATTAGCAACCAACATCCTGAAGCCCTTGTAGACAAACTGCCGAAGAAACGAACGACATGACACCCGCAACTGGAAAAGTATACCTCATCGGAGCCGGCCCCGGCGATCCCGGACTCATAACGGTCAAAGGTTTGGAGAAGCTGAAACAAGCGGATGTGGTCGTTTACGACAGACTTATAAATGACGACCTGTTGTCATATTGCAGAGAAGGGTGCGAAAGAGTTTTTGTCGGGAAGGAAAGCGGATACCATCCCGTCGAGCAGGAGCTGATAACCGACATCCTGATAAGAAAATCACGACTCGGGTTGGTGGTGGCGCGACTCAAGGGAGGAAACCCGTTCGTGTTCGGGAGAGGCTCCGAAGAAGCGATTGCGCTCAAGGAGGCCGGAATAGATTTCGAGATAATTCCGGGAATAACTTCCGGTCTCTCGGCTCCTATTTACAGCGGTATTCCCATCACGCACCGGGGACTTGTCACGCAGTGCGTCCTGATCACAGCCCACGAATCCCCCGACAAGCCGGGAACGCAGGTGGAGTGGGATAAATTGGCCCGGCTGAAGAACACGGCTCTCGTCATTTACATGGGAGCTTCCAGGATCGAGAACATATGCAAGGAGCTGATAAGGCACGGAGCCGATCCGTCGACGCCTGCTGCCGTCATCGAAAACGGCACTTTGCCGAAGCAGCGGACTATAACAGGGCAATTGGACAACATCGCCGGGATGTTCAAGGCAAACGGCTTCCACGCACCCGCCATTATAATGATCAGTCCGACCGTCGCGATGCGGGAACAATTGCTGTGGTACGAAAGTCAGCCTTTGTTCGGTAAGAGAGTTGTTCTGGTTGGGGACGCCCTGGACATCGACAGGCTGCGCGCGATGATCTACGACATGGGCGGAGAAGCACTCGAGCTTTCGTCTACCGGGCAGGATCAACCCCCGAACGTCCTGCCGGGGCATGAGCTGAGCGGTGTCGAGAGCAACCTCGGCGACGGCGGAACGTTCCCGCAAGTCATCCATTACCGATTCGATGGGTTAAAGGAAGACGTGCTCCCCGCAATCACCGCACAAAGGGAACCGGCCGATATCACCGTTGGACCTCGGCCCGAAGTTCTGAAAGACATCAGAGAGAACGGCGCCCACATTTTTATTTTTTCACACTCTTCCGCCGTGGAATATTTCTTTGATAACCTCGGTTATCATGACGCGGTCGGGGTTTTGAAACACGGCATGCTCGTAGCGATGAATTATGCCGCAGCAAACTCCCTGGTGGACAGAAACATTCACAACGTCATCGTCCCCGCCGACGGCGGGGTAAAAGACGTTCGCACTCTGCTACTCAAACACTTCCGAGATTCCGAATTATGAACTTATTCAACATTTACCTTCCTGTGGCAGGGATTCATTTCAACGCCCTCTTGCTGATACTGATCGGATTCTGCGTCGGTGTCATCGGAGGATTTTTCGGCGTCGGCGGCGGTTGGATAATTACTCCGGCACTCAACATCTTCGGCTTTCACATGGCTTTCGCGATAGGGACCGGGCTTTCCGACATATTCGGGCAGTCGTTGGGAGCTTTGAGAAAACATCAGAGGATGGGCAACGTCGACTGGAAACTCGGATCTATGGCGATAGTGACTTCCATCCTCGGTTTCGAAGGTGGATCCAGAGTTGTGATAGCACTCGAGAAGGCGGGCGACGTGGGGACGGTCATCAGGTGGTGTTACGTGATTTTCCTGGCCGGGCTGGGTGCTTTCATGTTCTATGATTACTTCGTGCTGCGCGGCAGGCAGCTTAAGCGCATGCAGGAAGACCCTACCGGTACGAAACATGGCTCCGGACCGGGCGGAGTAGCCGAGAGACTCCACAACATAAACATCCCGCCGATGATCTCTTTTCCGAGATCAAACATCGACAGAGTGTCACTCTGGGTGATCATGGCCATCTTCTTGTTCACCGGCTTTCTGTCGGGTGTCCTCGGCATAGGCGGAGGATTCATAATCCTCCCGGCTCTCGTTTACCTGATCGGCCTCCCTACAGTCATAGCGGTGGGCACATGCCTGATGACCGTCCTTGCCACCGCGGCGTTCGGCTGCTTCACTTACGCCATGGAGGGCAGGGTTGAGATATTGGCAGCAATTCTCATGCTCATCGGCGCATCCGTCGGGGCCCAGATAGGCGCGACCGCGGTAAGATTCATCAAGGGCTACGGCATCAGGCTGCTGTTCGCGATAATGATAGTCTTCACCAGCTTCTCGGTAGTAACGGAGCAATTTTACAAGATAACGCTCGAGAAGCTCTTGCAGGCTTTTTCCGGAATCATCCTCATGGGAACTGCGGTGGCCATGACCGTCATAATAATCGCAAAGCTCATAAGAGAATACAGAAAAGAACGCAAGGTCGGGACATCCGACAATGATTAATCCACAAAAAGTGTGACACATGAACCTCTTCAATATTTATTTGCCCGTTGCCGGAATCGAGTTCAATGTCTTGCTCCTCGTCCTGATCGGATTTTGCGTAGGGGTGCTCGGAGGCTTCTTCGGAGTCGGCGGTGGTTGGATGGTTACCCCGGCTCTCAACATCTTCGGCTTCCATATGGCTTTCGCCATCGGGACACCGCTCGCTAATATTTTCGGACAGTCGATTGGGGCCGTGCGGAAACATCACAGGATGGGAAACATCGATTGGAAGCTGGGACTCATCTCGATCGTCACTTCCGTGATCGGCTTAGAGATAGGCTCGCGTGTAATACTCGCGCTGGAAAAGGCCGGAGACGTCGGTACAATCGTGAGGTGGTGCTACATCTTCCTCCTTTCCGCACTCGGCGTTTACATGATGTATGATTTCTATTCCTCACGCCCGAGGCAACTCAAATCCGCACAGGAGGAGTCCGACAAATCGCGTGCGGCCGGGTTATCGCGCGGGAACAAGTTCTCCGACAGGCTGCACAGCATCAATATCCCTCCCATGATATCTTTTCCCGCGTCGGGGATCGAAGGGGTCTCGCTCTGGATTATCCTGCTGGTGTTCCTGATCACCGGCTTTCTCTCAGGTTTCATGGGCGTAGGCGGCGGATTCATCATCATGCCCGTCCTTATATACCTTATCGGTCTGCCGACGACGATTGCCGTGGGAACGAGTTTGGTCACCGTTCTCTTCACTGCCGCGTACGGCTGTTTCACCTACGCTATGAAGGGACGCGTGGAGATCATGGCCGCTTTCGTCATGTTGATCGGCGCCTCGATGGGAGCGCAGATAGGCGCGACCGCGGTAAAATTTGTGAAGGGCTACGGCATCAGGCTGCTGTTCGCGATAATGATTATTTTCGCAGGCTTCTCCGTTGTGGCCGAGCAGATATATAAATCCACGGCCAAGCCGATTTACCAGACCCTTGCGGGAATCATCCTGATGGGAACGGCCATGTCTCTTGTAGTGATAATCCTGGTCAGGCTTGTCCTCGATTCACGAAGGGAGAGGAGATTGAGGTTATGACCCCGGAGCCGAACAGGAGTTCGCAATGCGGTCAGGAACATTAAATAGTTGGGAAAGGCAAAGATAATGACAGGAAGAAGAGCGGTGATTTTCTTGGCGTTCTGTCTGTTTTTCGTGAACGCATCAGGCAATACATGCTCGGCCAACACCGTCAAGAAGGAACATGCCACGTTTACTCAGCACATTGAAACCACGCATCTCTCAGGGGTTGACTTGTGGATAGCAGTGATGTACAATGGAAACAGAGTTCTTTACGCCGTGGTGGTGACACTGGTGATGGCCGTGCTGGGTACAACACTGGCCTTCTTTACCGACCTTGTGTTGAAAGCTCTCGGTATGGAGGTGTCCAGACTCTCTCACAGGGAATAGCCGTCGGGACGGTAAGCGTAGCTCATCATTGCCTTAGCCGCTGAACAATTAACAATTACCGATAGGTCAGTATAATTGAAGCAGATAGGCAACTTAAAATATACCAGCATCTCAACACGCATCTCGATTCTCCTGGGCCTGATTATTCTTGTCACGATGGGGATTTTCTCCGCGGTCAGCCTCATGAAACAGGAAGAGGACTCTATTGACTCGGTGAGCCGGAGCGCGCTGCTCCTCAGCCAGACAACCGAGAAGATCCTGAGGTTCAGCATGCTCAAGAACAGGCGCGACGAGATTTCGATGGCGATCAGGGACATCGTCGGCGAGCAAGGCATCTTGTCGGTCAGGATCCTCAACCATAAGGGCGTGATAAAATTCTCTTCCCGGCAGTCGGAGGTAGACGAACATATCTCCCGTGCCAATCAGCTTTGCGCGAACTGTCATGACAAGGGCGACGACGGGGCAAGATATCCGGCCAGCAGCTTCTACCGCTACCATCTCGACAAAAGCAACGATGTAATCTACAGCTCCCTGCCTATTTACAATTCTCCGACATGTTATAACGGGGATTGCCACGCGACCGCCGCACAGGAAGCGTCGGCGGGCGCCGGCAGTTTGAGAACCGTCCTCATCGCACATTCCGTTCATGACTCTTCACAGACTATTCTTGGATTCATCGAGATCGAAGTGTCGGCGAAGAGAATTATCTCGAACCTCGACAGAAGTCGCACGGAACTGATCGCTTTGACAATCCTGATCGCACTCATGGCTTCCACGGTAATGTATTTTTCGATCAGGCACCTCGTTGGCAAGCCGGTGACGAAACTCGTGGAAGGAACGAAGCGGGTTGCGCAGGGCGATTTCAGTCATGAAATCTCCGCCGGCAGGGCCGAACTGGGAACCCTTGCCGAATCTTTCAACCACATGCAAAGACAGCTTCTGTCCACCCAATCACAGCTGATCGAATCTGAAAAACTCGCGTCTGTCGGCAAGCTCGCGGACGAAATCGCAAACCAAATAAACAATCCGCTTACGGGTATAATAGTATTTGCTGAGAGCTTGCTCAAACGGCCCGATTCGGGCGGGGCTGAGAAGTCGGACTACGAGACTATCCTTCGGGAGGCGTTGAGAATCAGGGAAAGCGTAAGGAATGTCCTGTCCCTCTCAAGGAGTGAGAAGCCCAATTTCATAGCGGTGGACGTCGCGGGGGTAATCAGACACGCGATTTCAGTGCTCGAGAAGTTTTCCAGCTTCCGGAACATCCAGATAATCACCGGAATGCCGAAAGCGCTGCCGAAGATTTCGGCCGACCCCGGTTTGTTGGAACAGGTCTTTCTCAACCTCCTCCTGCTTTCTTCGGAGAACATGCCCGCCGGCGGGATTCTCAATATTACGGCGACGCTCCTCGAAAAAGAAAAGCAAATCGAAGTACGGTTTGCAGACATCGGAAAAGGTCTTCCCGACAACGTCTTGCAGGCGCTCTCCGACCAGAACGACAAACTGGAAAGCGTCGAGAGGGCCGGCATAAGCCTCGCCGTATGCAGAGATATCATTTCGCTGCACAGGGGTAAAATAATTGCAGCATCCGGGACCGGAGCAGGGACATCGATAACCATTAAATTGCCCGTATGAACTGATATGAAGCGGACCGCGAAAATACTTGCAATAGACGGCGAGGACATTGTCCTCAAGTCGATATCGAAAGCACTCAGGAGCGACGGCGACACGGAGTATTCCGTCACCACTGCGAACACCGCCCTGGAAGGCCTGAAGTTAGTGCGCAGCAATATGTTCGACCTGATCCTCCTCGACCTCGCACTCCCCGGGATGAACGGCATCGAGGCATTGCGCCGAATAAAAAGCAGTTATCCTCTGGTTTCCGTTGTTGTAATGTCCGGATACTCATACGAAAGGACGTTCCTGAACGAAGCCGCAAACAACGCCGACGGTTTGCTCTCGAAGCCCTTCACCACCGAAGAAATAAAATGCCTGGTTTCCCATATATTATGGGGAAGCGAGAGGTGCACATAGTGCGCGAAGAGAACCATGCAAGCCGTTTGGTTTAGCTTACGACCACGATACAAATGTCACTGTTCGAGAAAATATTCCACCGCCAGAAGCCTGAGGCAATCTCCTTCAAAGCAAAGCTCGATCATTTTCAGCGCCTGTTGTTTTCCAACGATGAAGCGCTAAAGCTGATGGGCGGCTTGAGCGAGCTGCTGGTTTCGGGAAGGCCTTTCTCACGGGGAGAAATATATCCGATATTCTCAGAGGTCCTGAAGAACACTCAGGAAGTCACCGAACATCTCTCGCTCATGTGCGGCGGAAAGTACAAGACGCTCATCGGCCAGGTGGACCGCATCAAAGAGGAGTGCGACCGGATCCTTGCTCCCGTACCGTTTTGTCCGGAAAGATGGGACTGCACGGAAACAGACTGTGACAGGTGCGAGAAGAGCAGGAAGCCCTCTCCCGACACGCCCTACTCATATACTGTCGACGAGATAACCGTCAACCATACCAGAGAAGTCGGCGGAAAGATGAGCCGACTCTGCGAAGTACACAACAGGCTGAATGTTCCGATTCCGGACGGCTTCTGCCTCACGTCAAGGTGCTTCGAGGATTTCTTTTCGGTAGGAGGTCTCTACTCGAAGATTGATGAAGCCATCTCTTCTATTGATTTCAACGACAACGCGCAGGTCCAACAAGCAAGCAGGGCGATCCAGGCACTCATCATCGCATCGCCGATACCGCAAATCATCGAGAAGACGATCCTCGATGAGTACGACCGGCTGGCGGGAAAACATGGGAACATTCTTGTTTCGGTGAGATCGAGCGCGGTCGGCGAGGACGATCTGCATCATTCATTTGCAGGACTGCACTACACTGCCCTCAACGTAAGCCGAGAAAACCTCGTCGATGCCTGCTTCGAGGTCCTTATTTCAAAGTATCTCCCCCAATCTCTCGTGTACCGTTACATAACCGGGCTCCGCGACGTAGACATGCCGATGAGCATCGGCTGCCTGGAAATGATCGACTCGGAGACAAGCGGCGTCTTGTTCACGAGAGACCCGATGGGCAATAGGGACGACATAATCATTCAAGCGGTCAGAGGCCTGGGGACGAAAGTGGTGGACGGCAGTGTCGAGGCACAGGAATTTGTCGTCGAGCGGTCGGACACCTGCAGGATACTCGGATTCAAGCCCGGCAACCAGGACTCCATGGCGGCCCCGAGAACAACGGACGGTTTGTACGAGGAGAAGCTTCCCGATGAACTTGCCCGCAAACCTTGTTTGAACCAGGACCAGGTCCGGCGAATCGTTCAATATGCCCTCCGGATAGAACAGTACTACGACGCTCCGCAGGATATCGAGTGGGCCGTGGATAGGAATGGCAAAGTATACATCCTGCAGTGCCGGCCCCTTGCGGTAACCGACGCAGGCGGCTCGAACGGCGCTTCGAGAATCCCGTCCGCGGAGATAGCTGCCGATCACCCGGTTCTGATCGACAAGGGCGAGTGCGCGAGCCCAGGTCTCGGTTCGGGCAAGGTTTTCCTCCTCAACAGATTCAAAGACCTCGTCGATTTCCCATCGGGCGGGATTCTCGTGGTAAAGAAGACATCGCCCGAGCTGACTCGGGTCCTCCATAAGGCGTCGGGACTCATCGCAGACATAGGAAACACGACCGGGCATCTTGCCATAATCGCCCGTGAGCTGAAGATACCCGTTCTCGTAAATACCGTCGATGCCACGAAGCTCTTGTCGAACGGCATGCTTGTCACAATCGACGCCCTCGAGAAGAAAGTTTATCCCGGTTCGATAATGGGGTTGAACGGTCAACAGGATGCCCTTTCGGCAACCAAGAGTATCTTCATGAAAAGCCCGATGTACCGGATCTGGAAGGACGTATCCCAGTTAATCATTCCACTCAACCTCACCGATCCGGACTCCTCGGATTTCGCTCCCGACAAGTGCAGGACATTGCACGACGTTACCAGATTCGCCCACGAGCATTCGATGATAGAAATGTTCTCACTTTATGAGTCGGCGGAGCACGAGGACAAGCAGGCGTATCCGCTGAAGTTTCCCGTGCCGCTGGATATCTACGTCATCGATCTCGGGAACGGCCTGAACAAGATCGAGGAGAAGAAGGTGGTTACCCCGGAGGAAATCAGCTCGGAGCCATTCCTGTCGCTGATACGCGGCATGACGACGCCTGGAATAAGGTGGGCCGGGCCATTACCGATCGACTTCAAAGGGTTCACCAATCTTCTGATGTCGAACATTGTCGACCCGGGCAGAAGCGAGCGGGCTCTCGGCAGCCGGAGCTACGCCATCATCTCGGATTGCTACCTTAACTTCTCTTCAAGGCTGGGTTACCATTTTTCGAGGCTTGATGCCTACGCGAGCGACGAGATAAACAGCAATTACATAAACTTCGACTTCCGCGGCGGCGCTGCCGATCCGCTACGCAGAATGAGAAGGGCGAAGGTGATTGCGAGAATACTTGAGCTCTCGAACTTCTCCGTTACCCTTCAGAACGACAACGTCCTGGCAACGATAAGGAAGATACCTGTTCAGGCGATACTGGAGTTGCTGACGGAGATCGGCAGGCTGATGGGCGCGGTCAGAAACGCGGATGTGACACTGATAAACGACGACAATGTAGAGCAGTTCGTAAGCGCCTTCCTGAGCGGAGATCCCGTGCCGGCATTGAGATTTACCGAGAAGAGACCCAACTGATCTGTCGGTGAATCGGCCGTCCCCGTTTTAGTAACGCGATAGGGAAAAATACAATCGGCCTGTATCCACAGGCAACACCTCTTGTTCATCTAGAACCCACACTGCAGTTCCACCTCAGCCATACCCCTATTATTCTGCGTCATCTCGTTCTGCATCATGAGATAATCGGCCTGAAGCTTCACCGATGGGACAAAGAAGTAGTTTGCTCCGACGGCATAAATGCGAGTGGTCGATCCGCACGCACTCTCATCGGAATTGTAGACATCATACCTCACGACCGCCTGTAATGCCTTGCGGACCAGAAAGCAGGAGGCTTGAGCATACCAGCCGCTTCTGTTGATCGCCCCGTCCTTTCCAGCGATGTATTCACCGGCCAGATTCAGCGACTGATAATCATATCCCAATTCCACGCCAAAACGTGTCCTGGCATGTTCCGATGGTGGGCTCTCCCACATGTCAAAGCCGTCGTAAAATGAGCCCCCGAAGTCCAGGCCGGCAAGAGGATGCAGAACAATTCTCCCGCAGATATCCTTCGCGTTGTTGTTGTCGACAGTATTAATCCCTGAACCATCGAACACTCCGACGGCGTACTGCAAGAGACAGCTGCCATCCTTGTTAAGAGCGCTTCCGCTCAGTTGTATCCCGACATCGCGTCCGTTCTGGTTCCCAATCACATCCCCGCTGCGGGAGGACAAAGACTCTACAACCCGGGCGCGGTCGATGAATTCGAGTGTGCCGGAGGAATTCAGGCTCTCCCGCGAGAGGGGAATCTTGAATTGGCCGGCGGCCACGCTGAGAAAAGTGAAAGGCGAGAAAGTGACATATGCGTCGAGCACTTTCGGGGAGACAGCAAGATCAGCCTGGACCAGGTATTGCCACTCTTTCGCCGGTTCACCGCCGAGACTGAACCTGATTCGCCTTAACTCTGCGCCGCTGTTCTTCCCCGCTTCCGGCTGAGGACTCTTCACCAGGAACTGGATGTAACCTTTGAGCTGGAATTGTTTTCCCGACGCGATCGCGAGTCCGTCCGGCGAAAGTTTCCGGGCGGGCCGAAGTGAGTCGCTTCGTGACGAATCAGGGGCGATTTCAATGGAGGTTCCGGCTGGTCTGGCGTTCGCTTCGCCAACACCGACGAAGCCCAGCGCGAGAAGCAGGATGAATGCAACCCGCAGAAAGGACCGAGACCGGGCTGTCCCTTCTGTGATTACGGATTTTCGGGAAAGGCTGCGGTGTCGACATAGGAGCCAGGTGATGCACGCCATCCCATCACCTGTCAGGAAGTGCCCTCGGCCCCTTGATCATCGTCGCATCAAGCCGATGCGGAGAGCCGGCTCGGAGCGGTCAACTCGTCACCGGAATACTCCCGCGCCCTGCTCCTAACCGCGGCCACGTAAATCGCAAGCGGCCGATAGAGCAGATGCGCCCACTTGCCGAACGGGACTTCCACGACCAGCATGGGGACAACTATGACGAGGTGGATCATGTAAGTAAGGTATGTCGGCATAGGCATATCGAGGACCCGGAAGAGGTGGAGCAGAATGCCGGTGAGCGCCGCGAGGAGGAGTAGTATGGGAAAGAGCCAGTCAGAGAAGTGACTGAACCGGTGCATTCCGCTGCCCTTCCTCATCCGGTCTAAAACAATCCATGCCGTAGACACGAGTAGAACTGCCGTTGCATAGTAGCCGAGTAAGCTCGTCCAATGTATGCTGCTGTCGTTTACCTGGAACCAGGGAAGAAAGACGACGACGAGCGTAAACATGATCACATATCCGCTGACAAGAAAAAGGTGACGTACCCAGTTCCTCATCCCTTCGCTGCTGCCGCATTCCTTCCATCGCTTCTGTGTAAGAAACTGCACGATCAGATGAGGAAACTGCGTGATGTAGAACCTGAGCGGGATCTTGTCGTCGCGAGTCAACCACGCGAACATGCGTGCAGCGTTGCTGAGCAGCAGCAAAGCGAGCGTGACCGCCATTATCCTGTCACCCAGGTCCACGATGCCAACGGGAGCGAACCTGTCCAGCATGACGTTCGAAAGTGCCGCGGGCCCGGATCGGCTCAGCAGTCCGAATCCGAAACCGGCGGGGAGCGTAAACGCGAGCACTATCGCGGCAGCCACCGCGGCAAGGACACCGATCTCCCAGTACACCGAACGGTACAACAGTCGGGACAGCCCGGTCCAGTCGTACTGTGAAGTCAGGTATCTCCGCATTGCCATCATTGTCTCGCCGGGATCGGCCTGCCGGGGACACCTCTTGGAGCAGTCGCCGCAATAGAAACAGAGCCAGGGCGCCGGATCTTCAAGCAGCCGGTCCTTCAAGCCCCACTGAGCCAGCAGCATCTGTTTGCGCGGGAAGCCGTACTCCCCGTCCGAAAGGGAGCAGACGGCTGTGCAGGTCGCACACTGAAAACACTTCTTGACGTCTTCGCCGCCGTTCTCCTTGAGATGATTTATGAATTGTAAATCGGGCCTTATCGCTTTTCTATTCGTCATGGATGGTGCTTCTTCAGCTTTGTTGTGGTTTCACTCGCATCGTCTTCTCGCCAAAAAGACAGTATTTCAACCAGCCGAATCCGAATTTCAGCAGTTCTTCGTCATCCTTCTTGATATCGTTTATCGTCTCTTCGTCCACGTCGAATCGTTTCAGGAACGTACTCCCGAACACGAATTCTCTGAACTTGTCGATGTTGTAACAAACGGTGTAGAACATTTCCAGTTTGGCAGGAGTGAGTTGCTTCTTCTCTTTGAAGTAGTCGTGCAATGATATCTCCTTGAACAACTCCCCGTTCGCGGAATAGCTCTCGACTTCCTGGGCGTCCATCCACTCATCTACCGTCCAGCTCTTCGGTTCCAGATGCCCCTTGCAGACGGGTTCCTCTATAACGAAATAAAACTCACCGTTCTCCCCGCTTCCGGCATCCTTCGGGGATGCGACTCCGAGCGGGAACATCCGGCAGGACCAGGGTCTGTCTTTGTACACTGAACAGCCGTGTGGCCCCACAAACGGACACGATTTGTTCTCGTCGTCTTTCATCTTCAGCATCACGACGGGATGGTTCTGGTTCCCGTCGATCGGGAGGATAGTGAAACGATCGAGGAATTCCTGTGAAGAGACCCCGAGGTTGTTCTTCAGGCGGATGATGTCGTACGGGGTCAGGAAGATGTTGACGTCTGTGCAGCACATGTTGAAACAGCTTATGTTCGAGTGGCAGTTGAACTTGAACACGCTTTCCTTCGTCAGTCTCGGAAATTCCTTCAGCACCGCTTCTTTCAGGTTCTCCAACTCTTTCATGGTGTCTTTTCCCGGCCTTCCTGTTCGATAATCGAATCCTTCATCGCATCCTTCGACCAGACCGGCAGTGGCCCGCTTTCGCCGTTCTCCGGGTTAAGCCGGTATCTGTACGAGATGTTCTGGTTGAATTGTTTTCTCATCCACTCCCAGCCGCGCACGAAATAGGGGCATTCGTCGTTGAAACAGACGTACTGGATTTCGGTACCCCACGAAGACTCGGGTGGGCAGCGCCACTTTTTCATCGGCTTTCCGCAATGCGGGCAATCTTCGGATTTCATGTCTTCAGAGAGAGAATTAGTGGAACATCACGTCATCCGGCGGCAGGTCTCCGATCAGCGAGCGCCCGGGAAGGTGAAGTCCTTCGAGGGGCGTTTCCCAGCCGCCTGATAATTCAAAGGCCCCAGAGGGGAACGGTTGTTGCCGTTCCCCTCCGAATATCATCTCCCCCTTGGTGGTCTGGAGAAAGAGGCCTTTTCGGAAGCATTTCTAATCGACTATTGAGATAACCGGTTTCGAGAACACTTCCCATTTGTTATCCTTCGGTATCCACTTCATGTTGACAAAGACCTTCCAGTCTCTCTCATCCATTGAAGGGGTATCAGACCGGAAGTAGTAGCCGGGCCAGCGTGTTTCCTGCCTGAACAGGATCGCTCTCACGTGGGCTTCGGCCTGCCACATCCTGTGGATGTTCTCCCAGCATCTCATCAGTTCATGAAGGTCTTCTGCTGCCAGCTTCTCGGAGTCTTCCTTCAAATACTGCAGAAGCTCCAGGCCTTTCTCGAGGAGGGCCTTGTTTGTCTTGAACTGTGAAGAGACGCCGCCGGCATACTCGTCCATGATCTTCTGCAGCCTGAACATGAACATCTTGGGCTTGATGTAATTGGGATTCACGTTCGGGTCCGTAGATGTCTTGCCAAACTGGCTGTATGCATCGAGCGGCTTCAGTATCTCGGCCTTCAACGCGTCGATCTGCGCCTGGTCGATGTTCTTCGATGCCGGGTGGTCGACGATGTAGTCGATTGCCGACTTCGCGGCTATTCTTCCCTCGGTGAACGAGCCGGAGGAGAACTTGTGGCTGGAAGCGCCGGATGCATCGCCCGCGCAGAAGATACCGTTGACCGTCGACATATTGGGATAACCCCAGAAGTAATCCTGCGGGGCTATATCCTTCGGACCGCTGACCCACGCGCCCGATGCGCCGGAATGTGAGCCGATGAAGTAAGGTTCCGCGGCTGCAATCTCGGACGGCTTCTCTTCGGGGGCCGTGTTCGTGCCTGCCCACAGGATCGCCTGCGACACTGTCATATCCAGGAAATCCTCCCAGGCTTCGGCTTCGAGCTCTTTCAGCTTTTTCTTGGCAGCCTTCTCGTCGCCGGACTCAGACGCGATCTTCGTGATGGCCTCTTCGGTTCTCATGTAGATCGGGCCTTTTCCGTCCATGACATCCATCATCATGAGCCAGTTGCGAAGGTTTGCCGGAACAGGTTTCACCTTTCCGTACGGGACCCACTTCTGCAGCTCGTCGCTTCTCTCGACCATGTAATTGCCGCCGAGTCCGTTCGTGGCTCTCGACTTGAACAGCAGGAACCAGGCGCCGACGGGTCCGTAGGCATCCTTGAAGCGCACAGGGATGAAACGCACTTCCTGGCATGTCATTTCCGCGCCGGCCTTGAGCGTGAAATAGGCGCTCGAACCGGAGTTCCACGGCGGATACCAGGCGCGACCTAAGCCTTCACCGGACGACCGGGGTTTGAATACGTGCACGGCTCCGCCCATCGCCACGAGCACCGCCTTCGCCTTGAACACATATAACTTCTCTTCGCGAACGCTGAACCCGACGGCTCCGACGCAGACATCGCCGTCCATTATCGGCCCGACGATGAAGATTCTCTCGTAAATATTCTCAGCGCCGAGGGCGTTCTTCGCGGCTTCTGCGACGATGACCTTGTACGACTCACCGTTTATCATCAGCTGCCATCTTCCCTCGTGGACGTAGTTTCCGCCTTCGTCTTTCCAGATCGGCAGTCCCCACTTCTCGAACAAGTGGACCGACGAGTCGACATGACGTGCGATATCGTAGACCAGGTCCTCGCGGGTGATTCCCATGAGGTCGCTTCGGACATACTTGACGTAGTCCTCGACGGTATTCTTCCCGTCCTTCAGGCCCACGTACTGATTGATGGCGGAGAGTCCCATCGCCACGGCGCCGCTTCTATCGACCGCCGCTTTATCGACGAGCGTGACCTTGAGACCTTTCGGTTTCGCCCAGTGGGCGGCCTCAACTGCCGCGCCGCAAGCAGCCATGCCGCCGCCGACTATTAGCAGATCGGTCTCCACCACTTCTGTCTTGAAATTCGCCATAACTATTTAAACCTCCCTAGTGCCTTAGTGTGACTACTTCTGGAAGACCCAAAGATTCTGGTTCGGTGAAAAGCACCGGACTCTTGAGGTCAGCATTGTTTGTTTTCCATCCACCGTCCGGTACAACTTTACCTTCTTCCGTCGTCCGTATCGGGAATTTGAATCTCTTGAGCGTACCGTTGCGGAACTTGATCGTCCACATTATCGAATCGGTACTCCTCATCGGCGTGACTGTTGCCCCGAGCGGGACGAAATCGGCATAACCGCGGACTTCTATCGCCTGTGTCGGGCAAATCTTCACACAGTTGTAGCATTCCCAACACATTTCAGGTTCACGGTTGTAAGCCTTCATCAGGTCTCTGTTCAGCGCCATCAAGTCATTAGGACAAATGTGCTGGCAGGCAGTCTTGTCGAGTGCCTTGCATCCGTCGCATTTATCAGGGTTCACATAACTCGGCATGAAATGTCTCCTTTACGGTTTCACTTGATTGATAGAATTTCTGAGAATTCAATGAACTCACAAACTCTAAACAATGTTCAAAGCTCGAAATCCTGCATGCCCGGGAGATCCCGGCTCTTCCTAAGCTTGAAACTGTCGCGTACTGATTTTTGAACATTTGAATTTGTTTAGGATTTCGTGTTTAGAGTTTAGAATTGGTTCCTCTATTTCTTGGCGTTCCCGGAGGTATCACCGGTCGCATATTGGTGCATCTTGATTTCCACTTTCTCTTCCAGCTTCGAATAGTAATCGCGCAGTACCGCAAGCACCTCGGGGCGACTGAACTCCGGAGGCACATCCTGTCCTTCCGACAAGGCTTTGCGAAGAGCCGTACCACTCAGGAACAGTCTGTCTTCCTTCTTGTGCGGACATGTCTTCATCGATGCCATCCCTCCGCACTTGAAGCACCAGAACGTCCAGTCTATCGGAAGCGGCTTCAGAAGAAGCGCATCAGGCGGTATCTCGAAGAAAATCTTCTGCGCATCGAACGGGCCGTAGTAATTTCCCACGCCGGCATGATCGCGTCCGACGATAAGATGCGTGCAGCCGAAGTTCTGCCTGAACAGGCCGTGCAACAGCGCTTCCCTCGGTCCCGCGTATCTCATGTCCAGAGGATATCCGCCGCACAAGACCGAATCCTTGACGAAGTAGTTGTCCACGAGGACATTTATGCACTTCGCTCTGACCTCGGCCGGTATGTCGCCGGGTTTCAGCTTCCCGACAAGCTGGTGGATGTACAGGCCGTCGCTCACCTCGAGGGCAATTTTGGCCAGGAATTCGTGCGACCTGTGCATCGGATTGCGAAGCTGGAGCGCCGCTATCGTCCGCCAACCCTTCTCCGCGAACATCTTCCGGCTCTCTTCCGGCCTCTGGTACAATCCCGCAAACTCCGTCGGGAACGTGCTCTCGGACAGTACCTTTACCGTTCCGCCTATGTTCCACTCCTTCTGCTGCATCACCATCTTCACGCCGGGATGCTCCGGGTCGTCGGTGGTGAACACCTGCTTGCATTCGAAGCCCTTGTCGATCTGGTACTTGTCCTCGACCTTCATCGTACCCATTACTTCTTCCGTCTCGTCGCTGACAAGCGTTATCTCCTGACCGACCTTCAGCGATTTCGCGTCCTCGTCCGTTACGGACAGCGTTATCGGGATCGGCCAGAACAGGCCGTTCGACATTTTCATATCGGAGCAGACGCCCTGCCAATCGTCGTGCCCCATGAAACCGATCAGCGGAGTGAAGCCGCCTATCCCGAGCATTATCAGGTCGCCGGTCTCCCGGCTCGTCATGCAGATCTTCTTAAGGCTTTCTGCCTTCTTAAGCTCTTCTTGCTTTTCCTTTCCGCCCAAAAGAAGCACTTTCAGCTTGTCGCTTCCGTGCGGTCGTATCAAATTGGCTCCTGGCATAATTTCCCTTTCGTTAAAGAATATTATGTTTGTCGTTCTGTATTCTGAGATTTACTGAAGATGCCTTCAGCCGTTTTGTTCTGCGGGATGAGTATCGAGTTCTCATCGAACCCTTTATAAGTTCTTCTCTTTCCTGATACACAAGCCGGGATGTGCTTCGGAAAATCCCGCCCGACATTTCAGAACTCTGCCGATACACATCGTACCAACTCCAAAAAAACATATCGGAACGCAGAAGGAGAATCAACGAGGACACGATGTTCTGTAATCAAGCTGTTGGTGTTTCAAGCCTCGGTCCGGACCGCATAACTCAGCATCTTCGGCACGTTATCTGCGCCCTTAGATGATTCCACTCTTCGCATCACATTCCCTTGTACGGGTTGGGGCCGATCCCTCTCATCTCTTCGACGAACTCGTTGAATATCGCCGGGATCTTCCCGTATTCATCGATCGACAGCGTCACGAGCTTGACTCGCTCAGGCTCGAGGACAAGCTGCTTCAACTTCTCCCGGACATTATCCATCCTCTTGCTTGCCAGCTCACTCCCTCTTACGAAGTGGCACTGATAGTCGTCGCCGAACTTGCAGCCGATCATCAAAATTCCGTCGAAGCCTTTTGAGAGTGCATCTGCAATCCAGACGACGTTGACCGACCCGAGGCAGCGCACCGGGATTACCCGGATGTTGGGATCGTATTGCATCCTGTTCTTTCCCGCAACATCCAACGCAGGATAAGCATCGTTCTCGCAGAGAAACGCGAGGATCCTCGGTTTGTCCTCGTCTTCGTCGGGTATTTCGATCGCCTTGATCATAGACGAGATCATCGGGATCGAATAGTCCTTGAACGAAATGATCCTCTCCGGGCAGGCGCCGAGGCATATGCCGCACCTCCTGCATCTGTTGAGGTTCGGGAGCGGCGTGCCTTTCTCGTCCTCGTCCAGCGTTCCGAACGGACATTCCTCAGTACAACGTTTGCATTGCGTGCAGCGCTGCAGGAAGAAATCGGGATAGGATTGATCTCCTGACCTCGGATGCACGGCCTTGCCTGCTTTCACGGAGTATATGAGTTGGATTGCTTTCAAAGCGGCGCCGTAAGCGTCGTCCTTGCTCGATTGGAAGTCCATCGGTGCACGCACAGAACCCGCGGCGTAGATGCCGGTCCTCCTCGTTTCGTAAGGAAAACATATGAAGTGCGAATCGGGAAAACCGTATTTCAACGTCGGCAGGTCGGTACCCTGTCTATAGGTGAGGTTCAGGATTTTGGCACCGGCTTCTGCGGAAGCAGCCGCCTTCTTTCCGTTGAGGATATCCTCGACCGGGGCGGGGTCCGAATCGGCCGACTCGACTTCGCCGACAAGTGTGGACGGGACCATCCCGGTCGCCAGAACGACAAGGTCGGATTCGATCTGTATTTTCTCGCCGAGGAGGGTGTCGTCGACGTCGATAAGCAAGGAACCGTTTTGCGATTGGCTCACGTCGACGACATCTCCTTTGGTAAGGAAAATGTTGTCTTCGCTCTGAACCCGTTTGTAGAACAACTCATGCTGGGCAGGCGTCCTCATATCCCTGTAGATGATGTAGATGAGTGCATCCGGATATTTCTCCCTGATATACAAAGCCTGCTTCAACGAAGCCGAGCAGCAGACGGAGGAGCAATAAGGCAGGTGTTTTTCATCCCGCGAGCCCGCACAGAGTATGAACGCCGCACTTCTGACCGGCTTGCCGCCGAGGATCTGTCCGTCGCTTCCGTTTCTAAAAAGCTCCTCGAGCTGATTCCCGGTAATCACATTCTCGGATTTGCCGTATCCGAGATGTCCGAGTTTCTTGGGATCATATGGCTTTGAGCCGGTCGCCTGGACTATGGCGCCGACAGTAAGCAATTGCGTCCGCGCCCCGCCATTTATTCTCAGGACCACGTTGAAGTTACCGGGCTGACCGGAAATCTTCTCGATCGTACAGCACGGGATCACGGTTATCTGCGTATTGGATTCCACTTCGGAAATCAGTTCATCTGTCTTCGGGAATTGCGGTTCGGTGTAGGGAGGCTCGTACGGCGCGATCATGTGACACTTATTGAGCCATCCGCCAAGCTGGCTCTCCTTCTCGGCAAGTACTACAGGGAACCCGGCCTTTGCTGCGGCCAGCGCCGAAGTCATCCCCGAAATGCCTCCGCCCACTACAAGAATGGTCTCGTTAGTGTCGCTCTTGATGGGTTCGGGCGGCTCGCTGTTCCTCACTTTGGCGATTCCCATCCGGAGGTAGTCCTCCGCCAGCATCTGCGTGTCTTCATCGTTAGGCTTGTGAGTCCAGGCGACATTCTCCCTCAGGTTGACACGATCGACCATGACCTTATCGCCGAACGTGAACACGTCCGACAGGAACCTCTGCGAACAGGCCCCGACTACCACGCGATTCAGACCTTCGGTCAGAATGTCCGTCCTGATCCCCTCGACACCTTCTTCACTGCAGAGCCAGCCATTGACCTTGCATACGGGGACCTTGTTCTCTCCCGACGCCAGCTTCGCCAATCCGTCACAATTGATTGCTTCCCCGATTCCGCAACCGGAGCACAAATAAACTCCGACTTTCGTCTCTATCGCCATGTTACTAATTCCCTTTAATTGACTGAATGGCCTTGAGAACCGCGCCGGTTGCTTCCTGAACAACCGAGGCAACATCCTTGGGCTTTGTGTTTACACCACAGCCGATAATCCCTGTTCCGTCGGAAATGAGGAAGCCGTTGCCGTCCACGGCCGAAGCATCCAGCGGCAATTCCCGAACCGTCGGCTTCATTCCCGTCGCCAGGACGACCAGGTCGACTGCCTTGTGCATGATCGTGCCGGACAACGAGTCTTCGGCTTCGACGATCAGCTTGTCCGAGGACGGATCGCGGGTTACTCTCGCTACCTTTCCCCTGTGGAAATGCACCTTGTCATCCCTGCGCACGTTCCCGTAGAAATCCTCCAGAAGACCGTTCGCGCGCACATCGATGTAATGGATGTGTATCTCTGCGTCGGGATATTGTTCCCTGATGTACCTCGACTGCTTCAGCGACGCCAGGCAGCAGACCGAAGAACAGTACTCGAGATGGGTCTCATCCCTCGAGCCTGCACACTGAACGAAAGCAACGCTGCCTATCTTCTGTTTTGTCGAAGGCCTCAGGACTTGTCCGTGTGTCGGACCGTCGGCGGCGGCAAGCCTTTCCATCATCACGTTCGTGATAACATCCGGGAATTGCCCGAAACCCAGGACGTCCAACTTGTTCGCATCGTATGGTTCCCAACCTGTCGCCCAGATGATCGAGCCCGCTTCGATCGCAATCACTTCCTCTTTTTCGGCCAGGTCTATCGCCCCGTACTTGCAGGCGTCGACGCATTTGTTGCAGCTGCTTCCTTTGCAACTTCCTGCATCGATCACGTACTTCTGGGGATACGCGTTTTCGTAGGGGATGTAAACAGAAGCGGTCTCATCCATCCCGTAATTGAAATCGTTCTTTCTTGTTTCCGGACAAACCTTCACGCAGTCACCGCAAGCCGTGCACCGGTTGTTCACGTACCTGGGCTTCAGGCTTACATCGGCCTTGTATCTTCCCCCCTCTTTCGAGACGGCGATGACTTCGGCCTGCGTGTACAGCTTCACCATCGGATTGGATCTGAGCCGCCGGATATTTATTTCCAGGCCGCAGCCGGGAGGACACAGTTTCGGGAAGTACTTGCTGAACTGCGCGACTTTCCCACCGATATACGGCCGTTTCTCGAGCAGGATCACATTCAGCCCGGTTTCCACGGCTTCAACGGCAGCTGTAATCCCCGCCACTCCCGCACCAATCACAAGGAGGTCGGATGAAATTTGTTTCTCAGTCATAGGATTCCATGTTTGATTTACTCGTAAAAGCTCACTAGTGATTTCTTCACCTCAATTGTTTTCACGCCTTCAACTTTTGAAAGCACTGCTCTGATATCGCTCTCCCACATCCCCGCCCCGACTCTCGGACAGTTGCCGGTCACGACCAGCGAGCCGGTCGTGGAATCGGCATCGATCTCGACTTCGCTCCCTCTCGTTCGCGGCGACTGCTGCAGATAGACTTCCGCCAGAGAAGCCAGGTGCAGGTTCCTGAGCATCGTCGTAGCTTCGGTAGTCGATTGGAATTCCTTCGCCGCGACTGCCTTCGTAATCAGATCGGCGGCAAGATCCATACTCACTCTCTCTATGTTGATGACCAGGTCGTAGTGCGAAGGGTCTTTCCAGTTCACGCCGTACAGAAACTGCGACCATTTCAACCTGCGTTCATCGATCGCTTTTATCCGGGAGATGACTTCATCCCTCGACTTTCCCCCCTCTTCCATAAGAGTCCTGATCCTGAATTCGGTGGAAGCCGTTAGTAGAACCCGGAGCACGTAAGGGATCTTGGACAGGAGGAACTGCGCCAGGTGACCGTGGTAGATTAAGTCGCCTTTGAGCGCAAAGTCGAAGAGCGCCGTCTGGAAGCATCCCAGGTACTGCCTCTTCGTGTCGCCCATCTTGTCGAGAAGACGCGGTGACTTTTCGACGAAGGACAGTTCGCCCAGCCCCGTCTCCTTGATCCCGTATTTCTCGGCAGCCTTGAGGACATCCTCTCTCGTGACGACCGGGCATTTTATTCTCTCCGAAACTCTTTTCGCGAGCATCTCCGTCGCGCTCAAGGATCCCCTCGAAATGGTTATGATCGGCATAAGACCTCCCGGCTGTAAAGCCCGTTTATCCTGTGGCAAGTTTTCCCGGCAATCATGAGTGCGTTTCCAGTTGTTCCGAGAATTTCTTTATTCTATTGTACAGCAAATTTCCGCCGCCAAGATAAGAGGCCTCCCTGTGTCCTGACTTGAGAAGCACCCTGGTGGCTTCATAAGACCTGGGACCTTTCTCGCATATGAACATGACCGGCCGATGCGCATCCAACTCGTTGACTCTCGATTTGAGGTCCGATAACGGTATATGAACCGATTTCTCCGGGAACGGTACAGACCCGACTTCCGCCGGTTCCCTCACGTCGACGAATATTCCCCGAAAAGCCGGAACCTGGAGCGGGCTGACATTCGCTACACCGTCAGTTTCCTGGCTGTCTGCCATGAATCCGAGATAATTCAGAGGAGAGATCGGCGATGAATGTGCCGGCGTGTACGCGTGTTCCGCTTCCGACAGGTCCGCGATGGTCTTGTTATGTGAGAGCAATTCCGAAAACACATCGATGTATCTCGTCACTTCGCCCTCACCGATCAACTGCAGACCGAGCAGCCTCAGCCCGGGCTTTTCATAAACGAGTTTCCCTACGATCACTTTTGCATCCGGATGGTATTCCGGCCTGTCCGACCAACAGCCGATCACACTTCCGGTCTCATAGCCGAACTGCCGCGCTCTCTTTTCCGTCAGTCCGGCGGCGCAGACAATGTTGCTGAACAGTTTCAGCGAGACGGCGCCTGCTGCGCCATTGAACGAAGCCTTTCTTCCCGCTATAGAATCGGCGGCGACTCTGCCCATCCGGTTGGAAAGGGATCCGAATGAAAAAGACTCCTGGGCTTTCGTAACGAAGTTCTCGACTTCTGCACAGTCACCGGCGGCCCAAATATTGGGTACGCTCGTCCTCATTTGTTCATCTACGAGGATCCCCCCGCTTCTGCCCGTTACTACGCTCGATTTCCGGGCAAGTTGGGTGTTAGGCCTGACGCCCAGACAATAGAACACATAGTCGGCGGCGATTCGCTGCCCATCTTCGAGTGAAACAACCGGCAGCCCTTCGCTGTCGGTCTCAATCCCCTCGACGCCAGTCGAAAGCGACAGATGAACCCTTTCAGACTTGATACAACTCTCAAGATAAAGCGACAACTCCGGATCGAGAGAACCGGACAGGAGGCGTTCTTCTTTTTCTACGAGGACAGTTTCGATGCCCCAGAGCGAGGTCAGCGCTTCGATCATCTCACATCCCACGAACCCGCCCCCGATAACGACTGCTTTCCGGACACTCCCTTTCTCCGCGATCTTTCTGAAATTTGCGGCGTCCGACGGGGAGTGGAAGGGCGAGACCCGAGTGGAGGAGGGATAATGAAAACCGGGCCTCACCGCCTCCGAACCTGTTGCGATGAGGAGGGAGTCGTACGGAAGTACGAACGTTTCCCCCTTGTCAATATTCCTGCATTTGACTTCATTCCGATCGGCGAGGATCGCATCAACTTCGGTATTCAGACGAATCTCTACCCCTTTAACATCGCGAAAATATTTCTCATCGCGAGGCACACCGTAAGCGGTTTCGCAGAGATCGTCAACACTGTCGATCTCGCCTGCCGCGTACAAAGGCAGGCCGCAGCTGCTGAACGATATGAACGGCCCTCTTTCAATTATTGTCACACGAAAATCCCGGGAGAGCCTGCTCAATCTGGAAGCTGCTCTGCAGCCAGCCGCCATCCCCCCTATGATTACTACATTATGCACCGTAACAGCTTACGCTTCTGATTCCATTCGTATCGAAAGGACCATTTTGTAGAATATCGTTATTAAGAAGAACCCTATGGCCCAGACACCGAGCGTGATCAAAGACTCCGGTATCGTAGGCCAGTATTGGACTACTTTTCCAAAAGGCGAAGGTATAAATCCGGTTATAACGAGGCCGAGTCCCTTGTCAATCCATATCGATAGGAAAACCGTGATACAGGCTACGAAAAAAGTCCTGTGGTTCTCGCGGGTCTTGGGTACGATAAGCAGGACAAGAGACACTACGGCAAGAGCGACGGAAGCCCACATCCACGGGACCAGCTTTCCTTTTCCTTCAAACCCAAAATAGAGATACTGCATATGAGAAACGTCCGAAGGAATCCCGCTGTAGAAAGTGGTAAAGAACTCCATCAGGATGAAGAATACATTCACACACATAGCATACGTTATGATCAAGCCGAGCTTTTTGAGGGCCTCGTCACCCGCGTCAAAGTCTGTCAACTTCTTCATCACGAGGCAGAGGACTACCAGCAGCGCCGGGCCTGCGGAGAACGCGGATGCCAGAAATCGGGGAGCCATAATAGCGGTCAACCAGAAAGGTCTCCCTGCGAGACCGGACAGCAAAAACGCAGTGACCGTGTGGATGCTGACAGCCCACGGAATGGAAACGATAATGACCACCCTGATCCACTTCGGAGGAGCTGTAGATTTATGTTCCGCATCCAGCGTCACTCGCGTGATGACAACATTAAGCAGAAGGTAGCCGCTCAGCGCAATGACATCCCAGAACAACAGAGAATGAGGCGTGGGATACAACATTAAATTCAGCAACCGAAAAGGCTGGCCGAGGTCGACGAACACAAAAATCATGCACATTATAACGGAGGAGATAGCCAGGAACTCCCCAAGTATTGTAATCTTCCCGAAGGCTTTGTAATCGTGCAAATAATACGGGAGGACGACCATGACTGCAGACGCCGCCACGCCCACCATGAAGGTGAACTGGGCAATGTAAAGACCCCAGCTCACATTTCTGCTCATGCCCGTTATTCCCAGACCGTAATTGAACTGTCTCATATAGAAATAGAATCCTGTCAGGATTATCAAAGACAGAAAGACGAGCCAGCTCCAGTACCGCTTATTTCCTCTGAATGCATGTTCTATCATATGTGCGCCTTATACGAGATAATAGATTTCAGGACTTGTACCCAGGCCGGGTTTTCGCCTTATGGAGAAATTGTCTTTCAGCAGCTGCCTCACCTCTGAGCCGGGATCGTTGAGGTTGCCGAAGACAAGCGCCTTTCCGGGGCAGACGTCGACACATATCGGCGACAGTCCCTGCGACACCCTCTCGTCACACCAGGTACATTTCTCGACGACTCCTTTCATACGAGTCGGGAAATCCGGATTGATATCCTTGATGAAAGGTCTCGGGTCTCTCCAGTTAAAGCTCCTCGAGCCATACGGGCAGGCTGCCATGCAGTATCGGCATCCGATGCACCTGTGCCAGTCGATCATTACGATCCCGTCGTCGCGTTTGAAAGTCGCCTGCGTCGGACACACTTCCACGCACGGAGGGTTGTCACAGCTATTGCAGAAGACCGGCACTTTTTTGTTCTTGAACTCGTCCTTCATATAGAAGTTTTCCTGGTCGAGGAAGGCATCCTGATAAGGTTCTTTCCAGATCCACTTTATTTCATCCTTCGATTCGCCGAAGTCCGGGATGTTATGCGCCTTGTTGCAAGCGTCGATGCACTTTGTGCACCCTTGCTCGGAAACACATTTCCTGAGATCCACCACCATCGCCAGGCGTACCTTTTGCGCCGGCTTCGTTCCTGCCAGACGCTTTCCGGCACCTATCGCTTTGGCGACCAGTTTTGCGGAGGTGCTTCCCGCGTGAACGCTTACATATTTTTCGGCCGTCACACCAAGTGCAGTCAGACCGACCAGTTTCAGAAGGGTCCTTCGACTTATGCTCATTGTATGCTCAAATTCCGAGGTTTGTTGTGACAGTCCCAGCAGTAAGGAGTTACACCGACGTAGCTGTGGCACTGGTCGCAGAACTGCGAGGTGTTCGGATGGCAACCCAGGCAGGTCTTTGTAAACCTCATCTCATATTCTTTACCGTTGTCCGAGCTGAAATAGGTTTCTCCCTTCCTTACGACCTCGTATCTCCAGTCATTCAGCAGCCTCATGTGGTCCCGGCGCATGAACTCTGCGGCTGCGACGCATTCTTTCTGGTTTTCCTTGGAGGGTAGAACAAGATCGGGTCTTTGCAGAGCTTTGCCGTTGAGTACGTCATACCACACCGGGGAGGTGAACAACGCGGCGAAGATTATCAGCCCGGCTATTATTTTCCCGCTATCATACATTATAATTCCCTTCGAGTGGATATCCGATTGTCAACACTAATCATCTCGCCCTCAGCTTCCACTTCGATCTCTCGATAATCGAGGAGAGTATCATTTCCAGTTCATCGGCTTCCCGGATCAGCGTCTGTGCTGCATCGGCGTTATCGAGTTCATTTGTTTCATTAATGAGCCTGAGCCAGTACCGGCTCTCCTTCACTTTCTTCCTGCTTATCTTTGCCCTCACCATGAAATCTTTGCCGCTCAGCGCTTCGTTAGCTTCGATATAACTCGCCCCGGCACACCCGGACGAGTTCACCAGCTGCTTGCCGTCTTCGACATTGGCCATAGTCTTCGGAAGCGCCTTCGCGAAAATCCTTACAGCCTTCGAGAATTGGAAAGCCCTCTCCTCGAGATCGGCCGCACACCGGCTCTCGGGCGGATAAGATTGGGTCCCGTCCATCTCAGTCTCCCCCATTAGTGTACAGGATTCTGTTTGTTTGAAACGATACGATGCTGAAACAGGATTCAGAGTCCATTTGTCTGCAGGTCGGTTATTCAGCCGCGGTTCCATTCGTCTCCAATGGATCGCCGCGCAGGTCTGTCGTCCTTTCCTTCTCGCCCTTCATGACGAGGGCGTTGCCGACCAGCTCATGCACGCCGCCCACGTCCACTCCTCCGACCCAGTATTCCATAAGAGGCGGAAGGGTGGCCTTGTCGATCGCGCATATGCATCCGAGGAAATTGACGGCATGTTTTTCCTTTACAAACTTCACGGCATTGGCTCTGGGCAGGCCGCCTCGCAACCGCATTTCGAGGTTCTCGTCGGTCCCGAGCCCGGCCCCGCTTCCGCAGCAGAACGTCTGCGCTTTGATCGTGTTCTCCGGCATCTCGAAGAAGTGGTTGCACGAGTTCCTGATTATGTAGCGTGGCTCTTCGATCAGCCCGAACGCCCGGGCAGGATTGCACGAATCGTGGAAGGTCACTCTGCGGTGATCGTTGCGACTCTTATCCAGCGTTATTTTGCCGTTTTTTATCAGATCGGACGTAAACTCACATATGTGTACCATCTTCGTCGAGCGGGCGTTTTCGAATCTCGTTCCCGTAACGGGGGATACGGGCTCCTCGAGAAAATCGGCGGGGCCGTTCATGGTGTCCATGTACTGGTGGACCACCCTCCACATGTGGCCGCACTCGCCGCCGAGGATCCATTTCACGCCAAGCCGCCTCGCCTCAGCATACATTTTTGCGTTGAGGCTCTTCATGAGATCGTGGGATATGAACGACCCGAAATTCCCTCCTTCCGACGCGTATGTGCTCCACGTGTAATCCAGTCCTATCTCGTGGAACAAAGCGAGGTATCCGAGCAGAGTGTAATAATGCGGACTGCCGAAGTAATCGGCGGACGGGGTAATGAAAAGGATTTCGGCCCCTTTCTTGTTGATCGGCGCCTCCACCCTGATTCCCGTAATCGACTCCAGTTCGTCGACCGCGAAATCGATACTGTCCTTGAAACCGTGCGGCTGGATACCGAGGTGATTGCCCGTCCTGAAACTGTTGGCTACAGGAGTGACAATCCAATCGATATTGACGCCTATTAAGCTCAGAAGCTCGCGGACCAGTATGGTTATCTCCGCGGTGTCGATGCCGTAGGGACAGAAGACGGAACATCGCCGGCACTGTGTGCACTGGTAGAAATAGTAAAACCACTCCTTTATCACGTCGACCGTCAGTTCGCGCGCTCCGGCAAATTTGCCGAGGATCTTCCCTGCGAACGTGAAATCGTTTCTGTACACAGACCGCAGAAGCTCCGCTCTCATGACCGGCATGTTCTTCGGATCGCCCGAGCCTATGAAGAAATGACATTTGTCCGCGCACGCACCGCACCGGACACAGACATCCATGAATATCTGCAGCGATCTGAACCTTTGCAGTCTGTCCCGAAGGCCTTCAAGTATGATTTGTTTCCAGTTCTCCGGCAGTTGCCAATCGGGGTCCGTAGGCTGCCACTTCCTCGGATTCGGCAGTTGCAGATACTCGGCGCTCTTCGGGGTCCCGCTGTAATTGTAAGTGCCATGCTTGAATTCGACCGACGGTTCCGTCGGGCGCTTCCGCGGAATCTCATGACTGATCTTACCGGCAAGCTCTTCAGGTTTTAGTTTTGGTCCGGACATCTTTATTCCTTATCTAAGGGTAAGCCAGCTGCTTTCATTTTCTCCCTGAACTCATCTTCATACTCCCCGTAAGTGTGGACTCTGACGGGATGGTCCCACGGGTTGACGTGCCTCTTCATGCGGCTGTTGTTCGCAAGGTTCCTTGTCGGCGAGAGAAATATCCCGGGCATGTGAAGCAGCTTGCTGAATGGGAAATACACGAGGAGCGTGCAGACGAGAAACAGGTGTATATAAAACAGGACACCCGTAACCTGCGGCACCACCGGGTGAAATGTGAACAGTCCGATTGCAAGTTCCTTTACGTTTACCAGGTCGATCCTGAAGAAATATCGCATCAGGATCCCGGTCACCGCGATACTCAGAAGCAGGAACAGCGGGAAGTAGTCGGCCGACAATGAAATATACCTGAGCCTGGCATCGACCAGGCGACGCAGTACCAGGTATGACAGCGCGGCCAGGATCAGGATGTCGGTGATGTAAAGCCCGGGAAGTCCGACCTGGAAGAACCCATCGATCCCCTGGATCGCGAAGACAAAGGACGGGACCGGCTCCATGAACAGCCTCAGGTGCCTCAAGACAATAATCAGCATGGACCAGTGGAAGACGATCGCACCGAGCCACAAGTACTTGTTGCTGCCGTAAACCAGCTTCGGTCCGTTTCTCAATTCCATCTTGGTATTTCTGAAAAGCGAACGAAAGAACAGAATTTCCAGAGCCATCCTGCCGATAACTCCGAGCGTCGTGTGTGGGCTCTCCAGTCTGCTGTTCCTGATCCATGGAAGGGATTTCTGTTGGCCCGCTACTGTGGGTATATGGAACGGCACGGGCGATTTTGCCCATTTGACAACTCTTGATACAATCCCGACAAGGAAGACGGCTATCGAGGCGTACGGGATAATGACCCCGAAGAGGAAATACAGCTTAGCGACACCCGCTCCGAGAACAGCCGCCGCTATGACTACCAATATTGCAAGAAGCGAGAAGACGATGTTCATTAATATTCCCTCTGCCGAAATTCTCTTATTAGTTTATATCTCAAAGCCACAGCTCCCTCCCGGGTTGTGCATGACCGTGTAAATCCCGGGGAGAAACCGGGAGGCGATAGACACAAAAGGCACCGATAACATTCCTTGTTTTTCTTTCTCTGTGTCTCGGTGCCTCTTGTGACAAAATCTTTCTTTGGCAGCCGATTCAGTCATCCTGTCCGACTCCGCCGTTCTGCACCATCGCCTGCAACGAACGCGATTTCAATTCATTCATGCGGATTTGAAAGACCTTTTCCCGCGCGCTCATGTACGAGTCAAAAGCGCTTAAACCCAGATTGTCGATCCTGAAATCAAGGTCCTCGAGCTCACCACAGTGTCCAGATTCACGAAGATCTTTTCCGATGACGTCCTGTATAGCTTCTTTCAAGTCGAAGACAAATCTGATCGCCTGAGACGGCGAGAAATCCTGCACTGCTCTGATCCTGACGATCTCGGTTACAAGCGACTCCGCCACACCCGTATCGCTCTCGCCGAGGAGTTCATCGAATATGGCTCCGGCGTTGCTCGTTATCGTGCAGCCAATAGGGTTGGCGAATCGATCTTTCTGGGACGTCAGGAACTTCAGGCTGTCTGACGGATAGGAGCCGAGTATTCTCCGGACCCAGTTGTCGACGATAACCGATTTTTGTCTTGTAAGTAGTTCTTTCAGCATAATGCTCAAGAATAGCTATAGGGGCTTTGACCGGCCCGGATTTCTCGAGGATTGGTTGCCTTTCCGGGACCTTGAATGGATGAATCGTTCGGTCGTCATGACCGCTTCCCGGGCAGACGCGGTCTGCCCGGATTCAAGGAAGTTCGAGGGAAGGTGAACCGCTCGGGGTCCGGAACCCGGAAACTGTCAAACGCAGCCGGTCGGTTTCGCCAGACCCGCCACCTTACAGGCACCTTTCGCCGGACCCGACGGGTACAGGTCGTAAATTTCCTTCAGAGAAAAGCCGGTTTCTTTGCAGACCTTTCTCACCATAGGTGCGATTCCGTACTGCTTGTAATAATCACGAAGGTAGTAGACGATCTTCCAGTGAGCCTCTGTCATCTCTTTCACGTCTTCAGTCGTAGCGAGTGCCTTTGCTACGTCTTCGTTCCAATCCTCAGGTTTCTGCATGAAACCGTCTTCATCGACTTCAATCTTGACATTTTGATATTCGAAGGTCGGCATGGTGTTGTCCTGTCAATTGTTTATGATTTCTTGATCTTCATCGGTCGTTACAGTGTATATGATTTCTGACAAGGGAATAATGGGTTAATGGAATGTTGGACGGGTCAAAGATGCTTCTTCCATTATTCCGACGTTCCAGAATTCCGATATTCCTCATTTCATCTCGATGTATCCGCACGGACAATTTTCCGCACATTTGTTGCACCCTTTGCAAAAATCCAGCTTGAATTTGTACGCCTGGTACTTGACGAGAGGCTTGACTATCGCCTGGTCCTGACAATAGCTCCAGCAGGTTCCGCAGTCGAAGCATGACCCGCAGCTCATGCACCTCTTGGCTTCGCTGACAGCCTGCTCCTGCGTCAGCGTGGAAGTGATTTCAAGATCCGGATCCTTTAACCTCTCTTCGGGCGCTATCCGCGCCGGCTCGCTCCTCAGCTTGCTTTCGTAGTAGCTCAGGATGATCTTGTCGTGCGTGATCACGGGCGGTTTCTGCTCAGGTACGGGTTGAGTATTTTGAAACCTGTTATGGATCGCCTCAGCCGCTTTTCTCCCGTTGAAGATGGCTATGGTGACCAGGCCCAGCTCCAGCACGTCCCCGCCCGCGTAAGTGCCCTGTATCTTCGTGGCGCCGCCGGCGTCGGCCTTCATCCACTCTTTGCCTTCATGCAAGATGTCCAGCCCGGTGAAATCCGGCTCCTGACTGATCGCGGCGATGACCATCGAAGCGTCCAGTGTGAAATACGAATCCGGAATCGGCACGGGTCTGCGCCTTCCCGACGCATCGGGCTCGCCGAGCTCCATCCTCTGGCATTTCATCTTAGTTACCCTGTCGCCGTCTCTCTCAAAATCGACGGGAGCGGCCAGGAACTCCAGTTTGACGCCTTCCTCTTCGGCGCCCACAATCTCTTCTTCTATTGCCGGCATTTCTTTTCTAGTCCGCCGGTATACGATGGTCACTTCGGCCCCGAGGCGTCGCGACACGCGCGCGGCATCTATCGCGGTATCTCCGCCGCCGACCACAAGGACCTTGTTTCCTACTTCGGGTGCTTCGCCCGAATTCACCTTGTTGAGGAATTCGGTCCCGGTCAGGACATTTACTGCTTCTTCGTTCGGAACACCAAGCAGCTTTCCCTTGTGCGCACCGATCCCCACAAATATGGCGTCGTAGTTCTTCTGCAGGTCTTCATACGGAATATCTCTCCCCACTATCTGACCGCACTTGATTTCCACGCCAAGGCGTTCGATTCTTCCGATCTCTTTGTCCAACACGTCGGCAGGAAGTCTGTAGTTCGGAATACCATATCTCAACATTCCGCCGGGCTTGCTGAAGGCCTCGTATACGGTCACGCGATAGCCTTTCCTGGCCAGCTGATACGCACAGGATAAGCCGGAAGGACCGGCTCCGATAACCGCGACCTTCTGTGGATAGGAGTCCGCGGAGATCCGTTTGAGCTCGAAGCCTTTTTGAAGCGCGTAGTCACCGACGAATCTTTCAAGGTTGTTAATCCCAACAGCGCCGTCCTTGTGGGTCCTGTTGCATTCGCCTTCGCACGGATGCGGACAGACTCTCCCGCATGTCGAGGGAAGAGGGTTTTTCTCCGTCAGGATATCCCACGCCTTCTGAAGCGAATCCTCATAACTTCTTCCGGAGTCTTCAGTCTGGCTGATGGTGGTTATGAATTCCCGTATGTTGGTCCCGTTTGGACACGCATTTGAGCACGGGGGTGTCTTGAGAACATTGACGGGCCGTAAGGAGGAGGTCTCTACGGAGGAACTACTGCCCGACATCGATCTCAGGCTTCCCAGCGGCTTCGCGACTCTTTTTACGATTTTCGCCATTTATCTCGCTCTATTCAAAGTTGTTGTGATGAGGTTTCTTCGTTGTACACTTTCACTGGCTTTGTCTGCCTGCGTCATTCATCCCACAGCCAAACTCGCTGCTTTCTTTGAGTCTCTGTATCTTCTCGCACAGCGAACCATTCCATCCACCCATTCGGGAGACGATGCCGCATGGAGATGGATGTAGCTCGCGAAAACATTCTTGTAAGTCAGTCCGTCCCTCTTATCGAAACATCCGACGCCGCGTGAGAGGGAATACGAAGTTCCGATCGCGGGATCGTGCTCCACAATTTCGGAGTAATGGAATTCGTGCCCTTTGACTACTGCGCCCAATTTGAAAAACGGGTTCTCTCTGTCTACGACGGCTTCAGAGTATCCATGGCCGCGCGGCTCATCGTTCATGCGCACCTTGATCGGGAGCACGTCCGAAAGAGGATATTCATTCCCGTTCCACACGATCGCTCTTGCCAGATAAATCAGTCCGCCACATTCGGCATAAATGGGCAGACCGTTCTCCGCCGCTTCCTTCACGGCCGAAATCATCTCCCTGTTCGTAATGAGAGCCGTGAGGTTCATCTCCGGGAAGCCGCCGCCGATGTAAAGCGCGTCAAGGTCGTCGCGCAGCTTACCGCGTGCCGGAGAAATCGGGATCAGCTCCGCCCCGGCAGCCTCGAGCATCTCCAGGTTCTCGGGATAATAGAACGAGAACGACTCATCCTTGAAATATGCTATCCTGACCTTATCCTGCACCGTTTCGACTTGTTCAAAAATTTTGTCATCGTCGTTCGGCACTTCACAGTCAAGAGGAGGCGCGGCCTTGGCAGCTGCGAGAATCTGCGCGATGTCGACGTTGTTTTCCATGATGCTTTTTGCTTCCCGGAGGAACAACAGACTCCGCTCAAACTCACCGGGAGTGATCAGGCCGAGATGCCTCGACGGCAGGATGGACTTCCCCGACAGCCTGGGGATTGCCCCGAGGACCGGGATGCCTGTAACATCCTCGATAGCATCACCCACCACTCTGGCGTGTCTCTCATTTGCCACGCGGTTCAGGATGACGCCCGCGACTCTTATTTCCGAATCTAGCTCCACGCATCCAAGAATGGCCGCCGCGGCCGTGCGCGTAACCTTGGAAACATTCTGGACAATGACGATAGGCGCCTGAAGCACCTTGGCAAGCTCCGCGGTGCTGTGCGTCCCATTCAGGTCGACTCCGTCGAAGAGTCCCCTGTTTCCTTCGATTACGTTCACGCCGTCATGGATGGCTTTATTTACGAATGACTGTCTGGCGTCTGAAAATCCCATCAAGTAAGTATCGAGATTCCTTGCGGGCTTGCCCGAAGCCAGGCTCAGCCAGGCTGGATCGATATAATCCGGACCTTTCTTGAAAGCAGCGACAGCGATACCCCTGTCTCTGAGATAATCGAGTAGACCGCAGGATACAACCGTCTTACCCGAATCACCTGAAAGACCGGCGATGACAATCCTAGGATAACTGCCGCGAAGCATATTGCATGGACCTATCTTTACCTGAGTGAATGACTAGTTCTCGGCACCTTCTTTGTGAGGTATCTCGATAAAACTCCCGCCGAAATATGTGTAGACACATTTTCCGCTTTCGATCAATTCCCTGATCGCGGATTTGGCAAGCGTCTTGTCGCATCTTTCGCCGAACAACTCCGTCACCGCCTTAGTCAAATCAGTGGCCTTCCATTTCTTCTGGCCCATGCTGTCTCTTATCATCTTGAACATTGCTTCAGAGACTTCTTCAACCGTAGCCTGCTCAGCCATAACAGTCTCCTTAATCTTCTCCGGCGAGACCCGGTCCCGCCGGCATTCGTTTCAGCGGGCCGATCCAGAGGATCGGCCGACATCAATATTTCGTTTAATGAGTCAAGTGCGTTGATCGCTTGAACGTCAATCCCGCATGCTTGAAATCATCGATATGTTCCTTCTGGAACGGGATCCCGGTCAGCTGGAAGAACTTCGGCCACCCGATGCGGTCGATCCACTCGCCCATTCTCTCGTATGGCCTTGCATTCCTGGCCCAGACTTCCACAAGGTTCTTCACTGCCTCGACGACCTCGGGCCATCTCGGCGGGTTGTTGGGCAGGAACGGGATAGCCAGCTTGGAGAACATCGGTTCGCTTCTCGCGTTTGAAACCTTGCCGCCGACCCAGATCGACACGCCGTCGTTCAACGGATCATTCAGCTTCATAGCCGGGCAAACCGTGTAGCAGTTCGCGCAGAACATGCATCGCTCTTCGATGACCTCGACCGACGGTACACCGTCGACCGTGGCAGGTCTTACCGCAGCGGTCGGACACGCGGAGACGACCGACGGGATCTCGCACATCGCCTTCAGTTTGTCGCGCTCAACCTTCGGCGGACGCCTGTGGATGCCCAGGATCGCTATGTCGGAACAGTGGACTGCACCGCACATGTTGAGGCAGCAGGCGAGCGCTATCCTCATCTTGGCGGGGAGCTTCATCTCCGTAAAGTACTCGATCAGTTCGTCCATGACCGACTTCACGATACCCGATGCGTCCGTGGCCGCAGAATGACAATGCACCCAGCCCTGCGTATGGACGATGCTCGATATCGAGTTGCCCATTCCGCCGACGGGATGTCCCAGGGCCTGAAGGTCCCTGATCAGCGGGTCTATCTTCGACTCGTCGGTAAGCAGGAACTCGACGTTGTGGCGACTGGTAAATCTCAGGTAGCCGCCGCAGTACTTGTCGGCCAGGTCCGCATACAGCCTTATCTTGTCGATGCTCAGGAGTCTCGGTGACCCCGCGCGAACCGTGAACAGTTTAGCCCCGCTCTCCGAAACGGTAACCATGACTCCGGGTTTCAGAATCTCGTGATGTTTCCACTTACCATAGTTTTCCTTTATGATCGGAGGCAGAAACTTCTCGTAATGTGGCGGACCTATATCGGTCTTTCTCTTCGGTTTCACTTCAGCCATTTCAATATTCCTTATTGAATGCAGTTTTGAATTCTATTTATCGGCCGGCAACACGGACTACTTGGGTGCCTGTTCGTCGGAACCGTCGGATTCTTCTTCAAAGAATTCCTCGTAAAAGACGTAGGGGTTTTCCCTCGGATGAGCAACCATTTCGGGAATCGGTTCGACGCCGATCGCCTCGAGGAAATTGCCCATTCCTACTCTCTGGATGAATTCGCCGATTCTCTCCCGGTTCTTGCCGTTCTCGGACCAGACTTCATGGATCCTGTCCACCAGCTCTATGAGCTCCGTGTACGGCGGCTCGAGTTTTATAAACGGAATCAAAACGGAAGAGAGGAGCGCACCCTCGATGATGGGGGCCTTGGATCCTATGAGGATGCAGGCACCGCGATCTTTGCCGGGAGCGAGCGCCTTCGGCATGACGTTTATGCAGTGCATGCATTTCACGCATGACTTGTTGTCGATCTTGATTTCCTTGCCGTCCCACGCCATGCATTTGGCCGGACAATTGTCGACGACGTCTCTCTGTATGTTCATGCCTGACTTCGCATACTCTGCGACGGCAGCTTTGTCGACCTGGATATCGTCTCTCCACGTCCCGATGATGGACATGTCGGATCTAGCGATCGACGCGACGCAGTCGTTCGGGCAGCCGGACATTTTGAATTTCCATTTATACGGGAACGCCGGCCTGTGCAGCTCGTCCTGATAATGCATGGTCAGAAAATAGGTCAACGCCATCGTATCGTAACATGCCCATTCACACCGGGCTTTCCCGCAGCAGCAGCTCGGCGTTCTCACGTCGGAACCGGAGCCGCCGAGGTCAAATCCTAACTCGGTCAATTCCTGGAATATGGGTTCCAGCTCTTCCGTCCTCGTCCCAAGGAACACCAGGTCTCCGGTGGAGCCGTGCATGTTTGTCAGACCCGAGCCGTGCTTCTCCCATATATCGCAGAGCTTCCTCAGGACATCAGAAGTGTAGAACCACCCTGCGGGTTGATTAATGCGAAGCGTGTGAAAGTGAGATACGTTGGGAAACTCTTCAGGAAGGTCGGAGTATCTTCCTATGACGCCGCCGCCGTAACCGAGAACGCCGACTATGCCGCCATGTTTCCAATGGCCGATCCTATCCTCGTACGAACGCTCGAGCTGCCCCAGCAGGTCGTCAGCCATCGGGTTCTTTTCGGCCGACGTTTTTATCTCCTTTACGAAACTGGGCCACGCACCTTTCTCGAGCTGATCCAGTTGAGGCGTCTTTCTTTTCTTTCCAGCCATCTTAGCTCCTTTGATTCTTAAACCGATGTGTCTTCTTGTCCCATGAGCCGGAGAACTACTCCCTGTCGGCGGATATTCTCACCGAATGAACAGAGGAGAGAATAACCGTCATCGGCCGGGTCGAAGTTCGTCGACCGTCGGCCGTAATGCTCAAGGGTTTGTTCGGGAATCTTTCAAGTTGAAATCCATCTGAACGTTTTCGGATTAGATGAACACAGAATGAACATAAACTTGAGTGAAGGGAGAAACAAGAAACAGCAGGGGTTTTGTATTCTGAGTGTTGAATGTCGAAGTCGAGACACCGCACGCACACAGACAGCCGAACAATCCTTCGACACTCCGCTTTGTCCGACGGGTCTAACTGAGCAGACAATTCGCTGTCAGCCTATCACGATTTCGAACCTGATGTTATGAACGGCAGGATACGGCTCCGCGATGGGCAGCAAGCATACATGGCTACTGCCCCGGGCATGTGACACAGGATCGCGTGAGATTACTTGATCGGAATTTGCAGCGACCTTACCGCTAATTCCACGATGAAAGTCTTCATTTCAGGGCTGTCGATCTGGACGTCCAGGGGTTTGGGCAGCGTACCACAATTGAAGTTCGTGAAATGAGTTTCACATGGACGCTGAAGGTAAAGTGAAAGGCGGCTGAACCCGATCGGAAGAGGCTCCAGCATCCACCATGCGATCCATCCGTTTATCACGGGATACGGGTCGTACTTGATCATGTGAAACTTCTCGAACCTTTTGTGGAAAGCCGCCAGCAGACCTTCAAACCGCGTCGAAGGGGTCTGGTTGACCCTCTCCTGAAGCCGCTTGAGAAAGCAATCCCTCGAATTGAGTACGAGCTGCTTCACCCTCTTGTCCTTGAATATCACCAGGTAGTCCTCAAGCATGCATGGACCGTTATTCATGCGGGCTATCATTGCCTCCTGGATCAATTTCTTCGCATCCACGGAATGATGGAGCTCATCCTTCAATTCTCTGTCATAGCAGGTCCTGGTGAAGTTGTGAAGCGTCACCGAGTAAGGAAAGACAACTTTCAGAGCGTCTTCGATTACTTTGAACCCGTAAGACATGAAAGTGGGACATACGACTCCCCTGCAATTCAGTCGATCCAGCAAGGTTATCCAAATATCCTCCGATTCACACTCACCAATCTCGAAACCGAGCACAACGGTCGACAGCGCATCTATCGCCATCGCCAGATACATCGAGTGCCCGTTGGAATCGTCCGAGTTGGCCTTGAACTTTTCACCGACAAGGTGGATCAACCGGGACTCGTGTTTCGGCGTGCAAGCATCGAGGTAGTCCTCCCAGAAGGAGCAGCCCCCGAGGTATTCCCGGATCTTCTGGTTGATCCTGATCGGAGAACTCTGGTAAACGGAGCGGAGATCGCGGTAGGAACATCCTCCGAGGTACTCTTTGGCCAAACGGCCAAAGTTTGGAGTCTGCCTCCGCGGCGGATTCTTCACCCAGGTTTTCTTGCACCGAATACACCTGTAGCGAAGGTTATTGGCCGAAGTCTTTCCGTGTTTAACTACTTTTGAACTGTGACAAAAGGGACACACTACACTTTTTTGAATCTCGAAACATGAAGTTGCTAGTTGTGGAGTCATCGGTTTTCACCTGCCATTGCCCGGATGTGTTATTGTGCCCCAAACAGCCCCGATTGCTTTTTAAATGCCCTAAAGTTTGCGGCAAAAATCCCGCGGAGTTTGATGATGTTCTAAATCGATCTGCACATACACACGTATAAGCCACTTTCTGCATCACTCCTTCTGACCGACTACTAATAGTCCAATCTACATGCCGAAATGTAATTCCATCACTTTGGAGCTGATGAAGCCTACGTGCACGACCGAAAGTGTTTAACTCGACAACACTTTCGAGCTACCGCGCGTTAATAATTCCTACGACTCGGGGGGATTGCTGTCGTGGGACGAAGGATGGAGTCAGTTTTCTCAGATTGGAAGGGTGATGCCGACCGTGGCTTGTCTTAAATGATGAAGACAATTAACCCACATGCCGGATACAATGAGGCAAGATTGGTCGCTCTGCTGCGGAAAAAGATTCAGCGGGATACGATTCAAGCGGCGTGATTGAAAGGCGGCTATCGAATCAAGCGGATCGAAATGTCACACGGGCAGTCACTTGACGCTCAGCCCGACATCCGGCAGAACCACGTTATCGAAATGCGGGACACTGATATCCCATTTCATTCCGGCCCTGAGATTCGGAGGCGTTCCTACTCTATGACATGTGGTGCAGAGAGCCAGGTCCTGTTTATCCTTTACCACTTTAGCTTCGACGACGTGGCAGGAGACGCACATCTTGTGCATGGCATCCGTGTAGGACAGTATATGGTACGCCGGTGTAGCGCCAACTCCGATCGTTGTGAATTTGTAAAAGGGATGGCACGCCGTGCACTTTTTTGCCGATTGGGCGGTTCGAGTTACCCCGGCGGTGTGGCAGTCATCGCATTTGAGCTTGGCTCCAGCAGGCGATGCGTGCCAGTCATGTCTGAAGAAGTCCGCTTGCGCATACATGCTTGCATGACATTCCCAGCATTCGCTTAGACGTTCTCCCGGAAGGTTCAGGTGATGACAGACACTGCAACTATCCTTTCCCGCCAGCGCGAAGCCGCTGGTGTCGTCTGCCGGGCTTGTCGGTATTTTATGTGTTCGGATCCACGAGATGTGCGCCTGGTGAGGGAATTCGACGAACTGATCATCCCTGTTGCCATCGATGCACAGCGTATCGATACCCGTCGCGCGGCTGACCGTCACACTGTCTATACCTTCCGCATGCAATTTTCTCCCGGGCATGAACGCCATACCGACGGCGAAGCTTAACACAAACGCGAGTGTGTGCTTGGTCAGTGATGCGATCCTCGGTACCCCTAACCACGTCCTCGAGGAATAGTCGAACGACGGAGGCGTATGCGGCAAGGATTGCGGATCTTCGGGACGTATTTCCCAGATGTGGAAACGTTCGGTTACGAACAGGAAGGCAAGGGCTGCTGCCGACACGATGCCCAGGCTTATCGCGATTTCCATCCATGACGGCGTATATGACGCGGTGGAGTCAAGCATCGCCAGTCCTCCGACGTCGATCCGGTTGAGCACCATTCCAATCACCACCATCGAGGAGCCGACCCACTGAACCTTGCTGTTCCTTCGCAATTTCGGGACTGCGAACAACGCCATAGGTATCAAGGTCGACACCAGGATTTCCACTATGAAAAGATCGCTCTGCCAGTTACCATTGAATATCAATCCGAATTTTCCGGCCGCCACGATATCGGTCATCTTCACTATGAAATAGACGGCGAGGACCCATACAGCGGCCCCGCACAGTTTTCCGACCAACGGCGTTTCCGGTTCACGGCGGTAGAGCCAGTGGGATATAAGACTTTCGAAAGCAACCATCATCAGGCCAAGCGCCACGGCAGAAATGAAGAATTGGATCGGAAGTATATGTGAATACCACAGCGGAAAAAGCCTGTATGGCATGATCAAAAACAAGGTCCCAAGAGACGATTGATGAAGTGTCGAAAGCATTATGCCGAGGAGAACGAGCGGGAACCGGAACCTCATGAGAAAATTCCTGACCCTGGCGTAGCGGCTGGATTCTTCAAGCGGGACCGGACTGAATTCGAGCAACAAGACGGTCGTGTAGAGCATGACGCACCAGCCGACCTCGAACAACGGCGAATGAGGATTCCAGTAGATTATCATGTGCCAGATATTCCACGGCAACCCAAGGTCGACGAGCAAACCTGCCACTACGGCAAGGTAGCCGAGGAAAGCTGTCAACACGGCTGGCCGAACCAGCGGGTGAAATTCTTCCCGCTTCATGATATAGAAGATCGCCGTCGTCACGAACCCTCCGGCAGCCAGGGCAACTCCCGCCATCACATCGAAACCTATCCAGAAGCCCCACGGCGTCTTGTCGTTCAGATTGGTCGTAACGCCCAACCCGAAGACGTACCGGTTCAGCGCTATCGCAGCGGCGAAGCCTGTCATGAGCCACAAGACTAGTTTTGTATTCTGCACCCTATTCATCGGAGGGTTCCTTCTTCTTGCCTTGTTCCTTGTCCATTTTCATCCTGCGGCGGATAATCCAGCTGAGCCCGAGCATCACCCCTCCCATGCCGACGAATGCATACGGCACCGATTCCATTGCCGCCGCCGTCTCTTTGGGAAGCGCCGCGCCGTTCGGCCTGGTCGGATAAGTGAGGAAGTCGAGATCGATGTCCGACAAGTATAAAACGGAAGTGCCGCCCACCTCATGTTCACCCCACACCCTCTTGATGTATTTGGACGGGTTCTCATTTATTCGTCTGTGAGCCACCTTAAGAAGTTCGTCGCGGTCCCCGAACATCGTCGCCCCCGTCGGACAGGCCTGTGTGCATGCCGGCTGCTCGCCTATCCTGATCCTGTCATAACACAGGATACATTTCTCCACATGCGGGACTGTCTTGTCCCAGTCGTAACGCGGGATGCCGAACGGACACGCCATCATGCAGTAGCGGCATCCGAGGCATTTGGCGCTGTCGTATGTCACCGCGCCTATCTCCGTCTTGTGCAATGCCCCCACCGGGCAAACGGAAGCACACGCCGGCTCGAGACAGTGACGACATTGTTTGCGGACGTAACGATCGCCGTCCTTGCGGATTACCGAGGTCCAGTTTTCCGCGGACAGCCCGTCATTCTTATCCCACACTCTCGGCACGTCCATTTCCAGGTTGTGCGCTACCTTGCAGGCAGAAACACACTTAAGGCAGCCGATGCATTTTGTAACATCGGTCAGAATCGCTTTACTCAAACCGGTGCTCCCTTTTTATTAAGCGTGGTGCAAATGTCATCATCGGTCTCGGGCGGAAACTTCCAGGCTAATGCACAGACGACCTGAGACAATGGTGCCAGCACGCAGTGCGCTATCTTCGAGAAAGGTATTAGGACGAATATTAATTCGGCAGACAAAACATGTACTAGCATGAGAACCTGATAGCTCCCGGGCCCCACATCCACGTTTGCGCAGATGAACCCGGTCACGAAGGGGACCAGGAGCAGAAGGAGCCATAGATAGTCCCGGCCAAGGCTCAGGGCACGCATTGCCTTCACCGTCAAACGACTGATGAGGAGGAACAACGCGGAGGCTATGGTGCAGATCGTCAGCCAGAAGGCCCATGAGTACGGAAGCGCCGGCCAGGAAATTCCGACCGCTTCCTTCCAGAGATTGACGTGAGCGAAGAAAAACAACGGGACAATTATGAGCCCTATGTGAAAGACTATGGACAACAAAGAATACACGTGCCGTTCCCGGATCACTCTCTTCACAGGGAAAAACCATTCGAAAGACCGGCTGAAGATAAGCTTCCACGGCATTTTCTTGTCCGTCGTTCTGCGGTAGGCTCTGTACATCCCGATAATGTCAAGAAACAGAAGACGTGCCAACCCGAGCACCATAATCGCGAAGGTAAGCCGAAAGAGCGGGCCACGGGCAAAATCCAGAAGGGCTCCCATATTCATTTCTCCTTCTCGATTACTTGCGCTTCCTTCTCGACGCGCAGCGATTCATCAAAAATGATCGCCTTGTAGATCAGGTCATGGAATCCGACGACACGGCAGTTCAATCCCTGGTCTTCAACCAGTTCTCTGAGCTGTTTCTTGCAGTTCGCACACGGAGCGACGAGGATTTCACAACCCGACTTCCGGATCTGGTCCGCTTTCAATTTTCCGCCGATCGTCGTCCTGTACGGCCTGACCTCATCAATCGAGACCGTCCCGCCCCCGCCGCCGCAGCAGATGTTGTCTTCACCGGTGGGTGTCATCTCGACATAATTCCTGCAGAATGCCTTCAGGACTTCGCGGGGCTGGTTCACTATCCACCTGTTCCGGGCATAGTTACACGGATCATGGTATGCGACTTTCTCCGTCACGATGTCCGGGTCGAGCTTGAGTCTTCCCTCTTTCCACACCCTGTGAGTGTACTCGAGGATGTTTACAACGGGAGTCGCGTCGCTTCCCCCGCAGTATGTCGGTATGAACTGTTTGGCGGTGCGGGACGCATGCCCGCATTCGCCGATGAGAATTTTCCTGCCGTGAAGCCTGTTGGTCTCTTCGTCGACTTTCCTGACCACTCTTTCAATTATCCGGTCGCTGTAGAACAACCCGTAGTTGATCCCGTCGTAGTATCCCGTGCCGATTGTCCAGGAGTCACCCGTCGCAGTGAACACGGCGGCAATTCCCATCAGCGATTCCGCCTCCATGAGGTAGTCACTGACAGCCGGGAAGAACACATGTTCGCTCCCGTCGACGTCGACGGGGAACCTGATCCTTACGCCTTTTTCCTCGAACATATCGCCTTCGAGAAACTCGAGTGTGTCTTTCAGCGCGGGTACCGGTATCGCCGACGTGTTCTTGAAGGGACCTTCGAGTTGTGCGCGCGTGCTGACGACAAGTGCGCGCGGGACGATACCGATCTCGCTCAGTATGTAACGGCCGAGATGAGTGATCAGACCGTGGTCCAGTCCGAGCGGACATTCAAGGGCGCACCTGCGGCAGGCCGTGCAATTCCAGAATGTGTCTGCCATCTCCTGGATTTTCTCATCCGTCAGATATCCGTTGCCGGTAATCCGCCCTCTCAGAAGGCCCCCGAGCGTGAAATGACGGCGATAGACATCGAGCAAAAGTCCGGAACGGTAGCACGGGATATCCTTCGGGTCACCGGTTGCCTGGTAGATCTGACAGGCGGCGGCACACCGCAAGCACCTGGCGGTCATTCGTATGAAATGGTCCAGGACCATTTTGTAGTTGGAGTGTTTCAGGATCGCCGCGAATGCTTCCAGGAAACGCCGGGGGCGATCGTTCACGTCGATATCTTCAACGTGATACCGGACGTTCAATTTTTGTCTTTCCACGACCTCCGGTTTCTTGGTTGTGGAAAGAGCTTTCTTACGTTCCTCTTCGGTTAGAATCGTGGTTTTCATTCAATTCCTGTAAGCTAAGCGCAGAGATGTTTTCAACGCGGTTGATCCCCAAATTGCGACGCATGAAAACGATGACGGAATCTCATTCCTGATGCGGCGACATTCGCGTGCCGACCGCGCATATGTGTATGTTCGCAAGAAATTAGAGCCGTATGGAAACAGAAACAAAGCAGACACGAATCGTTGTATCCAAGATGTGTCTTCGCAGAATCATCTGATTGGATATATGCTGAGGCAGCTTGCGTGACCACCGTAAGGCCGCTGCAGCATCTGCTGCATGCGGCTTATGAATGCTTTATTGAAGCTGCCGCCTGATATGCTAGTGCTCATCCAACTATCATTTGCTAATCCCGTCGAAGAAAAATCTGGCGAGGTGCTCATTCCAACGATAATTTTAGCCGCACGTTGTTTGCTAAAATTAGTTGGAATGGCACTAGCTGTCGGCCTTCCGCCTTGCTCTGGTTATCAGTCTCCTCAGCCATGGCGGCGGTTCACAAAGGCAAGACGACTCCGGATAAATCCCTTTGCGACACATGAAGAAATGTGCGCCGATCAGGGTCAGGAAGAGAAAGATGCCGATCAGATCTGCCAAAGATAAAGCGGGCCGGGAATTCGCGACGGGAGACGAACCGGTTCTGCCCACCGTGTTCTGGCCGGAGACGGCGGCCAGGGCCGCGGTCGGAGTAACGGTACCTGAATAACCTGCGTGATTATGTCGTGCAAAACCGGCCGGATTCAGAAGCAGGACAACTGCCACCGTTGTACAGAGCACCCTTCCAATCATCGTCGATTCTCCTTAAGAAGGAAGCTGGATGCTGCGACAATCTCCAACAGGACAACCGGGATCAACACTTTGTCACTCAGCCACTTCAGACTTCTTTTTGGATTTTAAATTCATCCAAATACGACTTTCAAAAGACCAGAATGCCGATATGTCATCGATATTCATAGGAGTATGCTTCCCAAGAAATTAGAATAGGCGAAAAGATGGAACAAACGGATATAATCTGTTGTATCCAAGATGTGTCTGATCGAATGCAGCTGTAACGAAAAGGGGGAGCCGAAGCTCCCCCAATCTGGGCCGAAAACGCGGCGATTGTGCCGATGCCGGTTATTTGTTCATCTCACCGACTATCTCTGGAATCGCACTCTTCGGAAGCATAACTCCGAGCATCTTCAGTTTAACATAGTCCTCGCTGTAGAAATAGTAGCCTGGATGGGTGCTGTTTCTCGATCCCGAGCCCGAGTCCTTGATCAGATACCAATCCTTACCGTCCTTATGGGTATAGCCGATAAGATGAATTCCATGGTCATCGGTCGTCGTTCGGTTATAGAACCTGAAGATCCGCGCGCTCGCATCTATGTATTGCGACGGAATATCGAAGGTCGGCACTACTGCAATTCCTGCGTGCCCATCTATCCCGGGTTCCGAGACATCGCCCCATATCGCCATCGTGCAACCAGACCTGACGGCGTGTTTGATGGCGCCCATGAATTCACCCAGGGTGACGTTGAAGTAGTCTTTGCTGTGCCACCAGTTGTCCGGCACGTTGTACTCGACCCATGTATGGTATGGACGATCCGAAAACGAGACAAGCGCGACGTAATCGTCGAGATTCAATTTTACGACATCTTCGAAATACTCTTTCGGCGTCATCAGCTTGCCGTCTACGTCGATTTTCTCGGGTGGTACCCCCATGTAATGATTCAGAATAGACTTAACCGTGCTCTCGACCACGCCCTCATCCCACGCATCCGAGGCTTTCACAGACTTCAGGTATGAATCGAGCTCGGCAAACATTTTGGAGTGATCATGAAAGGGTTGTCCGGGCAATAATCCTGTGTAATCTTTTTCGGGAACAACACCGTGATCTTTCCATGCACGGAGTACGGCATTTGCTTCCGAACCTTCGCCGAACTCCTGGTTCCCTCTGGACCGAACATATCCAAGCGCTTTCTCGACATATTCCCAATAGACGGTATACATCTCGGAGAACTTCATCTCTCTCTTCGTCAGTCGGCATACTTCGGATTCAAGGAAGGAAGTCGTCGAAAAACACCAGCATGTTCCAGTATTGCCCTGGGATATCGGCGGATTATGCCAGTACTGAGTGAAATCGTCTACCGACTTCGGCGCGTCGTAACGGCTGAAATCGGGCCGGATTACTTTTTCGGGGCTTGCCTCCTTTGGATGATAGTACTTCTCAAGAGAAGCTTTGATGGAGTCATAAAACTCGTTCCTGGGTTGGACAAATAGAGCGGTATCGCGATGCGCAATTTGGGAAAATGAATTCCCACAGAGTGTCAGAAGAACAAACAATGAGATTGTACTGAAAGCTTTCATAGCTGCTACCTCTGGTGATTAACTGATGTAAGTTTTTGATGATGGAAGGAGAGCCGATGCACTGCGGATGTCTGCGCGGATCAATCATTCCCGAGAGAAATCTCAGATGGGATTCTGCAATTCTGTGAGTCTCCGCTATCGGGACTGACCACAACAGTCGGCATGATACACCTGCTTTTAATGGAAAAAATTTATCCGGTTTGGGAAGAAATGTCAAACCCTATCATGGACCCGGCCGCAGGAGGCTGCTCTGAGTCCAGTCGAATGTCATCTATTGCAGTAGAACCGAAAGCAGCAAGGTCGCCTGCTGAGACCGGGAGGTCTGACATACTCGGGACCGCATACCAACGGGACATTTGACAGTGCCTCCTGCTGGTGCCGCGTCAGGCTTCATTTAAACTCAAATGTCTCTATTGCGTTATGGCCGAGTTTGATTTGTATCCGGTCGTTTCTTACAGGAAGAGTGCCTTCCTCCGATTCGATTAAATTCGTTTGCCTGGCCTGATGAATGGCGTTGAAACTTCTGAAACTTACTGTTCTGTCCTTCCCCTCCATATCGACGATCCGCGCTATCACCTCGTTTCGGTCATCGGCTTTCTTCACTGTCGACACGAGCACGTGCGCACTGTCCGTGCGGAAAAAACTCATTGATTCGGGAAGCGAAGCATCGGCGTAACGCTGATCGGCCCAGACACCCATCAGATTCTCATTTGCACCGCGACCGAAGGCGGCGCCGTCGAGCCACCCCGGCTTGTGGGAAGTAATGGAGAACCGGAAGTGGTGGTCCCCCGTCTGTAAATACTCGTTGCCCTCGGGGTGGCAGCTCCTCCTTGACGCGAGAAGGATCGGCTGCAAGATCGGGTACGTGGTAGATGTGTCGGTAGGATCGATCCAGTCGGCCGCGGCCACGGACGAACTCATCGTCACTCCGAAACTGGACCCGCTCGCGCTGATCCAGTTCTGAATACTTCTCGGGTGAACTTCACTGCAGGGCGTCGTATAGCGTTCACCTGCGGCGTCGGCTATCTCACCCTTTCCAACTTCCACTGCGCCGAATGGGACTTCGTAGGCAACCCGGCCGTGGGTCATGTTCAGCGGCAGCGCCATCCTGAATTCACGGTAGAGCACGCCCTGCCAGTTCAGCAGCGCCACATCGAAGTCAATTCTCTTCAGCTGATGGTAGACCCTGACGCGCTCGTCCACCACGGCATAACGAATCTGCCGGCGATATTCGTACGTGGTATAAACATCTCCGTTCTCAATCACCTTCCAATCGGTCTTGTAGTTTCCGGTCCGGTCGAAACCCGCCGTGTCGGGCTGCTGGATATCGGCAAATTCACCGGCACCGTTCCCCTCTGAATGCATCGTAAAAACTTCGCCCGCCGCGAACTTCCTGGAATTGACAAGCTCGACATTCAGCTGTTTGTCAAAGATAGACGACAGGCCGCCGTTTGTGAATTTCAGTTTGTAGAATCTGGTTTCCGCTTCGCCGGTGAACGGAGAAGCCTCCTGCCGGTCAGGCCTCTTCTCTGCCCGCATGTAGAATGTTTCGTAACCGATAGGCGGAACGTTGTCCGCGACAAAATGTATTTTCGCCGTCCTGATCGAGCCGTCGGAGTAGTCCCTTCTGTGGCTAAGCTGCGACTTAACCTCCGCTCCTTTGGCATCGAACAGTCTTATGCCGGCGGCCTGGCCCTCACCGAACCTGACATCGATCGACACTGGATCACTTCTGTCCGCGTTCATGCCGTTGAACACAACGAGGGGCCGGCCTTCTTTCGGGTTGGTGAGAATTTTAGAAGCTAACTCATCCAGGTTTTCGTGAAGGATCTTCTCACCTTCGCTTCTGGCAAAATCAAACTTCCGCCGGAAGAGATCGTCGGTAATGTCCCCGTGTTTACCGCCCCAACCGTGGTCGGGAAACACCTTCGCTTCCCAGGCTTTTTTTAGTCCGGCTTCCGGGTAATTTCTAAATGTACCGTCGACGAGGGCGTTGGCGGTGGCAAACTTTTCGGCCTCAGTGAGGAGTATGTCTCCCTGCCGGCTTGCCGTCAGCGCTTTTTCGTGTGAAGGACCATGAATGTAAACCCAGACATCCGGGCGCTCGCCGGAAATACTCTTCAGCTTTGGTCTCGCGGAAAGCAGGGCGCTGAAAAATTCCGGCGCGGTCGCAATCTTAAACTTCGGCAGACTCACCGGTACCAGATTGCCCCCCCATCCTGCCGTTCACTTACATCGTCCCATTCATTAATAAGCCGGCTGTAATCTTTAGCCGGACTCATGTCCCAGTCGGACAGGACGGGCATGATCGGGGAGGCCGTTTCCGGCGAGTAGAATTCCTGCCAGTAGAGAGAATTCGACGCCAAATAACCGGAGGCCGCATAGAATCCTTTTTGAAGAGGCGTGAAAGCATCGGCATAATGGCCGGGCGAGAACATTGTGACGTACGAGCCGTCGGGACTGTACCATCTGTACAGTCCCTTTTCCATGCGGCTGATCATCATATATTTTACGCCCGCCCTGCTCAGTATCTGCATCATTTGGGGCGTCCTACCGGGAACGTCCTCGCTCCAATATACGGTTGCGTCATACCCCAGCTCATCCTTCAGCCATTTCTTGCCGAAGTAAAGCTGGCGTGCCAGCGATTCACCCGAATACATATCCTCATAGGGCTGGGTAAAGTTAGCACCGCAGGAAATGCGACCATCGGCAAGCATTTCCTTCACGATATTCTTCTCGCCCGGATGACGCCTGATAAATTCGTGGAGCATAAGCGATTCCTCCAGATCGAAGCGGTAGCTCGTGTCGATCTGAGCCTTATGCAGCAAGGGAGTCAGCAGCATCGTGTCGCGATCTATCTCGCATTTCGCCGGCGAGTCCATCCATGCGATGTCCTGATGACTGGAGTTCATCAGGTATATTTTCCCCCGGCTCAGGTTAGAATCCGATAACAGCACCATGTCGGAGACGAGTTTGGGCCGGTAGCTGCGCTGGGCGGTGATCTCTATTCTACCACCTTCATCTTTACTCTCGTTGACCAGGATGGAGTTTTCCAAAAGGCAGGTCGTTCTCGAATCCTCGCCAAGCGACTTGATTACGAAGACTTTTCCATGTGCATCCGTCAGAGCGAACGACCTGTTCAAGGCGGAAAGCGGGAGGTTGAACTCTCCGACCACCTGGTCGTTTCGCCGGGTCAGGCGGGTCTCCTTGCGATCGTTACCGGAGACGACATTCACGGTTTCATCGGCCACCGTGACAGCCGCCTGGACGCTAGCTGCAAGCACGTCGCCCTTTCTCTGCAGATCGATCTCCATCCACGCGTCGTTCGCCACCGAATTGTGCAGGTAGGACAGTGCATCGCGAGCCTGGAACACAATGATCCAGGTGCTTTGATTCTCGGCCCTCCCGGTGATGCTTATGACCTGCCCCGCCCCTTTACGCAACCACGATGCAGGAGCCATCAGGGACATATATCCGTGTGCGTCGCCGTATTGGTCGGTTTGGACCGTCGTGAACGCAAGCCTTCCGCCGTCGCCGGTTGTCAATTGCCAGTTCTTCCGGTTCGACGCCGCGATCTCAAAACGCTTCACTCCATTGACATTGACATCGAACGTCCCCGGCTGCGCAGTCAAATTGACGGCAGCCATCCACAAGAAGCCGGCTTCGTTTTGACCCCAGTCAGCCGGAAGTTTCGCAGTCTCCCATTGAATCGTCATCTTCCCGTCGGTGCAGCGGGTAAGCAAACCTTTCGACACATCGCTTCGAAGACTGAAGTAGGAAAACTGGTTTCCTCCCAGGTTTTTCTCAAAGCCCTCGTACCAGCCTTTCGTGTTTCCCGAGAGTTCCAGCACTTCCTTGATCTGTCCGAAGGCGGCAGCCTGAAAGCCTGTGCCAATGAGAAGTACTGTCAGGATGAGCGCCCCGATAATGATGCGACTCCATTGCCGGCCGTGCAGGGGCTTGCTGTATCTCCTGACCGGCACTCTCGACGCGCGGCGGCGCCGGATGCAGATCGACGTATCTATGAAACCGCCCAGGAGATTATCGGTGTCAGTCATGTTTCATTCCTTTCTCAATTGCCGTTTCAGTTTATACTCATCGGGCGTGAACACCGAAGGGAAGACATGCACCACACGACCGGCCCTTGCGAAATTAGTGATCCAGCCGAGAAATAACAAACTTTTGCGAACATAAGCGCCCGGACCTAGATTGCTTTGGGCAACGCCCATCGCGGTAACGACTGTCTTGCTACGTACAAACATTGGTAAGGTTTTGGTGGGTGAAGTACCTGGTGGTATGAGGCGGTACCGATGTTCGTGGGGAAATGAAGGTGCCGGGTCAGGCCGGGGGGCCGACAAGCCGGTTGCCTTCGAAATGCTCTCTCAACTTTCGGTTGGATTCACTACGACTTCGTTACCGTCCTTCTGAAGACGCAAGCCGAGAGCACTTGAGACTTTCTCTTTCAGCACATTCTGATCGACCGGCTTCACAAGAAAATCATTTACGCCCAAGGTAGCGGCCTTCATAACATTGTTCAGGTCGCCGAACGCGGTGAGGATAATTACCGGCGTGCCCCTATTCGAGCCTTCCGAACGGATACGTCGTAGAACCTCGAACCCGTCTATCTCAGGCATCATGAGGTCCAGGAGGATTACATCGAACTTCGATTTATCCGAATGCTTGAGCGCCTCAGTTCCGTTAGCGGCAGTCGAAACTTCAAACCCCATCTTTCTGAGGTGAATTTCGATAAGTCTTCTTATCATCGAAACGTCGTCTGCAAGCAATGCTTTCATATCTTCACATTACGCTTATCTAATCATAGAATTCCCGAGGCTGTGCGGCCATGGGTTTATGAAAAAAAGGTCTTGATGTTCAACGTCACGTCGGTGACTATAGAAGCTGTTCCTATTTCATGGGGCAGATTCATCGATCGCTCAAAAGCTTTCGGTCCTAGCCCAAAGGCTCCGTTGTACTTCGGTTCCCTTTTGTGAATTTCAACAACTCTGGAATTTTGCCAACGCCTCAATCACTAGCAAGTTACTCATCCGCTCAGGCATTGGCAAACCGATATGGAATAATACTTTAAGAAATGCCCAAAACGTACCATATTTCAAGGAAGCGGAGGGGGCGGAATTGTCGAAGACCCGGCTTGCCTCGCGAGACGTGGTCGTAGATCCCGTTTACGGGGGTAGACGCACTGGACTCAAAATCCGAAAACTAGCTGTACCATGATACAAAAAGCTCGGATCTAAAACGATTTGGGCATTTTTATTTTTGCATCACGGTAAGAATTACCTGGTTTGAACCAAACACTGGTAACGTTTTGGTTACTCTGGTATATGGTGGTACAGTGTGGTACCCGCTGTCGTTATGATTTGGTGACTCCTGCAAAACAAAAAACCCGTCACAGGTTTATTACTCCTGAGACGGGTTGATGTATAGACCAGAAACCGATTGGGGAGACTTTCAGTCGTGCCCCCTTTGCATCAATTCATCTGACCAATGTCCAACTCGTATCTTTGTCTTGGTAGCGGTATACCACCTCTTTATCTGCCACTTTCAATATCTTGACGCCCTCAAGCGTGTCGCCCTCCGAAAGGAAATAGGTCTCACCTGACCGACCGTCCAGAATCGCTGTTCTTTTCCCATCGCCAAGGATCACTCCTGCAAGCGAAACAGGAGGCGGAGTCCAAAGGTGAACAATCAGCGGTACGGGGTTGCGCGTCTTTTTCACTTTTGGAGCCGGTGTGAAATAAGCAAAGGGATCACGCACTCTCGCGTTGAAATTGAAATGTTCGCTATGAGGACTTTTCTGGTCAGAGATAGCCTGCGAACCCGACTCGGAAACTTCTCCGGCAGCCTTCTTAATAAACAGTTGATATCCGATTCGACCCCAGATGGCTGCCAGTAGGAAACCGAGCATCCACACGAGAAGCCTTGTATGTTTTAGCCTAATAATATCCTTCATAGAGGGACGCGGTCGCTTGAATGGTGGTCTTTAGGGTCGCTTCGCCTATTGGATCTGAGGTTATCTCAACGGTTCTTATGTCAAAAGGGATCGTCTCCTTTTCGAGTCCATCGATCAGTGACCCAACCTGACCAAATCTCGAGACGACGAGGATGCTGAAATCGAATTCCTTTGACTGACCTATCGTCGCTTCCTTTCCTGGGGAGAATGCCTTCACTGTTACGTTACATCGGTGAGCATTGTCAGTGACACACTGAATGACTCCGATTTGGTTCTGCTCGTAACCGCGTCGTGCTGTGAGTAACTTTCGCGAGAGTGAGTCCCTTTCCAGAGTAAGCAACTTCAATCTTTGCCTTAACGAAGCAGGATCTAGGTCTCTGGCTTCCCGGGCACTTATGTCTCTATATGTCCAAAGAGTCTGATCGTAACGAGCATACACTTCCGTCAGGAGCAAGTAGGCAAAGACAAAGCTAAACAAGCCGGTTAAAATCAGATAGGGCCTTTTCATTCCCGACAACTCAACCTTACCTCAAATGTCGTAAACGAGTGCATCTTATTACTGCCAAAAGAAGCGAGCTCGGTTTGGGTAGGGACCCCTACACGTATGACCTGTACGTTCGAGAACATTGGATCCCTCTGAAGTGATCCCAGGTAAGATGCAGCTTTTTCGCTTGTCTCCGCGTATCCCGTCAGATCCAAGGATTTCCCTGCTTTTGCTCCATTTGTACACAGAAGTCTCTGCAGCCAGACTCCTTTCGGCGTTGCCTCGGCAACCTTTTGCGGGACTTTGGCAACGTCAGAGCGGTGCTGAACCTCGTCATTGCCGCTCAATTCGGTTCGGAGGGCTCTTACCTGGCGCTCAAGGACATTCACCTGTGAATACACCGGTCCAATCACCGAAAGCTTGGCATCGAGCTTATCAGAGATCCCCTGTAGATATGATTGGACCCCGAGCTGCAGGCCTAGCAAAAGGAGGACGAGAGTCCCCAGTGCCAGAACGGTTGACTTCAAAAGAGACTTGTCCTTCTCTTCAGTCGATTTCTGTCTCACTACCTCCGGACGGAAATCGAACGAGCCTATCTCCGGAAGGTAACCGCGAACGGCAAGTCCAGCTGCAAGCGCATAATCTGAGGCCAGGCCAAGCGGATTTAGAACTCTGATTGCCTCGCCCTGAATTTCGTTGGCGCTGGGACCGGTGATGACAATCTCATCCAGACTCTCTTTCAACGAGTGCAATTCCCCTTCTAAAGACTCGCGGTGCAACTTTTTCAACGGTCCCGGTGCTCCATCCGCACAGGTGCGACAGACCATTTCAGTCTCGTCTGCGTAAATAAATCCACGTTTGCCTTCGCCGAAATTACCGACATCCACTATGAAAACACATTCGGAATCTCTCACATCAAGGCCTAGGTTGAGCAAATGCAGCCCCGCGCATTGGATTAGTTCAACAATATCGTCCCTTTCGGCGGCCCGAACGAACGCGATTTCGCAACGAGCGGAGTCGGCGCCAACTGAATTCACGTTGACGGAGAATGCAAGGTCCTTGAGAGGTACAGGGACCCGGATGAGTTTCTCGTAATTCTCGCCAACCCAAGCATGGACGTCGTCTACGTCATTTGGGATTTGAGCCGTCGCCGTCCTGGAGTTGGAGGATCTGACAGTGGATACACAGAAGCGTGTCTTGATCCTTCTGTTTTCAAGCTCGGTTGCCAGTATTCTGCCACGCTCGGTGGTAGACGATTCAGCCGGGAAATCGACATCGAACCAAGCAATGGCCTTGAACTTAGATTCAAATTTGTTAACGATGCCGCCCAATGACTTCAGTTCGACAACGCGCGCAAGATCACGAGACAGGTCGATACCCAGCACGCTCCGAATTCCGGAGAGCTTCAGAGTGTTCAGCCTATCGAATCGAAAGCTGATCATTGCTCTTTGTCCTTGTCCGGTAACGAAGCATCCCTGAACTCGTCACCGTAGGAAATGTGAGGCGTTATGTAGATCATGAGTTCCGACTTGTTGTCTGATTTGGAGGTTGATGAGAAGAGTGCACCAAGAATCGGTATGTCACCGAGAATCGGTGTGGCCGTTTTCGTCACTGACGTCGTGTTCTGAATCATCCCGCCAAGAACGATTGTCTCTCCGTCCTTCATTTCGAGTGTCGAACTGAGCGACCTGTGCTCAATGGTGGGAGGCACATTGGGCGAGAGCTGTCCCACGGGACTTTCAAAATCAGGCTTGATGTCGACGACAATCATGCCATTCTCGCCCACATAAGGAGTTATCTCAAGCTTCACATCCGCCTCAATTTTCTGGAAGCTCTGGCTCTGCTGGAAAACCGTCGTATTATTCTGGCCATTATAAGGGATCGTCGTAGTGAGCTCGTAATACTGTGTCGTGCCAATGCTGAGTGAAGCGGGGTAGCCATTGAGCGTTGCAAGAAGCGGCCGCGACCTGATATCCGCCACCCCTTTTTGTTCAAGTGCCTGCAGGCTTAAGTAGAAGTTGGAGGGGAGTATGCCCAAGTTCGCTATGCCAATGCTGGTGCCAAACAGGTTAATGGTCCCTATATTCTTCAGTGTGGCGTTGATTGATGCTCCATGCGTCGTGTAATTGATTCCCGGGATGACTGTATAATCCTGGCTTGAAGTATCCGGCGAGTTCTTGATACCTGCTCCTACACCCAGCTGACTGCTCTTGGTGAGGTTGTAATCCACGACAAGCGCTTCTATGAGAACCTGCGGGACCGGTTTGTCTATTGCTTTGACAAAGCTATCGAATTGGGAGATAACATCGCTTGTCGCCATGATCACTATGCCATTGTCTTCCCGGACCGGTTTTATGGTAGCATCGGCGGAAATAGAATTGGGAAGCATCTCAATAACTTTCTCTGGCCTCAGGTAGTTTAGCTTAACCAGCTGAACGGAAGTCATGGTCTTATCCGTTTTATCCCCAATGAAATACTTCCCGTGCGAAATCCTATATGTCGCCTTGGTATTCAGCAAGAGGAGATCCAGAGCCTGGGTTATGGGCACATTTGTTACCCTTGCTGTAATATCACCGGGGACGTGGTCGTAGAAGATGGCATCTGAGTTCGTCTCATGGACAAGATCCGATATTACCCGCTCGACGGGCGCGTTCGTGACATCGATAGTAACAAGGGAGTCTTTCGCGGTGATCCAATAAGGACCGGAACCAGCGTGATTATTTTTATCCCCTTCACCTTTTACATAGTGTTGCAGCTGGCTCACTATATAGATCCCATCCCTCTTTTCGACAGCAAATCCGTTATTGTTCATGATCTGCGTGAATCCAATCTCGAAGTTGACATCGTTCAGCTCACCCGTCACCGGGCCAGATGTGCCTGCCATGACCAGAATGTTCCTTCCACTCTTGTCGCGTATTCCCTGGATTACATCCTGCAGGTCGTCGCTCCTGGCGTCTATCCATAAGTCACCTCCTGCGTATGCAACATATGGAACATGCTTGGGTGGCGGAATTAACTTAGGCGGCGGTGGAGGAGTTATTTCAAAAATCCCGCCTTTGAGCGAGAGATCAAGCCCATTTTGTTCACACAGGAACTTAATAGCATCGTAAACGCGCACCTGATTCAGCGATATCGTGACCTTCTTATCTATCGAATTATCCACGAAAATGTTCAGGCCATGCTGGTACGCGAGTCCGCGAAATATGTCTCGAATATCCGTGTTCTTGAAACTGAGCGTCGTAGTGTCTTCTGCACCGACCGGTAGCTGCGCCATGCGAACGCTTGTTGTATCCTTTGAGAAGATCACTGAATCCGGTTTTAGCGTGTCAGCGGACACTGATGAGGATGTTGTCACGGTGTCCTGGGCAAATGAAGGTGAAACAACAGATAATATGCCTATTAGTCCTGCGACTGTCACAGAGAGTCTCATTTGAGTACCTTTGCTAAACTGCCGTTTCGCGGAGCACTTCCTCCAGTGAGGTTTCGCCACGCGCTGCCTTTTTAAGTGCGGACTCCCACAGAGTCTTCATGCCGGATTCGCGCGCGTTTCTTCTCAATTCGGATGAAACTGGATTGCGGGAGACAAGGTCAGAAAAATCATTATTGACGGTTTGAATTTCGTATACCGCCGTCCTCCCTTTATACCCTGTGTTATTGCAGGAGCGGCAGCCAACCGGTCCGAAGAATGCGCTATCAGATTCCAGGTGGTCAAGGTCGAAAGCTTCTCTATCCTTAGGGGTCGGCTCATAACTTGTTTTGCATTTGCCACATAACCTCCTGAGAAGCCTCTGAGCGAGAATCATCTTGACTGAAGATGCGACGAGAAACGGCTCAACGCCCATATCGATCAGCCTTGTCACGGCGGAAGGAGCATCGTTGGTGTGCAGAGTCGAAAAGACAAGGTGCCCTGTGAGAGCCGCACGGATGGCGATTTCTGCCGTTTCGGAATCTCTGATTTCACCGACCATGATGATGTTGGGATCCTGGCGGAGAATGGATCTCAAGGCTGCTGCAAAGGTTACACCGATTTCAGGCTTGGCCTGCGTTTGATTGATGCCAGTAAGGTTGTACTCTATGGGATCTTCTATTGTCGTTATGTTCACCTTCGGATCATTGATGTGCTGGAGGGCTGCGTATAGTGTCGTGGATTTTCCGGACCCTGTCGGACCCGTTACGAGGACCATGCCATACGGCAGGCGAATCGTTCTCTCGAATGTCTCAAGATCCTCCGGTTCAAAGCCAAGTTTTGTCAGATCAAGCTGGAGCTGGGACTTGTCGAGGATCCTGAGTACAACTTTCTCCCCGAAGTCGGTGGGAAGCGTCGAAACCCGTATGTCTATAGTCCGACCATTGCCCCCAGTGGAATCCCCACCCTGTCGGACCCTGATTCTGCCGTCCTGCGGCCTGCGCTTTTCTGCTATGTCGAGTTCGGACATTATCTTGAGCCTTGATATGATCGGCTTTGATTTTTCCAGGGCAAGTTGCTCCACTTCATGCAGTACGCCGTCAAGCCTGTATCTGACCCTGAGAAACGATTCATACGGCTCTATATGTATGTCGCTCGCTCCAAGTCTGATTGCTTCAGTCAATACCCGGTCGACCGTGGCCACAACCGATGTTTCAGCAGTGAGGTCTTTCCTTCTGTTGTTTCCTGTAACCGTAACCGCATCAGAGTCTAGAGCTTTTGCCTTTAGTCCTGATGGTTCATCCTTCACAAGATTCGACTTGGCAAGATCGATCTCACTCACGTCATAATACCGTTGAAGC
>JAHECO010000042.1 GCA_024641705.1 Candidatus Kryptoniota bacterium
GCATCATGGGCGATCAAGTGCCCCTCCGTGTTCCCCGTGAGCGCGGGGATGAACCGCCGGAAACAGCCGAATAGTTTCAGCGCTTCGAGTGTTCCCCGTGAGCGCGGGGATGAACCGCATTGTTCGTTCCTCTCGCGTTCGATGGGACCGTGTTCCCCGTGAGCGCGGGGATGAACCGATTTTGCCCGGAGGGAGCCGGATAGTTAATGTATGTTCCCCGTGAGCGCGGGGATGAACCGTCACAGAGATGATCCGCCAGATTCCGGCACAGGTGTTCCCCGTGAGCGCGGGGATGAACCGGCCAAGCGAGCCTGGCTCGATCTCTTCTATACATGTTCCCCGTGAGCGCGGGGATGAACCGAAGCCAGTTAAGGTTTATTCCTTTTTCAGCGAATGTTCCCCGTGAGCGCGGGGATGAACCGCCCAGCGAGAGACGGACGTCTCGCCATCTAAAGTGTTCCCCGTGAGCGCGGGGATGAACCGAACTTCAATCGATCCGGCGTCTGCGCTTTTTAGTGTTCCCCGTGAGCGCGGGGATGAACCGGCACGGTCGCCATGAACTGCAGGGGCAGAGCGGGTCTGTTCGTCGACCCGGGGAAATCACACAGACGCACCTGCTGTGACCTCATTCGGAAATCTAATCCGTAAATGCCAATGCTTTTTTCTTGACAATGAGAATCCGGTTCAATATCCTGTAGCGGAAGGGTTGGTGGGCATGCGAAGGATATAGCCATTTGGTACACCAGCCGGCTGAAGACGTGGGCAGACAGGATGTCTAGTATGTTCTCGATTCAGGAGGCTGTGACGGGATGGATACGGAAGATGTCAAACGTTACATCGTACGGAATGTAAAGAGCGTATCGGGGCTGAGGCCGCTGGCGGCCGAACTTCACGTCTCGCCAGAGAAACTTCGAAAAGATTTTCGCAAGGCCGAGGGGATTCCTATCTCGAAGTTCATCACTCTCACGAAGGTTGAACGCGCGAAGGACCTGCTCAAGGGGACTGATAAGTATTGTTTTGAGATTTGCTTCGAAGCCGGGTTCTCGCGCGAAGATGGCGGCTCGCGCATCTTCAAGAGGGTAACCGGGATGACGATGGGGGAGTACAGGGAATCCGGCAGACGAAAGAGAGGAAGCGCGTGAGCTCGCTTCGTGATGGCAAGAGAGTAGGCGGGTCCTCGATGCCCGCACAGCTGTACTCGAGTCTTTATACTATATGTATAGAAATCAGAAGCGAGAACCGCTACTTGCTTATCCATGGATATACAGGGGCGATGGATCTTGTCGGGGAAAGTGTTGTCTCGTTCCTGATGCGTGGAGGCTTGGCTAGCGGAGATTCTGGCGCAGGAAATAAGGGGATAAGGGAAGACACTGTCAGGCACCTGAAAAACCGTGGCTACCTGACGACTTTGTCCCCGGATAAAGAGAGAGAATACGTGTCCAGCCTTGCACGCTTTTTCCATCGGGCGAGCGTAAAAAGATCTTCTTTCGTATTTCTCGTTGCTTACGACTGCAATTTTTCGTGCTCTTACTGCTTCGAGGGCGCGATTTCTGGATCCGGCCCGGGATGGTCCAAAAAGGTGATGACTGAAGATTTGGCGGACAAGGCGTATGCGGCGATGTACAAGATTAACCCTGGTCGACCTATGCACGATGACATCATCACTCTTTTTGGGGGTGAACCCTTGCTTGAGAAAAACTGCGATGTGGTCTCGTACATCGTTCATAAGGGAATGAGAGACGGATATGCGTTTGCTGCAATAACAAACGGATATACGCTCGACAAGTTTGTCGATATTCTGAAACCGGGCATGCTTCAGTCTCTGCAGATCACACTTGATGGTGCTCGTGAAGAGCACAACAGGTTTCGAGTCCATCGCAACAACGGGGCATCCTTTGACAGGATCATGGAGAATATTGACATGGCTCTTCGTTGCGGTGTGTCGGTAAGCGTCCGTGTGAACGTACATGGCGGGCATCCGGTTGACCCACAAGGCCTCTACTACGAGTTCATCAAAAGGGGTTGGGTGAATACGGGTCGCTTCACCGCGTATCATGCACGGCTGCGTCCACCGAGGACCCCGGGACGCGGCCATGTGCAAAGGAGTTCATCGATTAATGAAGGATCTTGCGCTCTTTCGGGAGGTGTAGATGCTCTACCGGCATCGGGCATGACTTACACTGGAGAAGGCAAGAATAGCTGTAACGACCGAGGCGTTTTATCCTCAACGTTTTCGGACTGTGTCGGAAGTGGTTTGATGAAAGGGAGTGACGCCTGCGAGTTGAAAGATGAGCAAGGCGGAGAGGCACAGTTTTCCGAAAGTGTCACTGATGCCCGTCTGGGCTTGAGGACGAGACTGAATAGGTTTTTCCGCGGCGAGACCTGGACGCTCTTCCGGGCCGGTTATTGTGGCGCGAGAACGGGAATGGTTGTGTTTGACCCGTGCGGTGACCTGTATGTGTGTCTGGAATCTGTGGGGATCCCGGAATTTAGGATCGGCTCATATGCAGACGGGTTTGAAATTAACAGGACAGAATTAGATAAATGGCGGGAATGGAGAATTGAGGAGGAGGACTGCATCACCTGCAAGTATTCGCTTATCTGCGGAGGCGGATGTCCCGCGGATTCGATGCTTCGCACGGGTGGCAGCAAATCGAGCAAATGCGACGACTTCCCGTCGGCATTCACGCGTGCCGTCAACGAGAGTTATGCCGATTTCAAGCGGCACTCTGTTCTCGCGGCAGGCCGATGATTGCAGGCGGGTGTAGTCGCAAGGTTACACAACACGAAAGGAGGAAACCTATGGATCAACGGGAAGGAATGAAGGAGAACGAGGAGGTCCAGCAGCTGAATCGCACACTTCTTGAGGAACTGTCAATCGAAGAGCTGGAGAAGAGGCTCGAGCTTGACGCTCCGAAAACGTGCGGCCAGTACACAACCATACCTGGCAGTCAGCCGCTCTGACTATCGGCTGCTCATTCTGACACACATGGGTTGACCTTGGATGATGCGCTGCTCTCCTGATAACCTCTTGTGTGAGGCTGCTTTAAGATAGAATTGTCCGGGTCGACCCTTGTGTCTGCACTCTCGAGCCAAACGCATGCCGGGGGATCGGAGCGCCAGGCAAGTATGAATGGTACCAGTTTGCATTCTTAATGCCCTGGCTTAAAAGGAGCGCCTTATTTCCTGTTCGGGCCTACTGATTCTTCCCGGCAGCATCGCGGTACGGGCCCGTCTGTATCAAAGAGGAGGAGAGGCCCTCGTCGCGGAGTCAGGATAAATGATGTGGAGTGATGTCGTGATGAGTTCGATTTGGGAAGTATGCTTGATTGTCCGGTATCGGGTCGGGCTGCTCCGGAAGCTTGCACGGCAGAGGCATAAGCTGAAAATCCTGAGAAGTGTCATTGCCAGCAATCTGACGTCGGTTTTAGGCGGCAGTTTTAATGAAAGTCTTGTGTCGGGAATGGCGCGTCGGAATATGAGGAACCATGTGATCGCCGGAAGCTTTCTGGATTTCTGGGAGTACAAAACGCGCTGCCAGGAAGTCGAATGGGAGGACTATGAAGTGTTTGAAGAGATCAAGAAACGCTTTGGCTCGGTTATAGTCTGTTCCATCCATTCCGGAAACTACTACCTATTTCCGTTCGAGATCGCGAGGAAAGGGTATGACACCGTCGTGGTAGTGGGCGACCAACACAAACAGATGGGACTTATCCACATCATTGCATCCACCCTGCGTCTCCCGGTAAGAGTGGTGAAGACAGACAGCAGTGCACTCCTAAGACTGATCGGAGATTTGAGGAAGGGGAGCGTTGTGTATGTCTTAATCGATGAGCTTGGCGGAGCGGTCAACAATGAAAAACTCCTGCGGGTCCCGTTCCTCGGACGTAATCTGCAATTCAAGAAGGGTGTCGGGGCTCTTCAATACTATTCGGGATCCCCCATTGTTCCGGTGATTGCTTCAATTCGGGGAGAAAACAGAAACATAATACGGATCGGGAAGCCGCTTCTCCATCTTGACGGGGCGCACGATAGAGAGAAGGCGATATGTGATACCGTAAGAACGCTTTTCATGGTCTTCGAAAAGTATGTTCGCGAGGAGCCTGACCAATGGCAGAAGTGGGTTGATTTCAAGAGATATGAGGCGACAGCCGCGCGCGGGAAAAATACGGGTGATGGTGTCGATATCGGCGCCGCAAATTTGAAGATCTCGAAGAAGCGCATCCGAATCCTCCGTGACGGGAAAGGATATGTGCTTATCGATATGCGGGAGGGGAGATATTTCGCCGTAGATGAGATCGGGCAATATGCAGTCAAATTGATGTACAGGATTAATAACTTCATGGCCATCACCGATAGGGTTCAAAAGAAATTCAATCTCAGTGCCGATGCGGCAACGGACTGCGTCCGCCGGATCGCCGCGATCGGGATGGAATAGGTAAAGGTGCTCATGAACATTCGCGTCTATTATGCCGGGCTTCCAGTCATCATTTGCACGCTGCTCCTGCTTCCGCATCAATCGCCGGCACACGAATCCATATACTCCGACGAGGCGTCCTACGAAGCCGTGTTGTCATATGTTTACAATTATGATCTTGTCGCTGCCGAGAAGCTGGTAGACAGCCTTATCGTCGAGAGCCCTGCCGACGCGAAGCCTTACTTCTTTAAAACTCTCGTCCGCTGGTGGTACTTCATCGGAGATTTCAATTCAAAGCCATTCAGAACTTCATTCATTCAAACCGCGGAAAAAGCTATAGAGGTCGGGGAGAGCCAGCTTGAGGCCCGGGACGATAACACGGAGGCGCTCTTCTTTCTAGGTGCCAGCTACGGATATCTTGCCAGATACTACGTGCTGATCGGGAGCTGGCTGGACGCTTACTCTTCAGGCAAGAAGGCCAAAAGGATATTCTCCGATATGATAATGCGAAACGATACGTTGTACGATGCCTACTTAGGTGTCGGAATCTATAACTACTATGCCGACAAGCTCCCGACACTTCTGAGATTCTTTTCAACCATATTGGGTCTCGGCGGAGACAGGCAGCTTGGATTGGCGCAGCTTCGTCTCGCCGCGGATAGCGGTGTCTATTCCCGGGTGGAGGCGCTGAGCATGCTTGGATACATAGATGTCCAGTATGAACAGAATTTCAATGAGGCAATACGAATCTTTTCAAAGCTCTCCGATCGGTACAGAACTAATCCGGTATTCCGGATCTTTCTGGGCAACTCGTACAGAGAATCGGGGAACTACGGTGAAGCGATTTCAACTCTAACGAAATCATTGGATGACGGGTCGGTGAAATACGCGAGCGTCAACCAGCTGGCCGGCATGCATGCGGAACTGGCTTTCTGCTACATGCTGGCTAAAGAATATGCCCCTGCCGTCCTTCAATACAAGATATGCGACAGCCTCGCAGTAGGTGATTATGTAAAAGAGTCCCCCTGGATATACTACAATGCCGGCCTCTGCGAAGAGAGAGAACACAACTACGCTGAGGCTGAGGTGTACTATCGCAAAGTCCTGGATTGCCGGGACTATTTCGACTACCACTCCAACGCCAGGAAATCGATCGATAGAGTAAGGAGCAAGCACGGGACCGGCCATTGACTTGCGCCCGGAATGCCGATGATCGCAGCAACATAGACGAGATGGTGAGCGTTAAGCACGGGAAGTCTAACTGCTCCACGATCATCAGAAAGAAGTGAGCGGAATGGAAGGAAGACGGGGGATTGTGAGTAATGCACTTCGGGACACTGCGGTCGGTATCCCGTCGTTGAGTGAACAGTGCGAGGAAACTTGACGTGTGTATCGTAGTCCCTGCTTTGAATCCGAGATTGCAGGTCAAGCCTTTCGACACCGGGAGAGTCACTGAGAAATTTATTGTCAATATTGGGGGAAAAAAGAGGTTCGAGGTCTCCAGACTGGTATACGACATCCTGGTTCTCATAGACGGCAAACGCAATTCAGAAGACATCGCCCAAAGCCTGCGCCACACCACCGGGTTGGAATTATCCGCTCCCCTGGTGGAGCAAATCGTAAATGAATACTTCATCCCCAACCACTTCATTGGCGGAAATGGCGACGATACCGAAGAACTTGAGCCGAAGTCATATCTCCGATTCCGAATGTCACTGCTTTCGCAGCAATCGCTGAGACCCCTTACCCGCGCATTCCGCTTTCTCTTCATCAAACCCGTACTTGCTCTCCTGGCTCCGGTGTCGATAATTATACCTTTCTATATCCACTTCATCTCCGGGGCGGACCTCAGTGCCGTCGGAAACGTCGGCGGAATAGAGCTCCTCGCCGTGTACGGTATCGTGTTTGTTACCGCCTTCGTTCATGAACTCGGCCACTCGTCGGCCTGCAGCAGTTTTGGTGCGGTGCACGGCGACATCGGAATCGGTCTGTATCTCTTCTTCCCGGTTCTGTACGCAGATGTTTCGGATATCTGGCACCTTGATCGCCGGCAGCGAATCATTGTCGACGTGGGAGGCATATACTTTCAGGCGCTGTGCGTGCCGGTTCTGTTTCTGCTCTACCTTGTCTCCGGAAGCACGATAATGCTTTGCGCTATTTATGCCACGTATTTAACGATCCTCACGGCGCTCAATCCGTTCCTGAGGTTTGATGGGTACTGGCTCCTCTCCGACCTTTTCGGGGTTCCTAACCTCAGGCGAAGATCCATGGAAGCAATCAAGTCTGTGCGCTTGAGACCGACCAAGAGAAGGGGGGAAAACACGTCCGTGCTTAATAGGATTGATATGAAATCGAGAGTGGCGTTGACAGCCTACGGGGGATTGAGCGTGGTGTTCTTCAGCCTGTTCTTCCTGCAGGTTGCATACTTCTTGCATTTGTTTCTTCGAAACGGTGCTTCAAAATGGAACGAGCTTCTCGGACCAGCCACGGCAAATCCGGATAATCTTAGTTTGGCTGAAATAATCGGCAGGTTCAATTCGGCGCTTCCGTTGCTGCTAATTGTTGTTACCATGCTTATCTCAATTATTACAGGCGTCAGATATGTTGCCAAGAGACTCGTTGGCATTCGCCAGAAATCGGTCTCTGTAAGGGATAAACTTCAGTAATTGTGCTTGGACTTGATAATGCCGCTTCCTAAATTCTCCGAGCAATCGACGGGTTTACGGAAGCGAAGCGCGTGAATTTTCCGCGTCGCATTACAGATAGATTTGGAATAAGCGAATACAGCTTTTAGTCGCAGTTGCTCCACATATTCTAAATGCAGGAGAAGAACCAATGAGACTTCTTTCCGGGTATATTCCTCCATTCATCCTGGTACTTGCGTTAGCCGTCCCGGCTCCGGTTTCGGCGCAATGGGTTCAGACTAACGGGCCGTACGGCGGGAACATTAACTGTGTCGCGGCAACGGGTAATGCGCTATTCGCGGGGACAAATACGGGCCTGTACAGGTCCACCGACCATGGGCAAAGCTGGCTAAACGTATCCGAGACGGACCAGTATTATAGTCAGGACCTCGTGAAAGCGATCGCGGTGTCCAACGGTGTTATCTATAAGACGGGGAGCAGCTCGATTATAGGTTCGACGGACAACGGGGCTACCTGGCCTATCGGTGCATTTCTCGGCAACGATGTCTCCGATTTTGTCATGAAGGATACTATCCTCGTTACGAGAAGTTATTCGTCCCTCATAACGGTGTGGAAGTTTGCCGGTTCGCTCGGAAACGCAGCTTACCTTGGAAACCTCCCGGGGGGCGGCTCGGCTCAAGCCCCGGGTGTCGTATTCCAATGCGAGGGCTTCAGCGGAACAAATATTCTTGTTGGGTCGGATAGCGGTTTGTATATCTCGCCGGATTCCGGAGCGACATGGGACAAGGCCGATTCCGGAATAACCGATAAGGATATACGCTCACTCGCGGCAGGAGGAGGAAGAATCTTTGTCGGTACCGAAACCGCCGGAGTTTTTTGCTCGACCGACGGCGGCGGAACCTGGTCCCCGAGTAATTCCGGCCTTACATCTCTCTCTATAAGGACGATCGCCGAAAATGGAGACTCGCTGTTGGCGGCCACTAACGACGGTGGCGTCTTTCTTTCTACCGACAGCGGCGGGAATTGGGTCCCCGTGAACGCGGGCTTACCCGGGGTACCTGTCAACCGCTTCTGCTTCGACGGTAATGCTCCGGTCGCAGGGACAGACGGATGCGGTGTCTATTCCCTGAACGGCACTTGGTCTTCCATAAATTCCGGCCTGTCCGCACTCTCCGTGAGCTCCTTCGCGTCGGGCACAAACGACGTCTTCGCGGGCACCTACGGCGCCGGAATCTTCCGCTCCACAGACGACGGGACGAGCTGGGTGAGCGCAGACTCCGGCCTGACCTCCCTCTACATCAACTCGCTCATCTCGAAAGGGAACAACTTGTTCGCTGCCACTTCCGGCGGCGGCATTTTCAAATCGACCGACGACGGCACGAGCTGGTCCGCAGCTAACTCGGGAATTCACACTGGGTATATCAACTCTCTCGCCGCCACGAACGGCGCGATTCTCGCGGGCACAACCGAACCGCCCGATACTCAGGTTGTCGTTTACAGCGGATCGCGCTGGCTCGACAGCGGGTACGTATATGTCTCTACTAATGACGGAAACGACTGGACAACTCTCGACTCCGGTTTCGCCCTGGTCCACGCGATCATGGCGGTCGACAGCGATATTTATGTGGCCGGTGTTTGGGGGCTGAACTTATCGACTGACAACGGGAAAACCTGGGGATCGATCTCCACGGAGTACCAGAATCCAGCGGTCGGCGTTCAAACAGGCATCGTATTGACCCTGGCCTGCGTTGACAGCGACGTTTACGCAGGCACGAGCGGCGCCGGCATCTTTCTGACTAGCGATCGGGGTGCGACATGGTTGGACGACGACGCGGCTCAACCCGGTACTAACTATTTCCTGATTGTGCCCGCCATTCTCTCCGACGGACCGGAGTTATTTGCCGCGAACAACTCCTATGGATCCGCCGGTTACGGTGTCTATGTTTCCGACTCAGGGAAGGCCTGGAGAGGAGCGAACAGCGGGTTCATGAATCCCGCCGTCTGGCCTAACCCGGCCGTGAGAGCGCTGACCATAAGCAATAATACGCTTATTGCGGGAACCGACGGCTGCGGCATTTGGAAACGGCCCCTTTCTGAGATGACAGATGTTAGACGATCCCGGGGGGAAGTCCCGTCTCAATTTTCCCTTTACCAGAATTATCCGAACCCGTTCAACCCGACGACGGCTATCAGCTATCAGCTTTCGGCGGTCAGCCATGTGACCTTGAAGGTTTATGATGTACTCGGTAGGGAGGTGGAGACGCTCGTTGATGAAGTCCAGAAGATAGGAAGATATGAAGTTAGGTTTGACGGGTTGCGGCTGGCGAGCGGAGTGTACTTTTGCCGGCTTGTGGCTGTGGGGAACACGGGGCAAGAATTCGAATCGACAAAGAAATTAGTGTTGATGAAGTAGAAACAGGGTGTGCTGGTCTTCCCGCACGCTTGCGCGTCCGACATGCTTGTCGCACCACCGATCTACGACAGAAGGAGTTCAAGGTTGGTGCATCCGTCGCCCGGCGGCGTATCAAGTGCTTGACATCCGGATTGAGGGGAATTAGATTACGGCAGGTCGAGTACTTTTTCCGGGCCGAGGGGCTTAGGACGGGCACGGAAATGAAAGAAAGGGAGTGGGAATCTGCGATGAGTTGGAAGCTGTCATTTTCGGGCGGCCTTTTTCTGGGGCTCCTCTTTTTTCTTAGCGGGTGCATGTCGTTCACTACTTTGCAGACGGCTGAGACGCTGCAGCCGGGGAGCGTCCAGCTCGGGGCCGGGACGATGGTCTCAGAGTCAGGGGGCGATTGGGTTGCACTTCCGGAAGTATCAGGACGCCTCGGCGTGGTCAACGATCTCGATGTGGGGGTGAAGTATTCACCGCCCGATGTGGTCATGCTGGATGGGAAATACCGGTTCTTGAATAACGGCATCGAGGGCGCTTTCGATTTCGGCTGGTCTACCAATACCGGACATAATGAAGCTGTAAAACTGCACGGCTACTATCCTATGCTATTGATAGGGCAGAAGCACTGGTACGCAGGGGTTAAAGGGCTCTTTTTCACCACCACAGGCGAGATAAGCCTTTGAGGCACGAACCTCTCTCTAAACAGCAGCGGTTACGTGGCAACGGACATCGTTGTCGGGGGAGTAATCGGCGGTGGAGCGGTTCGAGGGCTGTTCGAATTGAATACCTATTTCAATAAGAACGGGCCGGCGGTGTTTCTTCCGGCGGTGGGTTTGACACTAACCCCTTGAGAACCCGCATGCCTGATAACTCTCTGTAATGATCACTCATCAATTACCAGTGATCAGTGACGTCATACCGAAGATGTATGATGTACTTGGCAGGGAGGTAGCGACGCTTGTTGACGAAGTTCAGAAGATGGGAAGATATGATGTTGAGTCTGACGGGGCGCGCTTGGCGAGCGGAATCTACTTTTACAGACTCCGGGCGGGGAATTTCAACGAAATCCGGAAACTCGTCTTGCTGAAGTGAGGGTCTGCCTCGGCCACTCTTTTCCTGTTTCACTTCAGATGTGAGGTGTACTGCTGCAGGGCTTGCGCCTGAAACGGCAGCGGAATAATTTGCCGCCGTCGGCAGACGGTGCTCCGCGGGAGACAAAGATACTATTTCTGAATGACTCCCGCATGGAAGCCCCAAACGCAATCACGGCCGACGACCGTAAATAGGGGGAGGTAACGACATTGAGATCAGCATTCCTGGCGGCGGCATTCGTCCTTTTACTCGCACAGTCCGGCGCCTATGCGCAGCCGAAACGGACTTATGGAGTAAAGCTTGGAATCGTCGGTGCAAACGAGACGTGGACCATGATCAGTTCAGCCGACTTGGGGACGAGCACGCGATGGGGGTTCACCGCCGAAGTCTTCGCGGAAATTCCTCTCTTCAGGTACTTGAGCGCCGTCGGAGAAATCCAGTATACACAGAAGGGGATGAGATACTCCGCGCCGGTGACCACCATTTCGCAGCCCGACGGGACCGGCGAGTACTACACGATGAGGCCGAGGATCGACTATATCTCCGTGCCGATGCTGGCCAGGCTGCGGATCCCGCTCCACGCCGTCACCCCTTATCTCCTTGTCGGTCCGAGGTTCGACTTCCTCATTTCAAGCAGAGCCGACGGGTTGGACGCCGTCGTAAGCCGGTTCGACAGGATGGACTACGGTCTTACTCTCGGTGCGGGCGTCGAGCTGGATTCTATCTTTCCCTTCGGTCTCTTAGCGGAGTTCAGATATAACCCAAATGTCTACGATTCCTACGAGAGTAGTTATCTGAGCGTCAGGAACCGTTCACTTGATTTTCTAATAGGTGTTCGTCTCTGACACGTAAGATCCGGCGGCGGGGTATACGCTGTGGGAGTCAAGTATCACGCGGCTCTGTGCCGGCAGCCCTCTCTATTGCGTCTTCACCAGACTCACCTGGTTGAAGCAGCATCCGTAGCTGGCCGAATCGACGCCGGGATACGCGCTCTCATGCATCCACATCATGAGAGTGCCGGTCGCTATCGTTATGCTTATCGTGTCGGAGGGGAGGAGGTCCAGCGTGTCCGATAACGTGTACGCGGTCCACACCGAGTCTTGCATGTTTATGCTCCGAACCGATATCGTAGCGCCGTTCCGCAGCTGTGCCATCGTGACGTATCCCCAGTACCAATGCGCAAGGTTTAGCTCCCAGCAGGAGAAGGTGTAGGTCCCGCTTCCTGACTGGCCCGTCACGTACGTCGTCGCGATTCCTCCTGCCATTATGCCTCCGGACGGCGCGGTCCAGAGCGACCAGGTATTTGCTCCATGCGGCGCGTTCGAGACAACTTTCACCCGTGCCGTGTCGTTTATCTCCCAACCTGCCAGCGATGGCTGCCCGCCGGATGTGAAGTCCGGATTTGCTATCAGGTTCCCGCCCCCGTTGGGCGAGGTGGGACTCTTGCTGCACGATCCGGTGAATATCGCGAAACTGGCGAAGAGTACAATTCTGAGTGAGCTCGTCTTCATGTCAACATCCCTCACATCATTTTGTCGAAAGAGATATTCATTGAACGATCCAGAAACCGATTGGAGATATCGTATCTGTCTTCAGCTGCTGAAATGTCGGGAACCGGACGGTTGCTTCGTATAAGCCCGGCGCGAGAACCAGTGTATCGGGCCTCGCGGGCGTGTTGGGAGCTCTCCACTTAGCCTGCAGCGTATCGCCAGGAGCAAGACGCGTTCCGATCACAACCTGGGGAAAAAGGTATCCGTCTATGGATGTGGCGACAATGCTGTCCCCCTTCATTATGCTGAAGACCACTGCAGGACCGGTATGATAGTAGGTCAGAGTATCCCCGGTAGTGTTGCGCAGAGAAAAAGACACGTCGAAGTTCTCGCCGGGATGGAAGTGTCCGGTGTTTCGGCCCAGCGTGTCGGTAAGCGTGAAGCCGGGATTCAGGTCCTGTTTCTCTCCGGAACTGGAAGTAAGCAGGTCGCAGCCCGAGAAGAAGACTGCTATCAGTATCAACGAGATTCCCCTCTTCATGTTGAAATCCCTCTCTTTACGTCGAATCAGGATATCGATCCTCTACCGCCGAGAACTTAAGCCAGGTCCCGGTTCCAGTCAATACCCGATTGAGGGTCTCTGCGAAATTGTCGGGACACGGGAAGCGGCATATCCCGAAATCTGACGTGGTTCTTTGTTTTGACAATCATGTCTCTTTAAATTCATTGGTCTTTGAAATGTCCGCCGGTCAAGTGAGGCTTTGCAACACCGCGCTTAGTGGAGAGTGTTCCTCTCTGACCCGGCCTTCCGTTCGCCCTGCGGGAGATCATCAATTCCAACGAAGGAGTACCTGATGCGCAAACTCTTCCTGTTCCTGCCCCTGATCCTCTTCTCCGTTCTCCTAGCTTCCTGTTCGACCATTTTCTTCTGGCAGCAGCCGGAATATATAAAAGTAAGAGGGACACAATTCGAGTACGGGGGAATGCCGTACTATTTTACCGGCACGAACCTCTGGTACGGATGTTACATCGGCTCGGACGGCAGCACCGGCGACAGGGCCCGGCTCGTCAGGGAACTGGACGACCTCAAGGCGAACGGCATCACCAACCTCAGGATACTCGGCGCTTCGAACCTTTCGTACATTGTAAATTCGCTCAAACCTGCCATACAAATAAAACCCGGGCTTTACGACCAGCATCTCCTCGACGGCCTCGACTTTCTCCTGAGCGAAATGCACAAGCGCGACATGCATGTCGTCATCTTCCTGACGAACTACTGGGAATGGTCGGGCGGGATGGCCCAATATAACGACTGGGCTAATGGTGGTGGAGGGGTCAAGCCGAGCGTCGACGGCTACGGCGCATTCATGGACTATTCAGCCACCTTCTATAAAAACTCCAGGGCGCAGACACTCTTCTACCGGTTCGTTTATTCACTGGTTAACAGGAAGAACAGGTACGACGGACTGCGCTACTACGAAGACCCGACGATCATGGCGTGGGAACTTGCGAACGAGCCGCGCCCCGGAAGAAATGCTGAGCTTGTCCCGGAGTGGACTCACTGGCTCGATTCGACAGCGCACTACCTCCATATCATCGATCCCAACCATCTCGTCACGACCGGGAGCGAGGGGACAATCGGGACGCTGCAGGACACGACGTATTTCCTTACCGGCTTCAATTCGAAATACATTGACTACCTGACGTTCCATCTATGGCCGAAGAACTGGAGCTGGTTCGACGCGAAGAATATTGCCGGGACCTACCCGCGGACAGTCGACAACGCGGTAAAATACATCGACCTGCAGATCCATCTCGCGCGCGAGCTCGGCAAGCCGATCACGATGGAGGAGTTCGGGCTTCCGCGGGACAATGAGGCGTATGATCCGGGCACACCCACTACTGCGAGAGACGACTACTTCAGGAAGATCCTCGGCCTCGTTGCGGACAGCGCCGCGTCGGGAGCCCCTATTGCCGGAACGAATTTCTGGGGATGGGGAGGGGAAGGACGCCCCCAACATCCCGACCACAAATGGCAGACCGGCGATCCCTTTGTGGGCGATCCACCCCAGGAACCGCAAGGCCTGAACTCCGTTTACAACACCGATACATCCACGATAGCCATCTTCAGGGAGAATGCCGCGCAAATGAAGGCGCTCGACAAGAGGGAAAGATTCGTGGATAAGGATGAAATTGCGAAATCCGTGAGATGAGACTTTGTATTCCGGGATATCGCATCGAAGCTTGAATAGTCCGATTTCCGGAATTCGGGATCCGAAATAAACCCGGGAGGGTGCAATGAAACCGTATCGCGCTTCACTTGCGTGTTTGCTGACAGCGGTGTTTTTTCTGAATACCACCGCGGCGAATGCTGGAGTTCCGTCGACAGTCAGGGAAAACCTGAACACGAACTGGGAATTTTCAGAGTCCGGCCATGAGAAGTGGTGCCCGGCCGTCGTCCCGGGCTGCGTGCACACCGATCTCATGAACAGCAAGCTGATACCCGATCCATTCTACGGGACAAACGAGGCCGATCTGCAGTGGATTGGGAAGAGTGATTGGCTCTACAGGACCTCCTTCGATGTCCCGCAGGATCTCCTTGCGAAAGGAAATATCGACCTGGTTTTCAAGGGACTCGATACATATGCCGACGTTTACCTGAACGGCTCCCTCATACTTTCGGCCGACAACATGTTCCGCGAGTGGAGAGTGCCGGTGAAGGCGCTGCTCAGGGAAACCGGCAATAAGATGGTGATCCGGTTCAGGGATGTATTCGGCGTCGATATGCCGAAGCTGGAGAGCGCTCCCTTCCAGCTTCTCGATCAGCCCAACAACGACCAGTCCGATACGATGCTTGCGATGTATTCCCGGAAAGCGCAATTCGAGTTCGGGTGGGACTGGGGGGCGCGCCTCGTTACATGCGGAATCTGGAGGAATGTCTTCCTTGAAGGGTGGTACAATTACAGGCTCGACAACGTGCAGATTCTGCAGAGCGACGTCTCGAAGGCGAGTGCAGATATAAGGGCGGTTTTCAACATTACCGCCGACAAGAACACAGCAGCAAACCTCAGCGTCGACGTCAATGGCAGGGAATATTCCCGTCAGAAGGTTGCTCTCGCACCCGGTGATAACAGCATCCCCCTCACGTTCGTCATCGAGAAGCCCGATCTCTGGTGGACTAACGGCCTCGGCACGCACTACCTTTACGATTTCAACTGCACCGTTTCCGACACGAACGGCTTCGCGGATTCGAAGGATTACAAGATCGGCATACGATCGCTCGAAGTTGTCCGGGAGAAAGACGAGTACGGGATGAGTTTCTACGTGAAGCTGAACGGAGTTCCCGTGTTCATGAAGGGAGCGAACTATATCCCGCAGGACAATTTCCTTAACCGGGTTACTCCGGAACGGTACGGGCATATCATCCGCTCGGCCGCGGCAGCCCACATGAACATACTCCGCGTGTGGGGAGGCGGCATATACGAGAACAACGAGTTCTACGATCTCTGCGACAGCAACGGGATACTCGTCTGGCAGGAATTCATGTTCGCCTGCGCTATGTACCCTTCGGATCCCGCCTTTCTCGAAAATGTCAGACAGGAAGCGATTCAGAATGTGGTCCGGCTGAGGAACCACCCTTCCATCCTTCTCTTCTGCGGGAACAACGAGGATGTGGTCGGCTGGTATCAGTGGGGACAGAAGGAGAAATACTCGAAGAACGTGCAGCGGGAGTTCGAGGCAGACATGCACGAGTTGTACCAGGTATTGTTGCCGGAAGTCGTGAAGGAGTACGACCCGGGCACATACTACCATTACACCAGCCCGAGCGCGGGTTTCAATGACGTTCCGCCCTCCGACGGCGACATACATTACTGGGGGGTGTGGCATGGTCACGAGCCGTTTTCGAGCTTCAACACGAACATCGCCCGGTTCGTAAGCGAGTACGGGTTTCAATCGTATCCCGAGATGAGCACAATCCGGAAGTTCGCGGCACCGCAGGACATGCAACTTCACTCCGCCGTAATGCTCTCTCATCAGAGATGCATGGCGGACAACAGGAAAGACAAGGAATACGGGAACAGGCTGATACAGACGTACATGGAAAAGCATTACCGCCAGCCGAAAGACTTCCCGTCGTACGTGTATGTCAGCCAGGTACTCCAGGCCGAAGGGGACAAAGCCGCGATGGAAGCTCATAGGAGAAACATGCCCTACTGCATGGGGAGCATGTACTGGCAGATCGACGACTGCTGGCCGGTCGCTTCGTGGTCGAGCATAGATTATTACGGCAACTGGAAAGCGCTGCAGTACTATGCCGAAAGGGAATACCGGACGTTTCTTATCTCACAGGTTGAAACCGACGATTCGCTGGAATTTTATGTTGCCTCGGACAGTCTGGCGCCCGTCGACGGGAAGCTTCGGATCTCCGTGATCGACTTCAACGGAAGGGTTGTCTTTTCGAGAGATTTTCCGGTGACCGTCGAGCCCGACAGCAGCGCGATGTATGTCAAAGTTGCAGAAGATGATCTGGTCGGGGATGCCGACAAGTCCAACATCGTGCTGATCAGCCGGCTTGTCTCGGGAGACAGGGTGCTTGCCGACAACACATTCCTTTTCAAGGAGCCCAAAGACCTTAGCCTGAAGAAGCCTCAACTGAAGATCACCGCCGTGAAAGATGGGGAAGGTTATTCTTTATCGCTGGAATCCAACACGTTCGCGATGGACGTTCGCCTAAGTCTCGACGACCACAATGGATTTTTCTCGGACAACTATTTCGATCTGTGTCCGGGAGAGACTAAGATGCTCGAGTTCAAGACAAAGGAAAATATAGACGACATCGCAAAGGAGCTGAAGATTATGAGTTTGGTGGACAGCTATTGAAATCGAGACGCAGAGTCGCGGAGACATGCGTAGAAACAAAATTCGGTGTTTCTGCGTCTCTTGTGATTCGATTGTGTCCCTCGTGACTTAGGTGCTTTCGGAGAACCGGCGGCGCCGGTAAAGTGTTACCTAATAGTGACCAGTATGGAGCCAAGATGGACGAGAAGATAAAGAAAGATGACAGCGATTGGAAGGAGGAACTCTCTCCGGAAGAGTACCACGTCACGAGGGAAAAGGGGACCGAGCGGGCATTCACCGGGAAGTACTGGGACTTCCAGGGGAAGGGGATGTACAAATGCGTTTGCTGCGGCGCCGATCTTTTTGATTCGGAGACGAAATTCGAATCAGGCTCGGGCTGGCCGAGTTTTTACAGGCCGGCAGCCGATGAGATGATAGACGAGGAGAGGGATTCAAGCTTCGGCATGGTCAGGACGGAAGTCAAATGCAGCAAGTGTGGAGCTCACCTGGGCCATGTTTTCGATGACGGCCCGAAGCCGACAGGGCTCCGTTATTGTATCAACTCTGCTGCATTGAAGTTCGAAGAGAAGAAGTAGTTGAAGACTGTCAGCTTTCGGCTGTCAGCCGCACTATCCGCGTCTCGCACTGGAGTTTTTGAAGCATCAACGATGAGCTAATCAGGCTCGTTCGACCCGGGAACCGCCGCCTGTTCGTGCAATGAACACGTGGCCTTCCTGGTATCCGCGGTCCCTGTACCTGGCTTCGACCTCAGCCGCAAGTTCCTCTTCGTTATCCGAGTCAACCAGGCAAATGGCGCTCCCTCCGAAGCCGGCGCCTGTCATCCTCGCACCGTACACCCCGTCCAGCTGCTCCGCGATTTCGACGTAAGTGTCGAGCTCGGGTCCGCTTACGTCGTAGTTCGAGCGCAGGCTGATGTGCGACTCAAGCATCAGCTTCCCGACAAGACCCAGGTCTTCATTTTCCAGGGCAGCGAAAGTCTGCAAGGCCCGCTGGTTCTCTGTTACAACGTGGTATGAGCGGTTGTAGAGTATGGGGTCCATTTGCTCCTTCAAACTCTTGAGTTCGTCCAGGGAAACGTCCCTCAGTAACTCTACTTTGCGTCCGAGTCTCTCCGACAGGTCCGCTACGGCGGCCTGGCATTGCTGCCTCCTCTTGTTGTACTCGGTGGTGGCGAGTGCGCGTCTGACTCCGGTGACGCAGACGAGTATCGATCCTTTTTCGGGTATCGGCACATGCTTGAAGTCGAGAGAACGGGAGTCGATGAGTAAGGCATTTTGCGCGCGGGCGAACTTGGCTACGAACGGATCCATAATCCCCGACTGTACCCCGACAAATTCGTTCTCGATCCGTTGAGCGAGGAGGGGGATCTCGATATCCTTCAGCGGTATTTCGTACAGCCTCGACACAGCCTCGAGTATAGAGACGACATATGCGGCGGAGGAGCTCAGCCCGCTGCCGCGCGGAACGGTACTCCCGATGGCGAAATTCATTCCCTTGACGGGCTTTATCTCGCTAAGGAGGCTGCACGCGCCTTTTATGTAATTTACCCAGAAATTGGAGTGTTCAAACTTCCCGGGGAGGATTTCGAACGACGTCTTCTTACCGAGCTCTTTGGAGAAAGCGATGAAGAGCTCGCCTCCACGCTTCCCGGCGGCGGTGTACGTGCGCCTGTCGATCGCGACGGGGAGGACATACCCGCCGTTGTAGTCGGTGTGCTCCCCTATAAGGTTGATCCGTCCGGGGGCGCTCGTTACTATGTCCGGCGTTTTGCCGAACTCCTCACGATAAATCCTGACCAGCTCTTTTTTTATTTCTTCGGTCCCGGCAGTCGCCGTTTCGGCCCTGTCCTTGACTCGCTCTGAGTTTCTCTTCCTGAATTTCAAATAATTACTCAACTCTAAATTTTCTTTCTAGGGTTCAACAATCAGACATTCTTGTGCGATTCGTTGGCGTGCACTTGCACTATAGATGTCTGAATCTTGTCAATGATCCAGATATTTTAAAGGCGCTCATCTTTCCCCGAAAGTCGGGGTACGGTAAGAACTTTCAGGCCAGGACAGATGGAGCTTCGCAAACGATAGGTGCGTCAATATTGCATACCGGCACCAGTTTCCGAGAGTCAAATCTCGGTCTCGGCAGTCTCCCCTATGCGGATGAGTTCTCCTCTCTTAAATTTGATGATCGACGCGATATTTTCCAACGATGTGATCAAATTTTCTCCACGAATGTGCCGCACCGCTGCACCCTGGCGTGCTGCTTCCTCGACGAGGTCATATATAACGTCCGTGACTTCGACCAGCGATTCACCGCAACAGACACAGGTTCCTCCCTCGTAGTGCGGCATACCGCACTGAGGGCAGACGAGTCCGGGCTGCGAGAAATCCTGCGCCACGGCAAGGGTCTGAAGGTTGTATTCGTGTGCCGCCTCTATGACGTTCCTGACCCCTTTCACGGCATAGCCATCCTTCTCGATTTCTCCGGCAATTCTCCTGAGCAGCTTTCGCTCCTCCTCAAGCTCATTTTCCTTTTCGACCCGGAGTACTTTTACGAGGATTTCGTTCTCTTTTTCATGTATGTCTGCCTCAATCACGCCCATAAGGTTGTCGTGCAGCCTCCGGTTCAGGAGCCTGGCGAGGTGTTCGCCGAGCGGCTTCCGGGCACCGATGATAACCTTGTCGAAGTGTCTGAGCGCAAAATGCATCCTCAGGACCTCCGCGGTGGAGGAGAGGTGAAAACGCGTTTCTTCTTCTTTTCTCTGCATCAGGCGTTTCTCTCTCTTCATGAACGTCTCGAGGATCGGCTTCTTGTGCGGCTTCGTTTTGGTGGCGAATTCATGATGCTCGACGATCTCGCCCATATATATCTCGAACAGGCGGGCGCTCCTGGAATCGACAAGGACAAACCCGATTCTGGAATGTTCCTCCAATAGCGCCAGAAGGGGCCGCACGTAGAAATTAGAATCGAGGACCAAACTTGACTTAACTGCAACGGGGATATGATAGATCTGGAAGAAATTCTCCACCTCGTTTGCGAACACTGCTATCGATTTATATCGCGGGGCGAGGTTCTCCGCCGTCACAAGGGCCTGGATCTTTTTCAGCGAGTTCTCAGCTGCCTCAACATACCTGCGGTTTATAGTGAGTGTCTCCAGCTCCTTCCGCGCGTTCTTTATCAGATCTTTAGCTTCTATATTCCAAACGCCTTTGCTTCGCTCAGTTCCGTCGGTATTCAGATAAAAAGAGACGGCTACGCCCTCCCTGGCGGTATAGCTTACCAGAAGATTCACTTCCTGGTGGGTTATCATGCATTCCTCCCTGATTGACTCTATTCAATGTAATTCTGGCTATAAGTAAAGTCAAACATCGATGCTCTCAACTGTGATGTGGTTTGGGGGTATGTGACGGCTGCACCGAAGTTGGACATTTCTGTCTTGCAATGTTTAGGTTTTCCTTGCAATTTGCACGCTGAGGTTCGTCTGGCTTTTTGTCCCCAGCTATCCGAAGGATTCATTTTCAAACGGGTTCGCCGTTTTTCGGGACGGGTCTCCGTGGCATCGCAGTTGATGACATAAGATGCGTGCGCATAACAGAGAAAACCCGGAACATACTCATCGCGGCTCAGGACCCGCGGGTGGCAGGTTTGATCCAGCAGTATCTTCTGCAGACGGGATATGAAGTTCATTGCGAGTACAATCTCGACGCCGCGCTCGAACGCATGATTGAAGCGCGTGTGGACCTGCTGATAGTGGATGGAGAAATGCCGGAGAAAGTTCTGGGAAATTTCGTCGAGGCCGCCGCCAGGGTAAAACCCGGATTGCCCATGATAGCGGTCGGAATTTCCGAGCACGAAATGCAAAGCAAGACACTTTCTGCCTTTGTTTCGGCGTTCATTGAAAAACCGTTCAGTATTTCCGATATTTCGAACTCAATCAAGGAAACTCTAAACTAAAGTGAGGAGAAAATGGCATTGAAGGTATCGAAGCTTGCAGACGGTGAGATTGCGGTCATCGAGCCGAAAGGTGAGTTGATCGGCGGCGACGAGACGGACGAGCTCCGTTCCGAAGTGACCAAACTGTCCGCCGAAGGAAATAAAAAACTGGTTGTTGATCTCGGCAAGACCATCTATCTGAACAGCACGGCGATCGGGGTCCTGATATGGGCCCACACGCATTATGCGAAGAACGGTGGCGAGGTGAAGCTGGCAAATTTGAACAAGAACATCAAGAACATCTTTGTCGTAACGAAGCTTACGATGGTCTTCGATGTGCGCGACACACAGATTGACGCTGTCGCGAGTTTCTCGAAAGAGAAGAAATAGTTTTTGCTCAACAATACATCAACAAAATCCTTCAAAAGGAGGCTTAACTGAAATGAAACAAGGCTTGTTTGCGACGATCCTCATAATCGTTGCCTTTGCTATTTCTTACGTGGTCTACTCGTACTTCCTCCCCGAATTCATCACGAGAGGCGGACCGCTTGTGATAGTTCTGATCATGCTCTCGATAATGGTGTTCACATACGTATTCGAGCGCCTTTTCTCACTGCGGAAGGCTCAGGGAAAGGGTTCCCTCACAAAGTTCCTCAAAGACGTCGAAGATCAGTTGAACAACGGCGATATCAACGCCGCCGTAGACGTGTGCAACAAGCAGCGCGGCTCGATGGCAAACGTAATCCGCAACGGACTTGAGAGATACCAGGAAGTGCTGAAAGACAGCCACGTCCAGGCTGAGAAATACATGTCTGAAGTGCAGCGCGCCATTGAAGAGGCGACAATGCTCGAGACACCTCTTCTCGAGAAGAACCTTATCGTCCTCTCCACGATCTCATCCATCGCGACGATGGTCGGATTGCTCGGAACGGTTATCGGTATGATCCGCGCATTCCAGGCCCTTGCGCACGCAGGTGCACCTGATGCTATTCAGCTCTCGATCGGTATTTCCGAAGCTCTTATCAACACCGCAGGCGGTCTGATAGCTGCTATTACCGGAATCGTCGCCTATAACTTCTTCGTTAACAAGGTCGACGGATTCACTTATATGATCGACGAAGCTACGTCGAGCATTATCGCGATTTTGAACGCCCGTAAATTCGACAAGTAAGCAACCGCTTTTAAGGAGCTCAGCAAATGCCAAAAATCAAGAAAAGACGGCTCGCAATCAGGATCGACATGACCCCGATGGTGGACGTTGCAATGCTGCTTCTGACGTTCTTCATGATGACGACCCAATTCAAGCCGCCGCAGGCTGTGGAGATAACCCTGCCTTCGTCGGATAAAGGGCCGAAGCTGCCTGAAAGCGGAGTCCTTACGATCAGTGTCGACAAGGCTGGGCAGATATTCATGGGAGTCGATCAGCAGCAGATTATGAGAGCCCTGTTCGAGCCGATGTTTCCCAACGGCGTACCTGACAAGGACGGGAAACTGGTCCCGGTCTGGCTGATGCCGGCAGTGCCGGTTCAGGAAAAGGACCTGGCCCAATTGGTAGTGCAGGCACGTATACAGAACATAAGATTGATAACCGTCATCAAGGCGGACAAGGATGCGGACTACGGGCCTGTAATGGATGTGATGAACGACCTGCAGAAAGCTCAGGTATCCAGATTCAACCTTCAAACGGAACTCCGCGGTGGCGGAGGCGGTAAGGAGGGTTAAAGAATGGCTGATGTACAGGTTGCCGAAACCCGCGGAAAACACAAAGGCGGGCACAAGAAGAAAAGAAGGATTGCAATCCGCATCGACATGACGCCGATGGTGGACGTGGCATTCCTTCTCCTGACGTTCTTCATGCTTACGACCGCTTTCAGCCGGCCCCAGGCGATGGAAATCAACCTGCCGCCCGGAGACGCCAAGGTTGAAATCGCGGCCTCGAACCTGATGACCCTCAGAGTGATCCCCGACGGTTCCATCTACTGGTGCATAGGCACCGAGGCACCGAAGAAGGTCGAGTGGAAAGATTTCCGAAAACTGATCCTGGATCAGAATGCGGCCAATACGAGACTCGTCACTCTGATCAAGGTCGACAGGAAAGCGAAGTACCAGGACATGATAAATATAATCGATGAACTAAACCTCGACAACGTGACGCGCTTTAGTCTGGCGCCTATGACGCCTCAAGATCAACAAGTGCTTGCGAAGGTTGGCGCACAATGAAAAGGAGGTTGATCTAACATGGCAAAGAAGAAAGCTGCAGAGAACGTTGCGGCAAGCGGGCAATACGGTGCCCCGTTGCTCAAGCGTCTCGCCCACAAGTACACGGGAGTGGGACTGGCGATAGCCATTTCGGTCCACTTCATGGGCGTGGGCGCCTATTGGGGCGCACAATACCTCAACCGCGAAGACGACAATGCGCCTACTGTCAGGGTCCTTAGCTACAGCGAGCTCGGACCTCCCCCTTCGATTCAGAATCAGCAGGCTCTTCCCCAGGTTGCGGTTTCAACGCCCATGGCGAAACCGAATGTGGGCGTGCCCGTTCCGGTACCCGATGCAGAGGTCTCACCGGAGCAAACGATTGCGACTCAACAGGAACTGAGTAAGATCGCCGGCCCTATGACCCAGGGTACGGGAGGTGACTCCGTCGGAGTCTCGATGGGCAACTTCAAGGTTCCCGAAGACGACGGTCCGCCGCCGGACTTCGTCCCCGTCGAGAAAGAACCTCAGATCATTAAGCAGGTCATGCCGAAGTATCCGGAACTTGCTCAGAGAGCAGGAATCGAAGGCAGGGTGATAGTGAAGATTTGGGTTGACAAGGATGGGAAACCGCACAAAGCTATAGTTATGAAGAGCGATGCGGAGATATTCAATCAACCCGCAGTCGACGCGGCGATGCAGTACCGCTTCACACCTGCTATCATGAACAAGGGCCCGGTTGCAGTCTGGGTCGTTATACCCTTTACGTTCAAGCTGAAGCAGCAATAGAAAGTTACGGCGATGGAGACCGCAATAGCTTCAATCCGATACGGAGCACCGGAGCTCAAACAAGTTGCACACCGGTACACCGCTGTCGGATTGACTATTGCGCTCGTCTTCCATCTAGCGGGGGCGGGCGCTTTCTGGATGTCGCGGATGCTGACGCCCGGTGAGCAAGCACATCCCCCCAGAATAATGATCGCCGAGTTTGGCCCCCCGCCAACAATCCGCGGACAGGCACTTCCCCGAATGGAAATCTCCCCGGGGATGTTGAAGCCGAGCGTCGGCACGCCGGTCCCTGTTCCTGACGCGGAGGTTTCCCCCGACAGGACTATAGTTGATCAGCGGGCGCTTGGCGAGATGGCAGGTCCCGCTCTTCCCGGCAACGGTGATGTCGCAGTCGCCGGTGAAATGAAACCTGCCGCGGACGATGTCCCGCCGCCGATTTTTCAACCCTTTGAGAAGCCTCCAGAGATTGTGAAACAAGTCCTTCCAGTTTATCCTGAACTGGCGATCAAGGTGGGGCTGGAAGGAAGGGTTTATGTTCGTGTTTGGGTAGATAAAGAAGGCAAGCCTCGAAAGGCCATCGTGATCAAGAGCAACGCGGATATTTTCAACCAATCCGCAATTGAGGCAGCAATGCATTATCGCTTTACGCCGGCAATAATGAATAAAGGGCCGGTCTCTGTCTGGATGGTAATTCCCTTTGTTTTCAGGCTTAAGCATTGATCACTTCGCCGGGATCGGCCCAAAAGGGATAACACGAACAAACCGACTAAATATATTGCCTACGTAATGTCCGCCGTCTTTTTTTTCGGCGGACTTTTTGTTATTTTTGGAGCGTATTTTCGGGAGAACTTCCCGGAGCAGTTTAGAATTACGCTAGGCATTGTGCTGGTGCTCTGGGGAATATACCGTTATCTGGTCACGCATACCAAGTCGAAGCAGGATGAATATCAGTAGAGGCATTCTCATTGCCGCCGCGGGATTGGCTATGCTCGTTTCTTCGTGCAACCTGAAGAAACGGGCGCCGGCGTCTTCCCCTACCGAAGGGAAGCTGGAAGTATATTGTGCCGAGTCGGCGGCACCCGTGGTGACGAAGATTGCAGAAAAGTTCATGTACTTGTATTCGAAAGCTCATATTACCGTTCATGCCGTGCCGACGCGGGTCGCCATAGCGAAGCTTCTGAATAACGAAGTGAACCTCGTCGTTACCTCCCGCTATTTCAACCAGGGAGAGCTGGACGCGATGAAGAAATATAAGATCGAGGCGGATTCCTTGAGGGTTGCGCTCGACGGGATCGTCGTGATCGTGAATTCGAAGAACCGCATTGTCAGACTCAACACCGACCAGCTTAGAAACATCTTCAGCGGCAAGACGAAATTGTGGGGGCAAATCGATCCTAACTTCCAGGGTAAGATCATCCTGGCCCTCGAGAGCCCGAACTCAGGGACGCTTGAACTTTTCAAGGACCGGATTCTTGGAGCTGAGAATTTCACCGAGGCGTATCCGTGCACGACGATGGCAGACGTTTATACGTTTGTCCGCGGGACCCGGAGCGCTATCGGTCTCGTAAGCTCCAACTGGCTTAACTCCGGGCCCGATCTTCTGCCGGGCAAAGAGCCTGCGCCCCGCGCCCTCGAGATAGCCGAAGTGGATTCCGCAGCCATGAAGTATATCAATCCCGATTCCTACGGCAGCTACTACTATCCCCACCAGGCACACATATACAGGCATTATTATCCGTTGACACGTCCTATATATTTTCTTACGCGTGACCTTGATGACGGACCGGGAGCCGGGTTCCTGACGTTCGCGGCAAGCGCCTCAGGGCAGCAGATTTTCCTCAACAACGGGCTCGTCCCGGCAACCATGCCCGTAAGACTTGTTCAATTAAACGACCAACCACTATGAAGAAAATTGGTATCCTGAGTCTCCTAATTGTCCTTTCATCCTTCACCCTCAAGGCCTATGCGCAGGATCCTCTGGAAGAGGGAATGGGCCTCCTCCAGAAGAACGACTGCACTGGCGCGCTTCCTCTGCTGAGGAAGGCTGTGAGCGAGAAGCCTAGCTCGGAGAGGGCCAACCTCTATCTCGGCAGCGCTTTTCTCTGCCTGAAGACCCTCGACAGCGCGGAAGTTTACCTCAAGAAAGCCGTAAGTCTTGACGATGAACTCGCCCCTGCCTACTACGGCCTGGGCCAAGTCTATGCCGCGCAGAAGAAGTATGCTGATGCGATAAAGAACTTTAGCCTGGCGCTCAACTACGATCCGAAGAACGAAGAGTACGTTATCTCTCTCGGGCGGACCTACATCGCGGCCGATTCACTCGATCCGGCGATGCAAGCGTTCTACAAGGCAAGAGATATGAACGACAAGGACCCGCGTGCTCTTGAGGGAATAGCCGATGTTTACAGGGCCCAGAATATTTACGACCCTGCGATAGAAAATTACAAGGACGCACTGAAGATAGACTCGACCAATATCGAGGTGAGGCTGAAACTCGCGAACACTTACCTGAAAAACAACGACGGCGCGGATGCGTACGAACAGTTTCTGAAAGTCTCCGAACTGGCGCCGGACAATGCGCAGGGACAGTACCAGGCAGGCGACCTCCTGTACGTGAACAAGCGGTACAAGGAGGCATTTCCGTTTCTTGAGAAATACCATGAGTTGGTCCCCGCGGACAACAAGGCCCTTTTCGAATTGGCGGATTGTGCTTACAACGCTCACCTGTTCACCGACGCGGTGAAGTATTTCCAGGAGTATATTGCAAAGAACCCGAATTCGCTCGAAGCCAAGAAGTCGCTGGCGGCGGCATTCTACTTCGAAAAGCAGCCGACCGAATCGTATGACCTGTACAAGACCATACCGATCGATTCCATGAACGTGAGAGAGCTTGTCAGATACGGCCTGGCCGCGAACGCCGTTCACGACACCAACACTACTATAGACGCATGGTCACGAGCGGTCAAGCTCGACACGACCCTTTCGGAAATTGAGTACTTTCTCGCGAACACTCTCTTCGCCGCCAAACGATACGATGAGGCGATTATGCATTTCCAGAGAAGGCTGGCTCTGGATTCCAACGATGTGGCCGCCAGACTGAATATGGGACTCTGCTACTTTATCGTGATGAACTACCAGGGTGCCGTCTCGGCGTTGAGGAAAGTGGTTGAGCTGAAGCCCGACAATTACCAGGGCAACCTCTGGCTGGCGAGGGCGCTGATATTCGACGATTCTCTCGAGGGTGCCAAGGATGTATACCAGAGTTTTATCAAGATAGCCACGAGTGACACGTCGGGTAATCATTCGTCCGACCTCAACGAGGCCTATCGTCAGACGGCTCTGTACGAGATCATAACAGGGAGCAAATTCTCCAAGGACCGGCCGGAGGAGGCGAAGAGGCACTACGAAGATGCACTTGAGAATTTGATGATTGCAGTCAAGTATGATTCTAAAGAATCGAAAACACACGCTTTGCTGGCGCAGGATTACGCACTGATGGGTAAGATCGATGAGGCATGTAAAGAGATAAAGATAGTACTGAAAACGGATCCGAAGAATGAACAGATGATCAAGCTCCAGAAATCGTTGGGCTGCCAATAAAGAGTCTTTCTCTGAAGGCGTGAGAATCCGATCACGCCTTTTCCTTTTTTCTGCTACTTTTTAAAATCGCAACCTTAAAGGAGGAAAACGACAGTGGAATTAGCACTAATTCTGTCGATAAGCGTGCTTTCACTTTTGTTCGCGGTGTACCTCGCGCGTCATATCTTGAAACAGGATCGCGGAACACCCGAGATGCAAAAGATTGGAGATGCTATTCGCCAAGGGGCTGAAGCATTTCTGAGAAGACAATATTCAACGATAGCCATGCTCAGCGCCGTGCTGGCTGCTATTATATTTATCCTTTACGCTTTCGTCAGACAATCTATGCCGACTGATCCGGTTGACCCCATCCGTCTGGCGTCTTACACGGCACTATCATTTCTGTTCGGGGCTTTTTGCTCCGGTGTTGCGGGCTATGTCGGAATGTTCGTCTCGATACGCGCGAATACACGGACAGCCAGCGCAGCTCTTTCCTCGCTTAACCGTGCCTTGCAGATATCGATGAGGGGCGGCGCCGTGTCAGGTCTCTTCGTCGTCGCGATGAGCCTGCTCGGAGTAGGCGGCCTTTTCGGAGTTCTCGACTGGCTCGGCACACCGATCACGAAAATTCCTTTTATGATAGTCGGCTTCGGGTTCGGCGCTTCATTTGTCGCGCTGTTTGCTCAGCTCGGCGGTGGGATCTACACGAAAGCGGCCGACGTCGGCGCGGACCTCGTAGGCAAGGTTGAAGCCGGAATTCCCGAAGATGATCCCCGCAATCCGGCTGTTATTGCCGACCTCGTCGGCGACAACGTTGGCGACTGCGCGGGCCGTGGCGCCGACCTTTTTGAGTCAACCGCCGCCGAAAATATCGGCGCTATGATACTCGGCGTCGCGTTGTACCCGTTCTTCGGCGTGAAGGGGATAATGTTTCCGCTCATGGTTCGTGCATTCGGCCTGATCGCTTCGATCATCGGTGTCATGTTTGTGCGCACTCGCGAAGACGCCGACCCGATGAAAGCACTCAACAAGGGATACTATGTGACTTCGCTGCTCGTTGCGGTCGGGTTCTTGATCGGCTCGAAATGGATGCTGAATACTCCCCAGGCACCGAGTGCTTGGTTGTACTTTTTTTTCGCGGGGGTCGTCGGAATAGTCACAAGCATAGCATTTGTCTACATAACTGAGTATTACACGGAGTATAAGTACAGGCCGGTAAAGTCCATAGCAGAGTCTTCGCAGACCGGCCCCGCGACGAATATCATCACGGGCTTCGCGGTCGGTCTGGAGTCCACTTATCTCCCCACCCTCGTGATCGGGGCAGCGATAATAGGTTCCTACTATCTTGGTTTGGCAACCGGGATACCTAACGCGGGCCTTTTCGGAACGGCGGTCGCGACCATGGGTATGCTCGGCCCGGCGGCATACGTGCTGGCGATGGACACATTTGGACCGATCACCGACAATGCCGGCGGTATTGTCGAGATGAGTCATCAGCCTGAGAACGTCAGAGTCAAGACAGATCGTCTTGATGCCATCGGAAACACGACCAAAGCTCTGACAAAGGGGTACGCTATAGGTTCCGCGGCACTTGCTGCTTTTCTCCTCTTTTCTGCCTACATCGACGACGTCAACGTCCTTTTGAAAGAAAAGGGATTGCCGCTTATGCTCTCGGTGAACCTCGAGAAGCCTGAAGTGTTCGTAGGCGCTCTCCTCGGTGCAGGACTTGTTTTCCTGTTCAGCTCTCTCGCGATCAAAGCTGTCGGGCGCGCCGCATACTTCGTTATAAATGATGTCCGGGCTCAATTCAAAGAGAAGCCGGGCATCTTAAAGGGAACCGAAGAACCTGATTACGGGCGGACAGTTGACATTGTCACCCGCGCAGCTTTGAGAAATATGGTTGGACCGGGTTTGCTGGTGGTCGGCGCGCCAATCGTTGTCGGGATCGTATTCAAGTGGTTCCATGTCGGAGCAGAGACGGTTGCCGCACTGCTTATGGTCGGCACAATAGCCGGAATCCTCATGGCGAACTTCCTCAACAACGGAGGCGGCGCCTGGGACAACGCGAAGAAGTTCATTGAAACAGGAATGTACGGAGGCAAGAGCGGCGAACCGCACAAGGCGGCAGTCGTCGGAGATACGGTCGGCGATCCCTTCAAGGATACCGCAGGCCCCTCTCTGCATGTACTGATAAAACTGCTGGCTACTATTACGCTTGTCCTGGCGCCATTGTTCGTTTAATCGGCCCAGAGATTTGTCTTCCAAGGAGGGCGGGAATGCATTCCCGCCCTCCTTTTTTTCCACCCGGGATGGTGAAACCTTGAACGGCCGAGCGCCGTACATAAGATTGTGTTCTTAACTTCAAGGTGTCACAAAACTGGAGAGGGAAAGATGAAAAAAGTTGTGTACGGAGCGATTTTGGGGTTGTTCCTTCTGATTTCAACGGCATCTGCCGAAAAGTACTCCAGGACCGAAACCAAGTTCTTCACGATCTCTCCGAAAGGCAGCGTGGTCGTGGAGAATGTGAACGGGTCGATTAAGGTAGAAGCATGGGATAAAAACCAGGTCTCGCTTGAAATAACCAAAACCGTCAGAGCAAGTGACAGCGAAGAGGCCGACGAGTATTTCGCCGACCTGAGAGTCGAGATCAGCTCCGGCGACGATTTCCTTGAAGTCAAGACGCGTTACCCTCACGATTGGGGCGGTGGATTCTTCGACTGGCTCTTCCATGGCGGGTCGAGATATGGCGGGGTTCAGTATGTACTTAAGGTGCCTGCGACCGTCAATCTCGAAGTTGGTTCGACAAACGGCAGTATCACTGTAAGGGAGGTTGTCGGGGCGGTAAAGGCGCATTCGACCAACGGTCGGATTGAACTTGACGGTGTCGGCGGCGTTGTCGACGGCCACACCACGAACGGCGGTATAACTGCGCGTCTCGCGGAAAAGGTCGCGTTTGAGAAAATGAAGCTGACCACGACCAACGGCGGCATTTCTGTTTATTGCCCGGAAGAGATCGATGCCGATGTCTACGCTCATACCACGAACGGCGGTATCCATTCCGATTTCCCGATCACGATCAGCGGGAATTTCAGCAGCAGAAGCCTTGAAGGAAAAATCAACAACGGTGGTAACGAACTTTACCTTCATACCACAAATGGCGGCATCAACATATATAAAGAGTAAGCAACGAAGCGACAGGCGGTAGATCCTTCGCTATAGACCGGCAATGTGCTTAGTCATGTTGCCGGCTTTTTTATATCCCTCCTCATTGTTCCTGCTTACATGTCCTAGTGTCTTGTAACTGAAATATCTTGAATAAGTCTTAACTTTTTACTATCATGGGGCAACCACTTATTATGGAGGTGACCCATGAGAACCGGACGACCCAAGAAGTCAATTATACTTAAG
>JAHECO010000011.1 GCA_024641705.1 Candidatus Kryptoniota bacterium
GAATCCTTCCAGATTTTTGCGGAACGCCACCATCGCAAGGGCGATTTCTCCTGGTTTGACTATATCAGGGTTGATCCCGACGAGATTGTCGGAGTTGAACCGGTATGCGATGAGAACGGGATCATCACGCGGGCAAAAAGGATCAGCGCAGGTGGACCGGCAAAAGCTGCAGCGTTCGTTTTCACGTCAGCCGCTTTCAATTCGGTCTGGGGTGAGAAATTAAAGATCGTGATGAGGGGCGATTCGGTGTGCGACGAGAGCGGAGAGCGATCGATCGACGCAGAGTTCCTGCGCGGGAAGCTTCCGACGGGCGACCGTCCGCAGGGTCTTGCGGTGGGGATACAGGGTGGCCGCTTCGAGAGCCGGGTGTTAGTGGAAACGAAACTAAACATCAACACCGCAACTGTCGAAGAACTCACTGTTCTTGGAGGGGTTGCGGCCAAGACTGCGGCACAGATCATCGATGCACGCAATGAACACGGAGTTTTCAAATCGATGGACGAACTACTGGGCACCAAGTTGATCGGTGAAAAAAAGTTGAACCAGATTAAACCCTTCATCACCGTCGGTTAGTGGATGAAACGGAGGTGACGAATATGGCCAGCGATCTTCTTACCTCGATCCTCGAAGGCGGGATTCGCTCGCCGAATTTTTTCAACGGGAGGCTTCTCAGCGGGGAAGACCTCAACATGGAAAAGGCGGCGAACCGCGACGCGCGCAGACATCTGGGCAGGGCACTCGGCGACGGGGTCGCGTTCGGGTTCCAGGTGGTTGAGAATGCCGACCTGAGCACTATCGATCGGCCGGTCGTCACGATAATGCCGGGCCTCGCCGTGAACAGGCGCGGTCAGACGCTGATGTTGAAGACAAAGACGGACGTAGCCCTCGCTCCTTCGGTAGAAACGGAGGAACCGGCAGCGCGGGCTTTCTACGACTGCATACCTCCGAGTCCTGATGCTTATATCGCCGGCGGGGGGGTGTATCTCATTGTTGTACGCCCTGCGGTCGAAAAAGAGGGGCGTGCGCCGATGAGCAGCCTCGGAGATTCTTCGGCTTCATGCAATGCAAAGAATATCGTCGAGTGTCTGCGGTTTCGGCTGATCAAGCTGGATGTGAGCGAGGAAGACCTGGCTGACGTCGCACATCTGCGCAATCGGATCGCGTACAAATGCTTCGGCCTGACCGACGCCGGCTACACCGGAAATGTAAGCAATCCGTTCGGCGAACATGAGCCGGGATACGGAATGCTCGATGGTATGCGGCTGACCTCTCTTACCGACTGCGATGTTCCGCTGGCCTTGATTTACTGGAACACAAAGGACGGCATCGGGTTTATCGATGCCTGGGCTGTTCGTCGCAGGATCACGTCTCCGGGTTGGGAAGAAGAATGGCTGCCGCACTTGAGCACACGCAGGAGGAAGGAAGGAGAAGCAATGTTCAGCCAGTTTCAGGAACAGATCGAAGCAATTCGTGGGAAAGACCAACCTATCGCACGGATCGAGGCGAAAAGCCGGTTCGATTACCTTCCGCCTGTAGGAATTATTCCCTTCTCCACGCCCAGGACGTCCGGAACTTTCGACATGAACTTCTTCAACGGATTGGCGGTAAGAGACCCGGTCTTCATCAACGGCGCTAAGCTCCAGGCTCTTATCTGCAATTCATTTTCATATCCTCCGATCGACCTGAATAGCGAAGAAATGATCTGGCTGTACCGCGTTAGAGAGAACGGCGAAGCGATCAACAAAGGAAAACTAGCCCTGTCGAACAGTTATATCGTTTTCTCGACAGGGCAAATTCCCTATCAGGGAGAAGCACAGTTCGACCTGTCTTACTGGGACTACGGCAATTACGCTGATTGAGGATTCATTAAAAATGAATCAGGAAGGAGACTTGCAATGTCCACGCAAATCCGGAGAGTGATCCGCGGCGATCTTATAAAAGCCGAAGACTGGAACAGCCTGGTCGAAGAGCTTGAATCGCTCGCCATCAGAGTATCCAATTTAGAGGAGAACGCGCCCGGGGTGGGGCCCCCTCTTATAAAATTACTTGATCCGCCGGGTGCCCTTAAAATGGGCGACACACTTCGCATTATCGGAAATAATCTGGGGATGTCGACGCTCGTGTCGGTGACTATTGCCAACGAGCCTGTTAACAATTTCCTGTCCGGATGCAGTGACTCACTCCTGGTCATCCAGATCCCGCCCATTCTGGGGATCCCGGATGGCGGAAAGGATGTCGACCTCGTCGTTACTAACACCAGAGGTTCGGATTCGTGGCGCTTCAAGTTACTGCCGCGCGAAACATCGGTCTTGAGTGCGACCTTCACAGTGACTAACACAGCGGTCCCGCAGGAAGAAATAAAGGCGGACGGCAGCAGCTACGATTACGCGTTCACAATATCGGCGTACACGTCTCTGGACGAGGTGTACGACCTGAAACCTGCCGTCGTCGACAGGAACGATTGGGAAGTCGCAGTGATAAAAGACGGGCAGGAAATCACCGAGCTGCAAATACCGAAGAGTCAACCGAACCCGTCGACGCGCGACGTCATAGTCAGAGTCACGATTCCGAACAATGCGACGGGGAGCGGAAACCTGAGGCTGGGACTCGTTTCACAGAGATTTCCCAACGTCAGCGGTAGCTCTTCACTTATTCCCATCACGATCGGCACCACGCCTGAAGAAGTCAGCACAGCCATTACATTCTCGACGCCTACCGTAATTCCAAGTGGAAATCTGGACAAAGGACACCACATTGTGCGCGTTTCGACCACCCGATCAGTCACGTACAAAATAGAGGCCACACTTGCTGAACCTGGAAAGTACCGAATAGAAGCGTCGGTGCTGGATGATCTTGATGGGCGGTGGAGCCCGGAGGTTAAAAATGACCCGAATCCGTTCGACACTTTTGGGAAAGACGAAACGAAGATGGTCACAGTCGTGATCACCGCCAGCTCGCAGGCTCCTGATGCTACTCTTGTCGTCAAAATCACGGAGGTAAACTCCCTCGTGAGCGGAGAGTACAGGCAAGCCATAAAACTACTGACATAGGATTCAATCATCGAATTGAACTCATTGATTCCTTGAAAGGAGGAAAAACACCATGCGAGGAAAAATGATTGCGATACTTTCGTGGTTAAAGGTATCGTCATGGGCTGTAATGCCCATCGTGATCTACTTGACATTGAGCGGAACGTGCTGCCCGCCGTGTGGGTCCCCAGGGCCGCCTGTACCGTCCAATTTTGATGGTGACTATAGACTGATCTTCCCCCAGACAGCAGGCACATCTCCGACTATCGACGGTCTTGTTAGCGATGAAGCCTGGACCGGCGCATTCACTTACTACTTCGAACGTACAGATGACGCCCCTGTCGGCTTCATGGAAGGAATTGCCGACGCAAATTACCTGTACATGTACTTTGAGGTCACGGAAAACAGCTTCAATTCCAGCGATGTTATGGTCATCGGAATCAACCCGAGCAGCAGCTCCGACGATTACAGGAGACTGCACATCTACCCGTTCGTGACGGGTGGAGCGCCTGCCGACACGAGCGATCTCCCGCCCCACAGGGTCGAATACTGTACAGGTGTCTTCGATGCAAGTTCGACGAGTTACACCTGGACGAGCGCTCCTGTGCCAGACAGCATCACCGTGAGGGTCGCGACCGCGACTGGGGGCACAGATGAGGAGCCGATCCTTAAGTGGGCCGTCGAATTGAGGATACCCATCGGCGCTCCGTTCAACATACCGCACGACAACTATTTCGGGCTATATGTCAACGTCGCGACGACCGATGCATATTATGGAACCGCCGTTCAGTATACCTGGCCTCGCAACCGTATCATCGGCTCCGACGATCCCGATATTTTCAGCGAAGTCGAACGAGGAACTCCACATCCCGACCTCTGGGGGAACGCAAGCAGGACGACGAGGGTGGGAAACGGTGTCTACATTACGTGCGGCGATCTAAGAACGAATAACGTAAACACAGGAGAGATAAGTCTGAACGGAGATAACCTCTTCTATGCGACCGCGCACAACAACACAACCATCTCCGGCACCTTCACCGCGGCCCAGGACGTGTCTGCAACTTTCAAGATCGCAAACTTCGGACTGCCGGGTCTCGGCAGTTGGGCAAATGTGCCGACCGGCGGGCCAGGCGTCACAGGAACCGTCCTGACCAATCCCGCGGGACCGGAAGACATCCCCGCGACGGGGAGTATGACGTACAGCATAGGGCCGTGGCGCCTCAGCCAGGCCGAGCGTGACGACTACAGTACTCACCTTCACCAGTGCATCAGGGTTGACCTCAGCTCGACGGATCCGACCACGACTTTCGTTAATAGTTCCGTCCAGCGAAACATGGATTTCGTGAGCACCGCGTCGCCTTTCGAACGGGAGGCCAGGATCAGCACAGCAGGTTATGAACTGCCGCCGCACAAGGAGGCCCAGGAATTCATCCTCACCGGGTACGGCTACAATACCGACGTCAAGGCCGGATGGAAATCCGGGATAAAGGGAGCCACACAGGCGGTACCGCGGCGCTATGTCGTATCTGTCCCCCAGGGTCGTGAGATGGATATACGAACGATAGTGACTCCGCCAAGCGTCAAGATACCGAGCACATACTGGGACATTGTTCCGGGAAAGGATTCATTAGGGTTTGTACGGCTCCCGGTGAAACCCGACAATCTGGTGACATTGATCGCGGACGGATCGATTGAGATCGCAACGGGCGAGGGAAACCCCATCGTTGCCGGTCCGAACGGACGTGATCTGAGGCAGTTCTCGACAGGCGAGTCTAAGATTGATACGTCTGAAAAGTACCTGCTGTCTGGTAAACAATCTCCTCAGAGAGTTGTCGGTGCTCTGATCGGGTCGTGGGATGGATTTAAGGAGTCGAGTTTCCTTGTCGGGCAGGCAGCGACTTTCAAGGTTCCCCGTGGAGCGGAGGTCCTTTATCTTGCGCTGAACCTCCCGAGAAGTGGGAAAATGAATATCGGCGGGAAAGGCTTTCATATTCAAGAGGTCCAAACACCATTGAAGGACTACTATGTGTTCGCGAATCCGGTTCTTACCAGAGACCCGACGAAGGAATATGTTTCCATCCCGCTCGGCGCTAATCTGCCCACGTGGATCATACGTGGAACACGCAACACCGGCAAGATAGTCACCATCGAGGGAAAGAAGTTCAATGTGTACGAGCCAATCGGAGCGTTCGGTTACATTGTTAAGGACATTGGGCGATAACTATTGTGAGCAGAACTCTTGCTTCGCCGATAGGTGATATGATGGCAAGCACTTGCGAATGGCCCAAAGAGACGATAATTGTGAACCGTCTCCGCGTCCGGAGTTCGCAGCCTGACGCAGTTCAGACAAGGTTGCGCGCGGAGGCCCTGCTTGATTCTTCGCGACTGAGCCTGACGAGTCTGCAAGGGGAGTCGATTGTGTGCATCCGAGGCATGACTGATCCCCTGCCGGGCTCGCTCAAGTTGTGGGGGCACGGAGTAGGGCGCGCCTCGCTTGAGTGGCAGTGCGCTCTCGACGCAAGGATCGACCAGCTTGTGCATCATGCATCCCGGCCTTTCCACGAAGCGGTTCCGACCGGCGCTGGAGTGATTCTTTTTAGGGACCGTGCCGAGCTTCTCACCTGTCTCGCCATAGACTGGCTTGCCGGAGAGCTCGTCTCACGCTGGTGGTGGAAATGCATCTTTCCCAATGCCGATCTCGGGCGCCTCGCCGTGACTGCATGGCTCGAGGCGCCTGAGAGCGTTCCGGCTGCACTCGATCATCTTGCCCGGCGTCAAAGGATGTCTGAATTCGTACGCAGAATAAATAAGAACGACGTGCGTGCATTGCAGCAGAAGCTTACCTTCACGTTCGGCCTCCATGCGTTGCATAGTGTTCCGGAAGAGATCGCGGCTCCCGGTCCAATTCAAGGAGTTCGGCCCATGCATCCCGATCGGGCAGAAGGAGCCGGTCCGATTCGGCCGGTTGAATTGCGGTCGCGACCTCCCCGGTCGCGGACAGATCCACCGTGGCGGCGGTGGGTCCCGGAAAGCGATACACCGGCTCTTGACCCTGACCGCCAACTCCTGGTCGGCATTGGGCTCATGCTGCATCGCGCACCTGCGATTGTCCGCACGGCATCGTTTGCCGCCGACGTGCTCAGGTGGCAACAATCACTTTCGTCGGCCTCTCCGGTCTTTGCCGGTGCGGAGGTGCTTCCTTCAGGGAGCAGCAAGACTGTCCGGGATGACTACGGGAGCGTGCGGGCCGCGAGCAATTTGAAGAATGTTGAACACCTTCATCCTGAAGCTGCATCCGACGATCTTCAATCTCCCGAACGCGAAGTCCATGGTACGGTCGACGAAAAGCCGGCCGCTTCTCCGATTGCGTCCGATCTGAGTGTGCCGTCAGACATCCGAACCTCTAATCCCGATACGACCTCCGGCGCAGCGGATGACTTCTTCTCTACGCGCAGCCGGCCGCCTGGCCTGACGGCGGCAGGGAAACAGGATGAACCTGCTTCATCAGGACTGATCGACGCAGAGCCGCCGATTTATGCCGCACGTGCGGCCCGGGAGGCCAAGAAGAGCGAAACCTCCGACAGCGTCCGGTCGATTACGTATGGCAAGTCTACTGTCATGGTACAGCAGGTGGGAAAGACGACCCCGCCTGACATGTCGTCATCTTCAGCGCAAGGCAGCCGTTTCAGGGAAGATGCGTCAAAGAATTCGCCGGCTTACAACCTGCAGCCTGCGGTTGTTCCCGAGGACCGGATTGAGACAAAGCTCGGCGGTCTTTTCTATTTGATTAACGTCGGCCTGGCTCTGAACCTCTACGCCGACTTCACTAGACCCTTGGAGCCGGGACTTGAGCTGCCCATCTGGGATTTCATCGAACTCGTCGGTCGCCGATTGCTCGCCGGCAAATCAAAGCGCGATCCTGTCTGGACTCTTCTTGCACGCCTTGCCGGACGAAAAGGAGAAGAACCGGGCCGATCCTTTGAGCCGCCGGACGAATGGCGTATCCCGTCTGAGTGGCTGGCTTCCTTTTCCCGTCGATCGGTGTGGCGTTGGTCCGTGTCCGAAAAACGGTTACGTGTCCGTCATCATGAGGGATTTCATGTCCTCGATGTCAATGTCAGCGGCAGTATTGAGCGGCAACTGCAGGAAGAGATGCGTGGGTATACCGGTGTCGCTGAGTATACGTTGCAGCGTATCGAACCGCAGCCGATTGGAAAGGCAATGCCTCTGGAGCGTTGGCTTGATTGGCTTCTCACATTTCTCTCGGCCCGTTTGCGGCAGGCAATGGGATTCGATCGGAGACGAAGCCTGTCAAAGGTACTGTTAAACCGTGATGCGCGCGTGGAAGCCGGAGCCACCCGACTCGATATTTATCTTTCGCTTGACGATTTGCCGATTGAGGTTCGTCTGGCCGGGCTCGACCGCGATCCCGGATGGGTGCCTGCAGCCGGGAGATTCGTCGCTTTTCATTATCAATAAATGTTCGGAGGAATGCAGTCGATGGGCGACAACCCGTTTTCCGATCTGGAGATATCTGCTGCTGGACATTTCCGGCTCTGCTTCTATGGCGCCGTTCTTTATCTGATCGGGAACCTGACTCGTTCACTAGGCTCTTTTGAAGAAGTCTTCAAACGATTTCCGTTCCTTGCAGGGTACAGCAACGAGATTGCGGAACGCGGGGCGGAAGGTCTGGCAATCGATGCTGCTGCGGAATGGTGGCGTCATTCCATGGACAAATGGGAGGCCGCTGCGGATGTTCACCTTCCCTTGCGGGCATTGCGTGAGGAGGCGAAGCTCGATTACACTTTGCTGAATTCATTCCTGTGTGTCGGTTTGTCCGAAGAAGATTCGCGCTTCGGCGACGTGTTCGATTCGATCCAAAGTCCGCCGGGTCAACCACGACCCGCATACGGCCTGTTGAGTTCGTGGCTGAACGAGTCGGACACCGGCGGGGCCGGGAGGACTTCCGTACAGGAGCTGCTCAGCCTCGGATTGCTTGAGGCGGCCAATCAGACCGCGCCGCGCAGTGAATGGACACTCCAGGTCCCTGTTCCCCTGTGGAATGCCGTCCGGGGCGGCCTGATGACATCCTCGGTTTCATGGCTGACATACACGCCGCCGTCTGATCTGACCAATCTTCAAGACCTGATCCTCCCACAACCGCTGCGCAACCAGCTTGCGGAGATCTCCGATGCTTTCATGTCGGGCAAGGCGAGGGGAATTATCGTTCGCGGGCCAAAGCGTAACGGCAGAACTACGGCGATCAAGGCGGTTGCCAGGTCGCTCTCGCGGGGCGCGCTGGAAATCGGCGGTCTCGGGAAAGCAGACGACGAACGATGGAAGATGCTGGGCCCGCTTGCGACTGCTCTGGACGCGGTCCCCATCGTTGAGCCCGAGCTGTCGCCCGGCGAGACGGCATATCTTCCGGGGCTCAGCGCATATGGCGGCCCGGTAGCAGTTGTCCTGGGACGGCAGGGTGGAGTCAGCGGTCCATGGTCAGAGCGGGCGATCACACTGTCTGTCAATGTGCCGGAGCCGACGGAACGCAAGGCGCACTGGCTGGCGGGATCGGGAGCGCAAGAAATCGGCGAACTCGAAGTTGTATCGGAACGGTACAGGATGACGAGGGGGAACATCCGCCGCGCAGCAGGGATTGCCTCTTCATATGCGGCGGCCCGGCACAATCCCTCAATCCGGATGGACGATGCACAGCGGGGTATCCGGGCACTGAACCACGAACTCCTCGACGGCCTCGCAGACCGAATCGATGCTCTTGGAGACTGGAGTCACCTGGCAACGGCTCCACATACGTTCGATGAGCTACAGAGTCTCGAGCAGCGATGCCGCCACAGGGAACGACTGGACGCTGCGGTGAGTCCTGTCCTGGGATTGACTTTGAATTCCGGCGTTCGCGCGCTTTTCACCGGACCGAGCGGGACAGGAAAGACATTGTCAGCCCGCCTGCTTGCCGCCGCACTTCATATGGACCTCTACAGGATCAATCTGGCAACTGTCATAAACAAATATATTGGTGAGACGGAGAAAAATCTGAATCTTGTGCTCTCACGTGCCGAGGAACTCCCCGTCATGCTGCTCCTCGACGAAGGCGATGCCCTGCTCACACAACGGACAAGTGTGCAAACGTCCAACGATCGTTATGCGAATCTCGAGACGGATTTCCTGCTGCAGCGTCTCGAATCGTTCGACGGGATCATCATTATCACCACAAATGCCGGCGATCATATCGACTCGGCGTTCCTCCGCCGCATGGATGTTGTTATCGATTTCCGCCCTCCGGACGTTGCCGAGAGGTGGGCTCTCTGGAGGATGTTTCTGCCTGCAACGCACTCGGTCGACGAGGAAGTTCTGAACGAGATAACATACCGCTGTGCACTGACGGGCGGACAGATTCGCAACGCGGTTCTGCACGCTTCTCTCCTTGCCCTCAATAATGGAGGTGTCGTGGTTTCCGAATATCTTGAGTCCGCCGTGCAGCGCGAGTACCGCAAGAGCGGGGCGGTGTGCCCGCTGCGGCGGACATCGTCGAAATCGGCGGGGACGGAGTAACTACCGGATGGCTGCATCTGCTGCACGTGTGCCTGTTCCAGCTTCCCGTCCTGCGGCAAAGCCCAAGCCTGCACCGCCGGCTGCGTCGCCGACTCGTGCGTCCCAATCCGGAACGCGGCCCGAAAGACTCCCCATTGCAGAGCCTGCTGTACGGCTTGCAAAGAAGACCTCCCGCACCCCCGGCGCCATCGGCGGGTTGCCGGGGGGCGGCGAGCCCATGTCGCCGGCTGTCCGGGAAGCCATAGAGCAGAGCCTGAACGTGGACCTGAAGTCAGTGCGGGTTCACACGGATTCCCGCGCACAATCTGCAGCGGAGGGTCTGTCGGCACGTGCGATTACATACGGTCCACATATCTTTCTGGGCAGGGGCGAGAGCCCGACGGACATCGGCCTGATGGCGCACGAGACTGCACACGTCGTTCAGCAGCAGGGTGCACCGATGGTGCAGGGGTGGCTCCCGGGACGAACGGATTCTTATGAGCGCGAAGCACATCAGGCTTCGTCGGCTGTACTCGGTCGTCAAGAATTCACAGTGAGCGAGCGCACCGGAGGACCGCATGTGCAAAGACTGGGAATCAGCGATGCGCTCGATTATTTCGCCGGGAAGGCGAACCTGATTCCGGGTTTCCGAATGCTCACTGTCATTCTGGGCGTTAACCCGATCAACATGAGTCGCGTGGAACGCAATGCAGCCAACATCATCCGCGCCCTGCTCGATATTATACCTGGCGGAGCGTTGATCACACAGGCTCTGGACAACCACGGTGTCTTAGACAAGGTAGGAAAATGGGTTGAACAGCAAATCAAAACGCTCGGACTGGTCGGTAGTGTCCTGAAGGATGCTCTCACAGAGTTTCTTGGTTCACTGGGATGGCGGGATATTTTCGACCTCGGCGGTGTGTGGGAACGCGCCAAGCGCATCTTTACTGAACCTATCGAACGCATCTGGAATTTCGCGAAGGGACTTGTTGCAGGAATCATCAAGTTCATAAAGGATGCCATCCTGCGGCCGCTCGCCAAACTTGCCGAGCGGACTCGCGGGTATGATCTGCTCAAGGCGATATTGGGAGAGGACCCGGTAACCGGTGATCCGTACCCGCGTACTGCCGAGACCCTTATCGGCGGCTTCATGAAGCTCATCGGAGAGGAAGAAGTCTGGAACAACATCAAGAAGGCCAACGCGGTCGCCCGCGCCTGGGCTTGGTTTCAGGGCGGCGTGAAATCACTTGTGGGGTTCGTGAAGCAGATCCCGAAGCTATTCATCAAAGCTTTCCAGTCACTGGAGCTTGCCGACATAGTGCTGTTGCCGCGCGCGTTTTTGAAAGTCGCGTCCGTATTCGGCGGGTTCATCAAGGAATTCATAAGCTGGGCGGGAAATGCCGTGTGGACGCTCCTCCAGATTATCTTCGAGGTGTTGATGCCCGGGGCAATTCCGTATCTGAAAAAAGCAGGAGCAGCATTCAAGACAATCCTGAGAAACCCGGTGGGGTTTGTCGGAAACCTCGTGAAGGCCGCCAAGCTCGGCTTCCAGCAGTTTGCCGCGAAGATCGGGATGCATCTCAAGAACAGTCTTATACAGTGGATCACAGGCGCGCTTGCGGGAGCGAACATTTATATTCCGCAATCGCTCGAGATTCGTGAACTCATCAAGTTCGTGCTGTCGGTGCTCGGTCTGACATGGCAAAACATTCGGCAAAAGCTGGTGAAAGTCATCGGCGAACCGGCGGTGAAAGCACTGGAGATCGGCTTCGACATCGTTGTTACACTGGTCAGGGAAGGTCCGGCAGCGGCGTGGGAGAAGATAAAGGAGCAGCTGAGCAACCTGAAGGAGATGGTCATGGAAGGGATAATGAGTTTCGTGACCGAGAGGATCGTGCAGGCGGCTGTCACCAAGCTCCTCAGCATGCTGTCTCCCGCAGGCGCGTTCATCCAGGCGATAATCGCCATTTACAACACTGTAATGTTCTTCATCGAGCGGCTGAAGCAGATCATACAGGTGGCCATGGCATTCATCGATTCCATCTCCGCAATTGCGAGAGGCGTGATAGCTGCTGCGGCGAATCGTGTCGAACAGACTCTGGCCGGCCTGCTCACGCTGGTTATCAGCTTTCTTGCACGTCTCGTCGGCCTCGGAAAGGTGAGCGACGCCGTGGTGAAGATCATCAACAAGCTGCGTGCACCGATCGACAAGGCAATAGACAAGGTAATCGACTGGATCGTCACGATGGGGAAGAAGTTTGTGGGGGCCGTAAAGAAAGGGGTGTCCGCCGTCACCGCCTGGTGGAAGTCACGCAAGGATCTCACGGTGGAAGGAGAGAAACATAGCCTCTTTTTCAAAGGTGAGGACAAGACGTCTAATCTGCACGTTGCGAGTGAAGAAAAGTCACTTGGTGATTTCCTCGATGAACGTCAGAAAACGCTCAACAAGGCCGCAAAGAAGGACAAAAAGATTCAGGCCGCGATAGATGACATTAGGGCGTTGCAGAAGAAAATCCGTGGGTTGATAGCGCAACGTAAACCGCCAGCTCCGGATAAGCCCGACCCGGTCGTTGACAAAAAGATAGCTTCCCATTTTGACAGCATCGCGTCGATACTGCCCGTAATATTCAAGGGATCTGATTGGGGGACGGAAGACAATCCGGTTCTTATGACTGAGTATCCAAAGAAGGCTCTTTCACTATACCGTCCTTTGTTCCTTGGCCCGCGCATAACTCGTGCACTCCAGCAGTCAATACTCCAGGCGAAAATGTCAGGAGGCAGTCCTGGCAAGGCTAAGGCCGGCTGGAAACCCTATGATGCCGAGATCAGTCCTGGCAAATTGGATGCGTGGATCCTACTGGGTGGGAGGATTCAACGATTTGAGCCTTTTCGACAAAAAGCGTGGCCCTGGAAACCACCGGAAGCAGACTCCGCAACTTTGGGTATCGCCGACAGATTCATTGTTCAAACGGGAAGTGTCTTCAAATACCAACCGGGCGAGGGCACGCCTGGAGGCGCTCTGCTCAACAAATCCCTCAAGCATTTCGGCTACCAGTCAAGGATCGAGGGGACAGATGGAGACCACGTCCTCGAGACTCAGCTAATCGGGGTGACGCGAGCTAATACAATCCAGAATATGTGGCCTCTCCTGCAAAACCAAAATCGACACGGACTCCATCTCAAGAACACCCCTGTAGAGAACGTGGGAGATCCGAGTCTTAAGATAAAAACTTTGGATGATGCGCGGAAGAAAAAGAAACAAATGTGGGTCATGATCAAGAAGACACGCGATATTTCCTCCTAAGCGAGTTAATCTGTGAAAATGTCATCAGATCATGAACTATGAATTCTGGTCAATGAGAATAGGTGTTACCGGAGAATACAAGTGACTGAGAACTTCCTTTGTTACCTCTGTCGTTCCTGCACTCGATTTATGCGAGGGGAGAACAAGTTGCAGTCCTTGTGGCATGAATGGGCGGTAATGCCCGGACCTTGTTCATCATCATGCAGGTGTAGCGAGTGATTGATGTTCTTCCTCCGATCTCCTGCATCATGCCCACGGCTAACCGCCGTCAGTTTGTACCGTGGGCGATAGGATATTTCCTCCGTCAGGACTACGAGCCGAAAGAGCTCGTCATCGTCGATGATGGGACTGATTATATAAATGATATCGTGCCGGTTGACTCTCGGATTCGATATTTCCGGAAGGACAAGAGACTCTCAGTCGGCGCCAAACGAAACTTCGCGTGTGAACAAGCCCGGGGTGAAATAATCGTTCATTGGGATGACGACGACTGGATGGCCCACTGGCGTCTCACATACCAGGTCGAACACCTTCTGAATAGCCATGCCGATGTATGCGGACTTGATGCGCTCTATTTTTATAATTCGGTCTCGGGCGAGGCCTGGAAATACGTTTATCCGAAAGAGAACAGGCCCTGGCTTGCGGGGGGCACGCTCTGTTACAGGAAAACATTCTGGGAGAAGAATCCTTTCCCGGCTATCGACGTCGGTGAGGATGCTCGCTTCGCCCGGTCAGGGACCCCGAAAAAACTCGTCGCGCTCCCCAATCCTGATTTCTATGTCGCACTTGTCCACCCGGGTAACACAAGCCCGAAGCACACTCAGAATCGGATGTGGCGTCCCATTTCCGTCGACATTGTCAAAAGCTTAATGGGAAAAGAGTACGCTCTTGCGGCGCATCCGGAAGAAACACATGCGCAACCGTCCGGTTCGCCGACAGGGAGAATGGATCCAGCCTTTATCCCTTCCGGCAAGACGTTGGTCACCTGTCTCATGGCTACGCGGAACAGGCGAGCATTCATTGAGAAAGCAATAGAGTATTTCCTCAATCAGGATTATCCTGCGAAAGAGTTGCTCATTCTCGACGACGGCTCGGATCCGATCGCCGACTTGATTCCGAAGAGAGAAGACATAGTGTATATGAGACTCGACCACGCGGTTTCGTTAGGAGAGAAAAGAAATCTCGGTGTCGAGGCCGGTCGGGGCGAAATCATAATTCTGTGGGATGACGACGATTGGTATTCGTCTCGCCGGCTCAGCTATCAGGTCGAACCCATAATACGGGGCCGGGCCGATGCTACGGTTCTTCAGGATGCACTTATGTTCGATCTTTCTGACGGCAAATTCTGGATCTGTGATGACGGACTCAGGGACAAAATGTTCGCCTACGGAGTCATAGGAGGAACTGTCGCCTTCAGGAAAAACCTTTTCAACGGCACCGTTCGATTCCCAAAAGCGAATCTTGCGGAGGACGCAGGATTCCTGGGACGCCTCTTCGAAAGCAAAGCGGCTGTTCAGAAACTGTCCTGTAACGATTCGTTCATCTATATACGTCATGGTCGCAACACCTGGTCCTTCACACCGGGGAGTGCCCCGGTCGCAAAAGGGTGGAGGTGCGTCGATCCGCCGCCGTTTCTCTCTCCACAGGATTTCACATTTTACAGATCGTTAAGCCAGAACGGCTCTTTGCAGGGGAAAGCCGGGGTAATTGACGGAATTAAGGCTGCACGCGGCTCCAGAGGGAGAAAAGAATCTGCTGAAGTTCCATTGAGTGAACGGGGTGCACACCTTTACAGACGCGGAGCGTTTGAAGAGGCGCTTGATTGCCTTGAGCGGGCGGCGTGGATCGACGGCGGCGATCCGTGGATCATGTTCGACATGGGGTTGTGCCTGCTCTCTCTTCATAAGCCGGCAGAGGCACTGGGAAAGTTTCAGGCTGCACAATCCCGCATCAAGTCGAACACCTGGGTATACTCGGCACTGGGAAAAACGCTGGCCCGGCTCGGCAGGTACTCCGCCGCTCGGGAAGCGTTCGAATCGGCAAGGAGGCTGGATCCCCGGAACAACGAAGCTGCTATGTATCTGGACGGCTCAGCCGAAAAGGATCTCGCCGATGGGTTGAGGCGTCGCAGGGCCGGGAATATTCCGGAAGCTATCGCACTTCTTGATGCGGCGATCATGAAAGACCGGAAGTGCCTTCGCGCACTCGAAGAGAAGGCCGATACTCTTCGCGTCCTTGGAAAGGTGTCCGAAGCTTTTCCGTATTTAATTGCCTCCATGGGCATTCGTGCCGACGGTCAGGTAGCGGAGGAAGTTGCTGCGGCGGCGCTCCGCGACGCAGGTCACTCCGACCTGGCGGAGCAGTTTTCGTCCGGCACTGCGACATTTGAGAAAGGTGGTCACGATATTCAGGTGCAGGGTAACTCCGGCTTTCCTGCTGGTTTGCCGAACACGGCCAGCTTTGCTCGCAAGGCAGACGACGGGATTTGCGGTCTCGTTCGACAGCTCGACACCGGAGAAGGCAGTCTGCTGGAAGACTACCTCTTTCTTTATGCTCTCGCGCGGCTGTTGAAGCCCCGGAAGATCCTGGAAGTCGGAACTAATACGGGTGTATCGAGTATTGTGTTCGCGGAAGCGATGCGGGAGAGCCGCATTCTCGGTACGATCACGACCATCGATGCCGACCGGAACGTTCTGAAGAAGGCGCGGTCACAGATTGAACGGGTTAACGTCGGGCGTTATATCGACATTGTCGAGGGAGACTCGCGCGGCGTACTTCCGGGAATACTCGAGAAGAAATCACCTTTCGATCTCTGTTTTCTCGATGGTGATCACGGCTTTGACACGATAAGGACTGAGCTCGAGCTGGTCAGACATCATTGCCGTTACATACTCCTGCACGACTCTTCGCTCTTCGAAGGGGTACGGAGACTGTTGAAAGAGGTGAGGAAATCTCCCGACCTGCATTTGGTGAAACTGGAGTATCCACCGGGTGAACAATGGTCGGAGGGCAGGATCAAGCAACGCAGCAGCCCGGGTTTCGCTCTTATCGAGACGCACCCTGATGACACAGAGACGCCATGACGCAATGACGGGAGATTTGCTGATAGAACTCACGAATTGGAACGGGTTTCGGGATGCTGTCCGGAATATCGGCAGGTTGGAGCGCTGTCTCGACTCTCTTGTCGTCTCCCGGCCGTGTGTGAAGTCGTCCGACAATCTGCTTCTTGTAGATCATTCTTCCGCCGACGGCAGCGGGGAATATCTTCAAACAATCCCTTTCGGAACGAAATTCAGGATCGATCGTGTCCTTGATGTCCCGTATTACGATGCGCGCATACTGGATTTCATTCGCGGAAGCGGTGCAAGGTGGATATGGCACATTGAGAACGACTCCGTCTTCTTTGCCAAACATGATTTTGTGAACGAGTCAATCGACGTCCTGTCGAATGACCCCGCCGTGGAATTCGTGCATCTTCGTCAGATCGGTCCTCTCGACGAGATCCTGCAGCATAACGCGATGTTTGAGCACCTGGCATCAGCTCATTTGAAGAAAACACCGGCAGGGACATCGTACTGGAGCATCGATACGCAAAAGGAACATTCTCCCTGGTCGGTCTACTCCAATCATGGATGGATAGCGAGAACGGAGACCGTCCTTGAACTTTTCCGGGAAGTTCGCACTATCGGCGTAGAAAAACCGCTCGAGTTACGGTTGGCCGTGCTTTGCAAATCGAAAGGGTACGGCAGCGCGAAACTGATGCGGGATGCCTTCTGGCATTGGTCGATGACGGGATGGTGGACTGCACCGGAAGACTCACTGACTGTTTTGAATTCTCTTCCCGAGCATATAAAATCCATTTCGTCTTACGAGCTCAGGAAACGCTTTTATGGTTGTGGGCCGGACCAATCCGGAGATTTACATCTCGAAACGAAGACGAGGTGGTATGAGCTGGAAAGGGTGTTCTCGAGCCGCGGACTGAAGGGACTTTGTGAATCTCTGGAACTGGTATAATCGATGTGCGAAGATCGGGTCGGCGGGATGCTTACAAAGAACGGGGGAATCCGAGAATTGACTGCTTTGCAGTTGAAGAGAGGACGATAGCAGATGGGACCTGCCGGGTTTTCGGTTTTCGTAATCAGCCTCGATAGAAGTACCGATCGCCGCTCGCATATCGGGGAGCAGTTCGCAGCCAACTGGAAGGGCCCATGGGAGATGTTCACTGCCGTGGACGGGTTGGTGCTGGATGCATCCGCGTTCCGGCGCCTCGGACTGATCAGGGAAGTATTCGGCCGGCAACTGAGCGAAGGCGAAATAGGCTGCTGGCTGTCGCATTTGTTTGTGCTCGACGCAATTGCCGACCGTGAACTTGAAATGGCGATGATCCTGGAAGACGACGTCGTTCTGTCCCCCGGAATGCAAGAAGCGCTCGCGGAGCGTTTGGAGCTCCTGAGCGGAACCGGGGTCAACTGGGAAGTCTGTTTTGCCGGCAGCTATTCCGGCGCAGACTGGGCTCCCAGGGCACCGGTTGACCTCCTGCCGGGCGGTTTCTTCAGGATGAATGCCGAAACGCGCGGTGCACCCGGTAGCTGGGCTTACATTGTCACTCTGAAAGGGGCACATAAACTCCTGCAACGAATGTGTCAACGCCCGATCGACAAGCCAGTCGATGAGATTTTCCCGGAGCTTTGCGTCGATGGTCTGAGAATAGTGTGCGCTTCGCCTTCGATGGTGGAGCCTTCAGGCCATTCGTCGACGATCCTGGAACGGTGTGACCCCGATCCTTCAACAGATTACACAGAGAGATGCCTGAGATCTTATCTGGCCATGCTTTTCCGACACGGCGGCGACCGTGCACAGGTCTCGCCGGGATGAGTCTGCGTTGAATATCGGGCCTTGTTACATTGAATTAGAAAGGAGACGCAATGGGAAAACAGGCTATCATGGGCCGTCCGCTCGGTGTAGACGACATAAGTTCAGCCGCAAAACTGCTCGACGTTACAGACGCGCATGTCCGGGCGGTGATAGAGGTAGAGTCGTCGGGCTCCGGCTTCCTTCCCGGGTCGGGGAACGCGCCTCCGCTTCCGAAGATTCTCTTCGAAGCCCATATCTTCAGCCGTGAAACCGGCGGTCGTTTTGACACGAGCCACCCCGGTATATCGAGCGCGAAATGGAACCGCGACCTCTACGCGGGAGGAATCAAAGAGCACGACCGACTGCGCGAGGCGGCCGGTCTGGATTTCGATGCCGCATACAAATCTGCTTCCTGGGGTCTTTTTCAGATCATGGGATTCAATCATGAAGCCGCCGGTTACGACGAGCTGCATGATTTCGTCGGGGTCCAGTTCGTTTCGGAAGGGCTGCAGCTGCGATGCGGCGTCAGCTTCATTCTGGCAAACGGCCTGGAGAAGTACCTGCGGCAGGGAGACTGGAGCGGATTTGCGAAAGGATACAACGGACCGGAGTATGAAAAGAACCGATACCACGAGAAACTCGCCGCAGCCTTCAGCCGGTTAGTCTCGGGAACGGTCGGTTCGGGCGGCGGAATCAAAGAACTGCAGCATGCCCTGAACAGTTTCGGGTTCAACCTTACCGAGGACGGCATCATGGGGCCGCGGACCGAGGCTGCCATCCGGGAGTTTCAGAAGCGAAAAGGGCTGACCGCCGATGGAATTGCCGGTCCTCAGACACGCCGCGCGTTAGGACTTTAGTAAACTCGCGCATCGATTGAAGGGCTCTCGCCGAAGCGGTCCGGTAAGGAGCAGGGTGAGAGCGGCCCTGCAGAAGTATCACAAGTCGGTGGCCCCGTTATTTCGCATTCAGCTTGTAACAACCCCTCCCAGTTTTTAGATTACTGAAGTCTTTCAAAAGGAGGTTTAGCATGCTGTTTGCCTATCTCATCATCGCCCTTCTCATCCTCATCATATTCTGGGTGATTGCCAAGTACAACGGGCTCATCAGGCTCCGCAACCAGGTCACTAACGGCTGGAAACAAATCGACGTCCAGCTGAAACGGAGACACGACCTCATCCCCAACCTCGTACAGGCCGTCAAGGGGGAGATGCAGTTCGAGCAGGACACGCTTCAGAAAGTAATCGAGGCACGCAACTCCGCGATATCCGCGAAAGGAGTTGCTGACTCTGCGGCAAAAGAGGACGCCCTTTCGGGGGTGCTGAACAAACTCTTCGCGCTCGTCGAGAACTATCCCAACCTGAAAGCCAGCGAGAACGTGAAGCAGCTTCAGGAAGAGTTGACCAGCACCGAGAACAAGATTTCGTTCGCGAGACAGTTCTACAACGATATCGCCACTAAGTTCAACATAGCGCAGCAGGTCTTCCCGGGGAACATCGTCGCGACGATGTTCAACTTCAAGATATCCGAGCTCTTCGAGATCAAGGCGGAAGCCGAGCGGGAAGTCCCGTCGGTGGATCTGTCACTGAGGAAATAGCAACGCGATGCGGCACCCTCCCGGGCTTGACGGGGAAAGCGGTGCCGCCGGACTCATTTCTTTCGGGGAGGCTTTGTCGTGGATGATGTCAGAAATATTTACGAGCAGCAGGAGCACAACAGGCGGGCCACAGTCATTATCATGGCGGGCTTCGTCCTCTTCCTCGGACTCATCGGCCTGGGGTTCGACGCGTTTTATCTCGGCACGGTGAGCGAGGACTTCTTCTTTCCGATCGGTACGCTGATCGCAGTGATGGTCGGGATCTTCACGGCCGCGTGGAGTCTAAAGAGCGGCGCGACGGCGGTACTCAGTTCGACTCACGCCGTCCCCGCAGATCCGGGGAACCCCGCGCAGAAGCAGCTTCTCAACGTCGTCGAAGAGATGAGCATCGCCTCCGGGCTGCCGATGCCGCACGTGTACGTCGTTCCCGATCCCGACCCGAACGCGTTCGCCACGGGGAAGGACCCGCAGAACAGCTCGATAGCAGTTACGCAGGGACTTCTCGACTCGCTGAACAGGGAGGAGCTCCAGGGCGTCGTCGCACACGAGATGAGCCATATCCGGAATTACGACATACGTCTGATGACTGTGATCGCCGCGATGGTCGGCGCGATCCTTCTCCTTTCCGACTGGGCGAGGCGGGGGATGTTCTGGGGAGGCGGCCGGCGCCGGTCGCGGAGTTCGGGCGGCAGCGCGGGAGGTGCGATCGCGCTTGTCCTCCTCGTTCTGTGGATCGTCGGCGTGATCCTTGCACCGCTGATTAGCCAGATCATGGCAATGGCGGTTTCAAGGAAGCGCGAATATTTCGCCGACGCGTCGGGCGCAGAGTTGACGCGGAATCCGCTGGCGCTCGCGAGCGCGCTTCAGAAACTCGAGGACGCCTCCGAGCCGACGGCCTCGATCAAGCGCGGGGCGGCTCACCTCTGCATCGTCGATCCGGTGGGGAGGAAGATGAACGCGAAGGAGGGAGCTACGGCGGATCTCTTCGCGACCCACCCGCCTATAGCGAAACGGATTGCGCTTCTGAAGGCGATGGGGTACCAGGGGCAGCAGGGGAAATAGGGCAGACGGAGCCCCGGTAGCTGTCGGCATCTATGTGAACCCGGCATTCGTCGGGTCAGGAATGGACGCCGAAAGACGGATGGCTGGCGTCGGTCTGCTCCTCAAGCAGCAAATCAGGTTGCGGCTTTCGCCTTCTCCCCCATGTACACCAGCTTCACTCCAGCCTCCTCAGCATACGCGTTGATCCTCTCGTCGCGGTAGAACTCTCCGTAGTAGACCGTTGTGATTCCGGAGTTCGCGATCAGTTTGAAGCAGTTGAGGCAGGGGGAGGCGGTCACGTAGATTTCGGAATGGTTGATGTTCACGCCGTTCTTGGCCGCCTGAGCGACTGCGTTCGCTTCCGCGTGCATCGTGCGGACGCAGTGGCCGTTCTCCATGTCGTGTCCGACATCGTCGCAGTGCGGTGCGCCCCGGAGGCTCCCGTTGTATCCCGTGGAAAGGATGACCTTGTCTCGGACTATGACGGCTCCGACGTTCTTGCGGTCGCATGTGCTGCGTGTCGCGACCTGCGCCGCGATAGACATAAAATAATCGTGCCAGTCGACTCTCTTTTTTGCCATTGACTTCTTCCTTTGTCGTTGGGAAATAATATCTAAAGAAGGTTAAAAGGTAAAGAGGTAAAAAGGTAAAGAGGTTAAAAGGTGAAAAGTCGGAGCGGAGCGGAGATCCGCCGCAGTCGAAGACCCGGCTCGGTCGGTAACACCATAGTAAGACGGGGCGGAGTTAAGAGTCGGAGCTAATAAAGATTTAAGATCGAAGATTTAGGATTTGCGATTTCAAAAGGGCAAAGAGGCGAAGAGGTTAAGGGGGTGAAAAGTCGTAGCGAAGTCGAAGACCCGGCTTAGCCGGCACTACGGCAGGAAGACGGGGCGGAGCTAATGAAGATTTAGGATCGAAGATATAGGATTTACAATTCCCCTCTTCGTGATCTCGGTGCATTCTCGGGGGGGCCCGTTGGCTTTGTGATCTTTGTGGTTAAATTCACCACATGGTCTTCAGTCCGCAATCCCCGAAGTCGCTTCAGCCCCTGGAGCCTTCGAAAACGACCTCCTCGTCTCCTGATATGAGCTTCGGCAAACTCTCACCTAAATACTGATTCCATCCCGCCTCGCAATCCTTGTAGCACTCTATGCCCGGAACAAGTCCGAGGTGCGTCATGTCGATCCTGACCGAATTCTTTTCCTCCAAGATGTCCCAGACCAGCTTCGTGCCCGTCCACTCAGTTTTGTTTTTGAGCCAGTCGAGGTAACAATCGGTGACCAACCACACCAGCCTCTTGTAAGGGACAGCCTCTATCACTTTGAAATCCACTTTCGTCTCGCCGAAAGTAACACCGAACACATCGTTAACGTTTTTCGCGCTCCCCTTGAAACTGCTTGTCCACCAGCCGGCAACGTTGACGATGTTATCGAATGCCTTTTTCGCCGTGACGTTTGCCGTGAAGCTTCTGCGATAGTCTTTATTGTCCATTTTGATTCCTCCTCATCCATTCAGATCGTTTTCCTTTTGATCCGTTTTCTCGTGAAGCGCACTTTGAAGCTATAATCTCGTTAACACCGACGCGTGGGGGGACGTTCCGATGGTCGGAAGCAGGTCCGGGATTCCAGTATTGGCCCTCTCTGTATCCGCGCGAGCGGTAACGCGAATGAGCATCTTAGGGGTGGAATCCTTTACCCGCCGGGTTGTGGAACGTTCGCTGGACTTCTATATTTCGAGGCAATCAACACGCGGGCTGCATCAAACTGAGAGGAGATCTAGAGATTGAAAATATTTCTTAGAGGCGGGGCCGCGGCGCTCGCGGTCTTTCTTTGCCTGGCGGCTGGACCTGCTGTGCAAAATGGAGACATGCCGGTACAAGGAAATGCTGGTCCCAGAGGGTTTGTACCCGGCAAATGTGGCCTGAGTATCACCAGGGCCTTCTGGGATCGCTTCTCGAAAAACTATGAGAGCAACTGCCTTGCCTGGCATCATTTCGGCCGGAATCCCGTTCTACCGCCGTCGGGGAATACGTGGCAGAAACGATGGACCGCTAATCCGGATTTCCTGAACTTTGACGGCAGGACGCTCCTCTACTACCGCGGGAACGGAACCACCCCGGCGGATGATCGGGTGAATCACGATCAAATCGGGGTCGCGGAGCTGACCGGTATCGGTACGAAAGGCATTTCGTACAAACCGCTTAACGATGGACAGCCGATTGTCCCGATAGGCGAGAAGGGAAGTTACGATGACGGGATGGTGCTCGACCCTTCTGCGGTCAAATTCGGCTCCAGGGTCTTTCTGTACTACTCGGCGATCGGTACGCCCGGCTATCACATCGGGCTTGCGGCGAGTGATGACGGCGTCCACTTCAAGAAGATCGGGCCGGTAGTTCAGGGAAGGGTCCCTTCGGCTATCGTACGCGGAGATACGGTCTATCTTCTCTTCCAGAGACTGGTGGACCTCAAGGGACGCGCGACAGACGTCCAAATCAGAACGCCAAAAGTTTACGAGCTCTATCTTGCCAGGTCGACGGACGGGATTCATTTCGAAGAAGTACGGGACCGCCCCGTATTCAAGGGAGATGAAGGAAACTGGGACGGTATATCGATCACCACGGCTCGCGTCTCCTACAGCGACGGATGGTACTACATTTTGTACGGCGGGAGCGCGTACCTTGCCGATGAGCCGGATTATTTCGGTCTCGCCAGGTCCCGAGATCTGATTCACTGGGAGCGCAACCCGGGCAACCCGATATTCGGCGCGGGCGCCAGGGGAGAGTCGGATGGCGGCGCAATCTGGTTCCCTGCATTCATGGATTGCGGCGGCGATTACTTCATACTTTACGAAGGAAGCCGGGGGAAATACAGCTGGGACCTTTCATCGACGATATGCATGTCCTGGATCGCCAAGAGCAAATGATGTATCCGTAAATAGTACGTGCTTGATCCGGACTTCAGCGTCGATAGCAGCCTCTGCGTCTCGGGGGTAAAATCTTCACCGCAAAGTCGCAAAGGTGGGAAGAATGAATTATCTCAGCGCCTTTCCATGGGAATAATTATTCAAACTTTGCGCCTTCGCGTCTTCGCGGTAAAATCCCCGGGGCCCCCGCTTGCATGTCGGGTGCTTCTCCGCTAGATTTGTAAAAATTACGGTAGAGAATTCTTGGTGGACGAATCACAGGTGCGCGCCGCGCTGTTCGTCTGGCTGGAAAGGGAAAGCGGGCGGAACGGCGGCCCAAATAGCGATTTCGGAGAACCGAAGGAGGTAAGTGGGTATGCCTGACAGGGAAGTAAAGACAATCCGCGACATGATCTATTACCAATACGCCAAGATCATCGCTTGCAGCGCCTTCAAGCTTGCCGACGGTCAACAGGCGAAGAAGCTCCACTACGGTTTCATTAAGAACACATTTCGCGACCTGAAGTCGGGCGGGAAATCCTGGTCGCACATCGAGCGTGAAGACTGGCAGCTGGTGGAGGCGGAGAAGAAGTGCATTTACTGCGGCTCGGCCCAGAACCTGACCCGCGAGCACATCGTGCCGAAGTCGCTCCGGATCAAGCCGGAATGTGAGACCTGCGACCGGATCCAGTCGATACACAACCAGGTTTGGGTATGCGGCCCCTGCAACTCGGCCAAAGGTACGTTGGGGCTATACGAGTTCTACCACAAGATGCGCCCTGAGGACAGGAAGTATTTCGATTTCATCCCCCCGCTCGTGGAGAAGAAGTACCTGAAGACGATCATGAAGTGTCATGAGTGTGCCGGTACGCTGGACGCGTCGGACCTGAACAGGGATGGAGAATTCTCCGTGCTGGACATCGATGCGGCGCTGAGAACGAATGGCAATGCATAGGGCATGGGATGACCACCGGCATCGGTTGAAACCGACGCCTTTACTGAGCTCGAATCCGTTTGTGGCGGATTTAGTGCCAACGGAGCCGTCCATTTCTAATGGATGGCGAACTGTTTTGGGAATAGCCTCGGCATTTACCCCGACTACACGAGAAGGAAGTCTCAATGCTGTGAATGGGGCAGAGCCCGCTCAGGTTCCAGGTGATCATCGAGCCGATTTGTTATTTTGGGTGCCGCGGAATAAATTGGCGAAAAGATGGGCTGTGAGAAACACACGAAGATGTGCCTACCGTGGACTGGATGATGGCCGCTGCAAGCTATCGAAGACCGCCAAGACGAAAAAAGAAACCTGGAAGACCTAATGTTTGAGTCGATTAAAAAGAAGGGGTTTCAGGTGCTTGCACTTCACCATGCGGAGGCAATTCTGAAACACGACATGGGCGCTGCAGTCCAGGAGCTTGAATCCGTCCTTGCGACTATCAGCATACCAATTAAGGAACTAGTCTATGGCGGGGGGGCGAGGGAGAACTAACACAAAGGTTACGGCACGCTCTGGCTGAAACGTACGGTTGGCAAAAACACATCTTTGAGATCAAGAAAATCGTTGATGGAGTGGAAAAGGAGTCCGTTTCCCACGAAATTGACCACGTAAAGAAATTTCCAAGTGGGACGTTTGCCTTGGAGATTGAGTGGAATAATAAAGATCCTTTCTATGATCGCGACTTGGAGAATTTCAAGCGGCTTCATGCAGACGGAGTGATTTCTATAGGTGGGATAATCACGCGAGGAGAGTCTTTGCAGAAAGGCCTTAGCAAAGCATTCGAGACCTTTGCGAAGAAGAACGGAATTAACAGCATTGAAAAGCTGCAGAAGTTTTACCACCCGACAGAACGGCAGAGGGAAATGATCAAGCGCGGCACAAAGCCGAAGGGGTCCTTTGAAAAGGGGTGGGCGCAAGCTTTCATGAGCGACAAATTCGGAGAAGCCACGACACATTGGAGAAAGCTCGAGGATCGTGTCCACAGAGGTGTAGGCAATCCATGCCCGCTTCTCCTCATCGGGATCCCGATCGATGTCGTCGTCTTTTAATGTAAATGGAGTATTGAGATATGGGTAAGGTTTATAGGGTAAGCGAGCCGAACGCTTCGATAGATTTGGTCTCGAAGGCAAAGGGTCCTTATTCAACAATCCTTGTGGATCCACCGTGGCAGTTTCAGAATCGTACGGGCAAGATGGCACCCGAGCACAAGAGGTTATTGAGATACCCGACGATGGAGTTAAAAGAGATAATGGAGCTTCCGGTTCGCGAGTTGGCTGCCTCCAAGTCGCACCTGTACCTGTGGGTTCCGAATGCCCTTTTGCAGGAAGGCCTGCGCGTTATGGAGGCATGGGGGTTTACGTACAAGACTAATCTGGTCTGGTACAAGGTGCGGAAGGACGGCGGACCGGACGGCAGGGGAGTCGGATTCTACTTCCGGAACGTAACGGAGCTGCTTCTATTCGGTATACGAGGGAGGATGAGGACACTTCAGCGAGGGCGCACGCAAGTAAATCTCCTCAGCACACGTAAACGCGAGCACTCGCGTAAACCCGATGAGTTTTACGATCTGGTAGAGGCGTGTTCGCCCGGTCCCTATCTTGAGTTGTTCGCGAGGTTTAAGCGAGATGGTTGGGACCAATGGGGAAATGAGGATGTCGAAAGGAATTCATTCCACGGCGTAGCGAAGCGGAAGGCACACGTGGATACGCAGCTTGCGTTTTTCGAACCACCCAAGGGATATGGCAGAAGAGGCTGACAACGACTACTGCAGCGTCTACCAGATTAGACGTCCTGCTTTCGACAGCAATATCCTTGGCATTAACCCCGACTATATCATAGAAGTCCGGGGCGACGTCCTGGCGGAGCACGACGGGCCGATGCTTAAGCATGGGCTTCAGGAGCTCCATGGACACGAGATTAGGCTTCCCAAGTGTGAAGCCGACTGGCCGGACAGGGAGAGGCTGGAGTGGAGGCATGGAGAGTTTACAAGGGCGGGATGAAGGCTGTTGTCTTTCAGAAGTTCACAGAGAAAGCGAATTAATGCAGCAAACTGAATCGGGTGATTAGGATGAATTTGGCAATTCTCGAAAGAATGGCAGGGCAAGGTGACCTTAGCCGAGAAGCATTCCGGTATTTGATAGATTGTAGAAGTGAATGTGAATGGTTGGATTACAAACAATCTCTGTCTCTTGAGAACGACGATGAGCTATGTGCATTTGCTAAGGATGTACTAGCTCTGAAGAATGTAGGAGGTGGATACTTGTTAGTTGGCGTCAAGGACAAATCGTGGGCGCAAGTGGGCCTTCTTCAACCTTTACATTACGATTCAAAACAGATTCGCGACAAGATAATGAAGGCGACGGGTCTGACGCTTGATATCGACATTGTTACTCATTCTCTCGGCAGTGAGCCCAATGTTAAATATTACCCCCTCATCTTGGTGAGGAGTAGCAGAAAACGTAGGAGGAGGAGAAGCCCGACTGTTTGTGGGAAGGACTTCTGCGCAAAAAAACCGTATGGACTTCGTCGGGGTGAGATTTACTTCCGACGCGGTGATTCAACGGTCAAGTTGGAATCACAGTCTGAACTAGAAGAATTGTTAGATCGCTTGGAAGAGCAAGCTGACGAGGATGCAATCAAGGCAGATATTGCCCCGTCTCCTTTTGCTGTTGAGGATGGGACTTACAGACTTCTGGACCGTGGTTTCGAGAACTTCATTGGCAGGAATGAACTTAGGGATAAGGTTCTTGCGGCTGTTCTTGGCGATCCGAGAATTTGGATTATAAACGTACATGGACCAGGTGGGGTTGGCAAATCCGCCGTGGTCAACTGGGCGGCTTATGAGCTATACCATCAAAGAGCATTTGAAGCTATACTCCAACTTACCGCAAAGGAGACCGCACTGACCGAGACAGGTATTCGCAAAAACCCGCGCTGTCTTTATTCACTTGAGAATCTCTTCGACCATATCTTAATGCTGTTTCAAGAACGGACGGATCAAGAATTAGAGAGAAAGAAGGAATTGGTTACTGAGCTCCTATCCGCATGGAGAACACTTATCATTTTGGACAATATGGAAACAATCTCTGACGGGCGCATCTTGAACTTTGTGCAGAGGCTCCCGGCTGGTTCAAAAGCAAGGGTATTGCTTACAAGCCGAACTAAGACAGGTGGATGGGAGTTGCCGATACCAGTAACTGAAATGAGCCAATCCGAAACTTCCGACTTCATTAGACTCAAAGCGGCAGAGATGCATGTCAAGTTTCCACTGGATTCAGTGACTATAGAGAGAGTGAATAGGGCTAGCGGCGGCTTGCCATTGGCCACGCAGTGGATTCTCGGCCAGTTTAAACGAATGGATGATCTTGATTCGATACTAAATCGGGTTGTCAGCAAGGATTCGCCTGTCTTGGAGTTTAGTTTCCGAAATGTGTGGGGCACCCTTTCTCCTGAGGCACAGGCCATTCTTGCCATAATGAGCATCTTTGATGGTCCGACATCCACTTACCACTTGTCAGTGGCAACTCAGATGCGCCTCGACATCGTAGACCGCGCTATCACAGAACTCCTCGAGGTGACTCTTGTAAACAAGAGCGTACAGCAATCTGACGGTCGAATATTGTATTCAGCACTACCGATCACACTTGCTTTTGCGCGCAACGAGCTTGGAACAATGGGTGACCTTGAAATCCGCTCTCGTCAAAGGTTGCAGGAGTTTAACGAGCAAATGGAGATCCAAGCTGCCGAGGTTAGCCGATTTCAAAGCGACTTTGAGCGATACGGGATAACTACTCCGAATGAAAAACGGGCGGTCATACTCTGTCGACGTGCCGAGTCCGAGATGTTTTCCGGAAATGCCGAAGGCGCCGAACTTATGTTCAAGCAGGCTCGTGACCTATCGCCAAACAGTGCTTATGTACTCGCGAAGAGTGCGGCTTACGAACTGGCCAGAAATCGTGTTGGTCTTGCATTGGAACGCATCACCGAAGCCTGCCGATACGTTGCAAAGCGTACTGGGGCGCTTGTCTATGGCGTGAAAGCGCGAATACTGGATGTTCAACATGATCGGGCTGGTCGATGCCAAGCGCTCAAACGAGCATTGGATTTCGAGCCGGACAATACTGTCCTTCGTCACCAATACGGTGTTGCGTTGAGTCGGTTCGGTGCCACACCTGAGGCGATTGAACAATTCACAGCAATCATCACAATAGAAGAGAAAAAGGTGCCTCCAAGAGACACATTTATAATGGCACTGGTTACTCGGATCATAAATCTTGTGCGATTAGGACGTCGCGATGAAGCAAGGGCGGACTTTGCCAGAGCGAAAGATTTGGTAGCGAGGTTTCCCCATCTTTCAACTGCGGGAGCAAAGCTTGCTGAGATTGAACCCGAGATCGAGTTACTGGGACCTGGCAGACCAAGCTAAAGGCAGTGTGACGAAAAGCGTGAAGACTACACTCCCTAAGCACAAGTCCGACTGGCCGGATGGGGAAAGGCTGGAGGTGAGGTGAGAGGAGTTTGGGAGGTGTGGATGAGGGGAGTAAGCAGTCGATGTGTTATTAGGGTGTCAGTGGTTCGGTTTCACAATTTGTTTCGGGGTGGTTTTGTGGCTAATTTTCGCAAGTGGCAAACAGGCTGTTTGTGCTCAATTTGGAGGTGAGGTATCGTGCAATCTGAAGGATGTAAATTGCACAGGGTTAGTAGGTATGCGGGCTCTTTTGGAGGGTCATCAAGGAGACACAACGGAGAACGGGCCTGCAATGATGGCTAAATCCGATAAATAATTCATGCTAGGGAGCGACAATGCAACGTTTGAAAATTCCTCTTGATGGGAAAGAGACCTTTATTAACGTTGGCGAAATCGAAATTGACAATCTTGAACTTGATGAGAGTAATCCGAGAATTAGTTTTTTCCGGGATAATCAAATCTCGGAAAATCTAAGCCGGGAGCAGATAATTTTTGCGTTGACAAATAAGAAGCCGGAGGCATTTAGAAAACTAAAAGATTCTATACATAACAATAGGGGAATTATGTACCCAATTTGGGTAGAACCTCTTGAGCGTGGTAAATACAAAGTGATCGAAGGTAACTCCAGGGTAGTAGCGTATCAACAACTAAGGGAAGAAGAACCTTTCGAACAGAAATGGAAATCGATACTCAGCAATGTATTGCCTCACGAAGTAGGTGGAGAACAAAAGGACTTCATAAGGTTGCAGTCGCATCTAAGGGGGACAACCGAGTGGGATGCGTACGAGAAGGCAAAATATCTCTACAAATTATGGGATGCCGGGTGGTCTACTACGAGATTAGAGAAGCAGACAAAGATGCGCGAAGATCAAATACTCGAAAATATTGAAGCCTATCAGATCATGCAGGAGCAATATTTGCCAGACCATTCAGATGATCCAAATGAAGTCAGCAAATTCAGTTACTTTGTGGAGTATGTCGGCGACAAGAAATTGAGAAAGTTGGTCGATGAGCATTTTAGCGGTGTGGGAGATTTCTGTACATGGGTTAGTGATAAAACAAAGATTCCAAGGGGCCAAGACGTGCGGTTGCTAGGGGATATTATAGCAAATGATGATACTAGAGGCATGTTTACTTCCAAGGGATTCGAAGAAGCGTTGCATTTGCTCGAGCTAAAGAAACCTCACTTGGTTTCGTCATTTTACAGAGAGATGGAGCGAGTACTTGAAGGGTTGAAGAGGCTAAAGAATCAGGATCTCGACGAAATTATTTTGGAAGATGATAGTGGGAAAGAGAGGCTCATAAGGGAATTGGCGTACTGGAGTAAAAGGGCCGTGAATCTGATAGATAAGAGATAAAATGGCTTCGCCGAAACACGACTTCATTGTCTCTACGATAGCAAGAAAGATCAGAAAGGTTGGTTTTGATATAACATACATGGATGGTCGGTATAAAGATGTGGGCAAAGTGAAGTGTGAGATACCTCCTAAGATTCTTAATCATCGACCAGATATCATTGGGCAAAACGCAAAAGGGGAGTTTTGCATAGGAGAGGCGAAAACCATCAATGACCTACTTAGTCGGCGGACAGCTAACCAAATCAGAGATTTTCTCTACATAGTTTCCACTCACCCTGAGAACAGGTTATTTCTAGGAATCCCTTTAAGCGCGAGGCCTGTTCTGACAGATTTGTTGGCAAAGCTGGGTTTCTCGGCGCATCGGCAACTCAACGTTATCTGTGTCCCGGATATACTGTTACCAGGCGATGAAAACCTATAAGTTCAACTATGGTGCTAAAACAGAAGCGTTTGCACATCAAGTGGATGCCATCGAGTATCTGAAGAACACCAATGCCGTGGCGCTGTTTGACGAACAAGGGCTCGGAAAGTCAAAAATCATTATCGAAGCTTTGTGTCAAAATATGGAAGTTGGAGTAATTGATGGCGCACTTGTGATTTGTAAGAAAAGTCTGATCGAAATGTGGAAAGAGGAAATCGAAACACATAGTTACCTAAAATACATTGTCCTAAGAGGAAGTCGCGATGAAAAGGGGATGAAGTTCATGGGGTATGCACAGTTCTATATTATTAACTATGAGAGCGTTCTCAGTGAGGTGAACAGACTTCAGATGTTTCTTAAGGTCAGAAAAATGGCAATTGTATTGGATGAGTCCCATAGGATAAAGAATCCTGAGGCAAAGGCTACCCAGGCGATAATGAAGTTAAGGGAACATGCAAAAAAACGTATTATTGTTACGGGGACTCCTATTGCAAACAGGCCCGTTGATCTATGGGCACAGTTTTACTTTCTCGACGGGGGGAAACTACTTGGGGCAAGTTATGAGGACTTCAAAAGTAATTTTGATGTGGACCTCCACAGTAATCATATGCACGGTTTAAATGACAGACTAAAGACGTTGAGGAACAAGATAACATCCCATTCGATCAGGAGGCGGAAGGACGGCGTTTTGGAACTGCCACAAAAAAGATACATTGACAAATGTGTGCTTCTAAAAGGGAAGCAACGGGCCATGTATGATCAACTAAAGGATGAGTTGTTTATCGAAATCTCCAATATTAAAGGAGAGGAAATAATTGATAGGTCTGAAGAGATTCTAAAAAAACTCCTAAGGCTTGCTCAGATAGCGAGCAATCCGTATTTAATCGACAAATCCTATGATGAGATTCCAACCAAATTTGCCGCGCTTGATGTCATCGTAGAAGAAATCCTTGCTCGAAATGAAAAGCTGATTATCTGGAGTAGTTTTGTCGAGAACATCAGAGTCCTTTGCAAACGTTATAAACATCATGGTGCATCGATGCTCTATGGTGAGCTGTTGATTGAAAAAAGAAATCAAGTCGTTCGACAATTCATGAATGATCCACTCAACAAGGTGTTGATAGCGAATCCAGCTGCCGCAAAAGAAGGATTGACATTGACTGCTGCGAACAATGCGATCTATCTGGACAGAAATTTTAATCTCGTTGACTATCTGCAATCACAGGACCGAATTCATCGCATTTCACAGACACGCGAGTGTAACATCTACAAGCTAATTGCGCTTGGCACCATAGACCAGTATATCGACGATGTTATTTACAAAAAGCAAAGTGTCGCCGAGTACGTTCAGGGTGATACTGACAAGATAAAACCGGGAAAACAATTCCTAACGAAGGAAGAAGTTTTTAATGTGCTCGGTCAAAAGGAGAAAGGCCATGAAACAAGGCGATAGTATTACCGTTGCGGGGAAAAAGATCCCCACGCAGACTATGGAGATCAATATAAACGACCTAAAGTATTGGCGTGAGAATCCGAGAGTAGATTCCATTATCAAGCAGAACTACTCAAATGACAAGGTAAACGATTCTGTTATTGAGAATGAATTATGGAAACTGAATTCAGTGAAAGATCTTTACCAGGATATAAAGTCGAACGGCGGGCTAATTGATGAAATCCTTGTGAAGGACAACATGGTACTTGAAGGGAACTCAAGACTATGTGCCTATCGTTTTCTGTTCAAGCAAGCGTGCGATGCCAAAAACGATATTGAAAGAGAAAAGTGGTCAAAGATCAGAGCAAGGGTCATTCCTAGCGAGTCAAGCGACGAAGTGATCTTTACGATCCTTGGAACTTGGCATATTAAAGGTAAAGCTGAGTGGAGAACCTTTGAGAAGGCGTCTTATATCCACCGAATGCGTTCAGAGTATAATAAGTCCACAAAAGAAATTGCTGCAATGGTTAAGCAAACAGAGACGGAAGTGGAGAACATGATAAAGGCATACGAGACAATGCAGACGTATGGGATCACTGAGACGAGTGAGCAGAAGAAGTTCAGCGCGGTCTTTGAGATTGTAAAAAATCGGGATATGAAAAAAATAAAAGAGGAAGATCCAGTTGTATATGATAAGTGCATAAATGCTGTAAAAGAAGATAGGTTTGAAAGGGCAGAGCAAGTGCGTGACCTGCCGAAAGTGATAAGGGATAAGAAAGCAAAAAAGTCATTCTTTAATGAGGGTGATGCTTTTTCTGAGGCGCTTGATATTGCTAAGTCGAGGCACCCTGAGCATGGAGACAGCTTTTACAATCAGTTAAAAAAAGTGACAAATTTGCTCGAATCAGCTGACATGGAGAGGATTGAAGAGATTAAGAAGGATACAGATAAGAGGTTTATATTACAAAAATTATATAGGCAGGTGAACGGTTTTTGTAAGAAGGTCGGAATAAAACCCGATAAAGCCCATGGTGTGAGGTGAACTAATTTAGCAATGCTATGAAGAACATTTTACTAGTTGAGCCAGCATACCGATCGAAATTTCCCCCGCTTGGCTTATTGCGTCTTGCGACGTATCACAAAGGCAAGGGTCATCGGGTGGCTTTTGTCCGAGGTGAGAACAATTGGGCAAGAGCGCGGCAGTGGGACAGGATTTATGTCGCATCATTATTCACCTGGGAGCTGCCCCGCACAGCGGCTACCATAGACTTCTATCTTCCAGCAGTCAAACAGCCCAAGGATATTTTCGTCGGTGGTGTTGCGGTAACGTTATTCCCGGACTACATCAGAAATCGGTCAGAGAGTACCATTATTGAGGGACCGCTTGATACACCGGGCCGTCTTGGACCCGGCACGCCTGCGGTCGCCAATCTTGTTCCCGATTACAGTATTCTCAAGCGCGTTGATCACGAGTATTATCCTCAAAATGCCTACTTTGTTCGCCTGACCAAAGGCTGTATTCGCGACTGCTCGTTTTGTGCCGTTCCAAGATTGGAGAGGGAGTTCGGCATGATGAGCCCTCTGCGGGAGCAAGTTGCAGAGACAATCAAGCGCCATGGTCAGAAACGACATTTGGTTGTTATGGACAACAATATACTTGGGATTGGAGGCATTGAAGATATTTTCAACGAGATTCGAGATTTAGGCTTCCAATCAGGAGCAAGATACAAAGGGCGCGAAAGAACCGTGGATTTCAATCAAGGATTGGATGCTCGGTTAATCAGCGCGAAGCCAGAATTGGCAAAACTGCTTGCGTCAATTTGCGTTTCGCCTATTAGGCTGGCTTTTGATTTCGTCGGCATTCGTCGGGCTTACGAACGGGCTATTCGGCTCCTCGTCGCCCAAGGTTTTATTGAATTTACGAACTATATGCTCTTTAACTTCAACGACAGTCCTCGGGATATGTGGGACCGGATTTGGGTGAACGCCAACCTAAACCAAGAGCTCGGCATTCGCATCACCGGTTTTCCCATGCGCTTCATCCCAATGGACGATGTAAGCCGCCGGCATGTCGCTCGTAACTGGCACTGGCGCTACCTACGTGGCATCCAGTGCGTTCTCCTAGCAACTCGTGGACTTGTTAGTCCCAACCCCGATTTTATCCGAAATGCCTTTGGTGAAACCTATGAAGATTTTCTGGAAATTCTATCGATGCCAGATCGTTACATTATCTATCGCGAGCATTACAGAAATGACGCAGCAGCTGACTGGAAGCGCGAGTTCAACAAGCTTAACGATGGACGCAAAGTTGAGCTCATGGAGGTCCTACGGGATTTGAATTCAGAGTGGCGCCAACGGGCTAGGAAGATCGCTCAACTTGATCGCACATTTCGAAACATTATTGAGCATTACTATCCGGGAGGGAAAACCGCCGCAAGAACTCCGGAAGAGGAAGAACTTTCGCAACAAGGCGTCTCTGTCGGGTACGATAGCGGGCCGGGGTAACATGAAGAAGAAGGAAATGAAGAACGAAACGGACAAGGAACCTAATTTTGATGATAGCATGTCGTACAGTGTGAAATTTCTGTTGGAAGAATATCGCAATATTGCCGACACACACGACAAGTTACGAGATTTGCAGACGCGCCTCTTTAATTTCTTCCTCCTGATGAGCGCATTTCCATTTACCCTACTGGGGATCCTATATAAAGATAAGTCCCTTGATTTGTTGGCAAATTTGCAAAGTCTGAGCGTCCTTTTTATCGTGGTCGGTGCCGGTCATATGTTATTGACCCTATCGTTGGTCGATGCAAGATTGAGCCAGTACAGATATGCCAGAACTGTAAACCTCGTTCGAAGATATTTCCTTGACTTGGACTCACGAATTGCCAACTATCTTTTCTTGCCAACGAGGGAGGACGTGCCCCGATGGGAAGACCTGGGGTACGTGAAATGGGAAAGAAACTTCATGCTCATGATCGGGGCCCTATTTGTCGCTTATGGTATTTCAGGTTTCTCAGAGGGTTTGATTGCTAAAGGGGTCTTTGCATCGATCGCTATTCTTCTCTATTGGTTGATCTATTTTTGCCTTCAAAGAAAATCCCAAGCCCGATTCAAAGCCGGCACTGACATCCATAGAGACAGCCAAACCTAAGGATATTGGGCAATTCTTGAGACCATATGAGGGCTTTATGGCGTTGTGGGGCGCGGCGGTACCTAGGTTAGAAAGGCAGAAGTAATTCTCCAAAGTGAAACGGCAAGGTGACAAGGAACACTTCTGAGGGGATTACTAAGAGGGAGTCCGCCACGTGGCGCGAAGCTCGCCACTCGCGATGACAGGTGAGTGTTAGTTCATCGCTCTTGCACAAGCTCCTGCTTGTGTCAGGCGGTTCGGGAATAGGCAATTGCCGCACGAACTATCACACAAACCACGGCGAAGAGACTACGCTCGCAGTCATCCTTCGACTCGTCGTCCTTTGCCGTTGGCGGCGGACTCCTTGCTCAGGGTGACGGGCCTTCTTGTGGTTGCTTCCTACCCCTTTCAGTCATCCAGAGCGAGCGAAGTGAGTCGAAGGATGAGCCGAGTGAAGTGGGAAGATGGCGTCACTCTTCGACTCGTCCCGCCAAGAGCGGGACTCTCTCAGAGTGACCGGGTTGTTTTTGCCTGCACCCAAACGCCAAAGTCATCCCGAGCGACCCCGACGAAAGTCGGGGGAGTCAAAGGATGAGGGAACCGCCTCCTTCCTACCAAGCTTCTGTTCGACAGCGGTGCTGAGTTTCCTCTCCCGATACTTGCCGTTTTGGGTGCGTTTTGAATCAAATTAGCGCATATGCTAATTCAATACTTGCCGAGGTAAGCTTATATGCTTATATTATCTCGCAAAACATAAGGATATATGCTAATGGTAAGACTCGCCCGGAAACTCATGATAGAACAGCTCGACAAGAAGCTCGCGCAGTTCACGGAACTCAAGAAAATCGAAGTCCCTCTGGGGGGATGGATAAATGCAGTAAGGACTACCCTCAACATGAGCCTCGCACAGCTTGGCCGGAGACTGAAGATGACTTCCGTCGGTGCAAAGGGAATCGAGGACCGCGAGAAGGACGGGAGCATCACTCTCAAGAAACTGATCGAGGCCGGCAGGGCACTCGACCTTGATTTCGTCTACGGCTTCCTGCCGAAGGAATCTTCCATCGAGAAGATGATCGAGAAACGTGCCGAACAGGTGGCCCGTGAGATTGTGATGAGAACTTCCCACAACATGAAACTTGAAGAGCAGGAGAACAGTGAGGAGCGGTTGAAGCAGGCGATCAAGGACAGGGTTGATATGCTCAAGCGGGAGGTCCCGAAGCATCTGTGGGATTAGACCTCGACTTCTCAGAGTGCCAGACTCCGATCGATGAAGACGAAAAAGAGGGCCTGCTCATAAAAACGATCACGACGAGAGGTGAGCTCAACGAGTTCGAGCAGTTAGGTGTTGAGAAAGCCGTGGAATGGAGCAGGAGAAGAAAGTTCAGTGCGGACCAGATACTCTCCGAGGAATTCGTGAAAGACCTGCACCGCGTCATGTTCGAAGATATCTGGAAGTGGGCGGGTGAGTTTCGAAGAACTAATAAGAATCTCGGCGTCGACAAGAATGTTATCCGCGTAGAACTGAGAAAACTCCTGGATGACTGCAGATACTGGACAGCCAACGACGTATTCGATCCGGATGAAACAGCCGTGAGATTCAGCCACCGGATCGTTTCCATTCATCCGTTCGCGAACGGCAACGGGAGGCACTCGCGCCTGATCGCGGATATCCTCGTCAGTCACGGGTATGGGCGCCCACCTTTTTCATGGGGGAGCGTTAGTCTGACCGCTCATGGTGCCGCGAGGTCCGCGTATTTGGAAGCATTGCGCGACGCGGATGAGAACGACTATCGCTCCCTGATCGAGTTCGCACGGAAGTGAAACTTGTGATGACAGGTGAGTTGTGGAACTTGCCGAGGTGCACTTTGGGCATCGCTTCAAATCAACCCGTCATTGCGAGGAGTGGTGCGCCCGTGGCGCACCACGACGTGGCAATCCCCGTAATGAAACCTCTACCCGGGCAAGCCTTAGGTCGTAGGACGACAAAGCGGGGGATTGCCACTCCCGATCCCGCTGACGCGTGATCGGGATCGCGATGACAGGTATGGTGGCAGGGGATTGCCCACGTAGCCCGACAAGCTACATGCAATGACGGGAGTTTTGTATGGGCGGGACATTCCACATCATAACAATTCCCTCCGGCGGACGAATTATGCTATATTCCCATCGGCATGCGAAAGATCTTCCACGTCTACATCATGACCAATAAGTACAACACCGTTCTATATACGGGGGTGTCGAGCATATTGCCTAATAGGGTTCGACAGCATAAGGATGAAATCTTCGATGGGTTCACCAAGAGATACAACGTCGACAAGCTGGTCTATTTCGAAATCTGTTCTGATGCTTATACTGCGATTGGCCGGGAAAAGCAGATCAAGTCGTGGTCGAGAAAGAAGAAAGATGACTTGATAAACGGAATGAATCCTGAGTGGAGGGATCTGAGCGCGGAAGTGCTGGAATGGAGGCAGTGAGCTACTAAGCAAGGGAAGCTCCATGCCAATCAACCAGTCATTGCGAGGAGTGGCGCCAAAGGCGCCGCGACGTGGTGCCGCCTTGTCGCAGATACCGCGCCTCGCGGTGCGGCATCTCCCGACCAATTTATTATATATGTCGGGAGGCTGTCCAGAAAGTCTTGTCTGTCATGCTGAACGAAGTGAAGCATCCATTTTTCAGAACGAATAAGTGGATTCTTCAGTCGCTCCGCTCCTTCAGAATGACATTTTCCTTGTTTTGGGACAACCCCGCGTCGTCCATCCCGCTGACGCGGGATGTCCTCCTCGCAATGACAGGTGATTTGAAGGGGTCGCCCCTCAGTTATCCCCCTGCCCTTTATCCGGCTGGCCCTGCGATTTGTAGTTGTTGAAATTATACTGGAAATTCAACACGACTATCGGAGCGCGGCGGTTGAAATAATTGTATTCGTAAAAGCCCGTACCTTGTGACGTGAACTCGCGGTTCCCGGTGCTCAGGATGTCGTTTGCCTGCAGCGTCAATGTCAGCGTTTTCGAGATTATGTCGTACTTCAATGCGAGGTCGGTCGTGAAGAACCCGCCCCACGTGCCCTGGGCCGTTACGGATGGACTGTGGTACCTCGCGCTAAGCTGAACTTCGGTCGAATGGCTCAGCGTGAACGTATTGCTCATCTTCGAACTCCAGTCGAAGCTTTCCCTGGCAAAAGACTGGCTGCTCAAGGCGCCGCTTATTTTGTAATTGTAGAGATTGCCCATGAGATTGAGCTGCCACATTTTCACCGGGTTGAACATAACGCTGACCTCGTAGCCGACCGCGTAAGAGTTTCCGACATTCGCGACGGACGTCAGCGTCACGTTCTCCGCGTAAACCGAGTTTATGTGCTGGAGCTTGTCCTTGGTGAAGCGGTAGTAAACATCGTTCGATAAGGTTACGTCGCCGAGAAAGGTCTGAAGCCCTATCTCGTAGGAATCGGTAAGCTCGGGCCTGAGAAGGGGGTTCCCGATGTGGACGGTGTTCGCGTCATACCACGAGTAGTACGGCTCGAGGTCTCCGCCGTCCGGCCTCTCAATTCTCCGTGTGTAGCTCGCCATGAGCTGTGTACCGTTGCTGAAACTGTAAGAGGCGCTGAGCGACGGGAAATAATCCCACCTGCCGAATGAAAAGCGCTGACTCGTATCCGCCTGCGCCACGAGCTGGTACGTGTACTCAGTCCGGAACCCGACTTGGACTCCGAGGCTGTCCCACTTGTCGGAGAAAATCGAATAGGCCGCGAACCTGGAGCGGTTGAAATTATTCGTATGGCTGAACGGCGCCTGGAAATTGTAATTGCCGGTGGTGGAATCGAAACCGTACAGCTTGTTGACGTCCTCATAAGTCCTGCTGAAGAATTCAGAACCGGCGGAGAACTGTTCAGATTTGTCTATCGACAGCGTGTAGTCGATGTTTCCCCGAATTTCGTTCTGCGGACCCAGCTCCGTGGTTTGTGTCCCGTTGAGCGTGGTGTTGCTTTGTGTGGCCGTGCTTATCGCGGCCTCATCCGAACTGTTGTGCCTGAAGGAGAGGTAGCCGGTAAGCCGGTCGCCGCGGGAGTCGTGAAGGTAGTTAGTGTTCAGTTCGTAGAATGTACCATAATGGTTATAATTGTGGTCGTTTATATAAATGAGCTGCTGGGCATCGGACGACTGGTTCGTGTTCAGCGACGAATAATGGTGAAACGCCCTGCCGCCATATCGTCCTCCGAACGACAGGTTGTCGTGCCGGGTCAGGTTGAATCCGATCCCGCCTCTCACGCCCGAAAGGATGCGCTGCCAGAGGACGCTGCCGTCGGAGTTGAGAGAGGATGTACTCCCTCCGATGGTGAACTGTTTCACCTGCCGGTTGGTGCCGGGGAAGGTGCGGCGGTTGAAGTCCGCGCCGATGTTGTAATTCAGCGAAGGCGTTTTGTATTGAAGGATGAAGTTCCCGCCGTATTTGTCGTAGAGACCGCCGGTCAGGTTAACGATTCCGCTCAGTCCGAGATCGGAATTCTTTTTCAGAATGATGTTGATTATCCCGGCGGAGCCGCTCGCGTCGTACTTCGCCGAAGGGTTTGTCATTATCTCGATGTTCTTGATCGAAGTGGCCGGGATCTGCTGCAGGGCGTCCTGCGCGCCCATCACCGAAGGACGGCCGTCGACAAGTACCTGGAAATTTGTGCTCCCCCTTAAGCTCACCGTCCCGTTTATGTCGACACTCACCGAGGGTACGTTTTGAAGAACGTCCGCTGCCGTGCCCGCCAACGCTGTCTTGATCTGGTTCACGTCGATGACCTGTTTGCCCATCTGGTATGTTATCGGCGATCTCTTTCCTTCCGTCACGACGTTCGGCAGGCTAATGGCCGAAGGGTGGAGATAAATCCGGCCCAGGTCCAGATTAGGCCGCTTGTCCGTGAGAACGACTTCGCCGACCACTCTCACGCGGTAACTGAGGATCTGGACGCGCAGGAAGTAACTCCCCGGTCTTACTCCGGTCAATGTGAACTTGCCGGCCGCGTCCGTGACTGCCCCGGTCACCTGCGTGCTGTCATCTTTTGTAAAGAGAATTACGTTTGCGAACTGGACGGGTTCTTTGGTATCCCGGTCGAGGACGCTCCCGGTTATGGTACCTTCTCCGGTGGCCGTTTGATTCGGCTGGCCGTAAACCGGGAAGGTGAAGGCTAACAAGACAAAAAGTATGTATGCTTTCTTTGACATTGGTACTCCGAATTCCTCACTGCCGCATCTTCAAGTTGAGCCGACGATAATGTTCTGATACACGACATATAGACGTTTGAACCGTACATTGGATTCGCCGTGGGCAGCCCACTATTTGAACAAAAGGAGGTAATAATACGATCCACAATGTAACCCATTTGAATGAAAACGAGATGAAGGATCGCGTCCCGGCGCCCGAAAGCTACAGGGCGTTGTTCCGGTAGAAGAAGTTTCGGGGATCACTATATAACAACGAGTCATTGCCGCGAAGTGTTCCTGAGGAGAGCGCGATGACAGGAGTCTTGTAGGAACGCGCCCCAACAACAACCAGTCATTGCGAGGCACGAATCCCGGCATTGTCCAGATTAGTCATTGGAATGGGCCACAATGGATCAAAATCTCTGTGGAGCTCTGTGATTCTCGGTGGAACTCTGTGTGATAACGGAGCCGTTTCACGGAGAGACACGGAGGAAGCACAGAGAGCCACAGAGAAAGTGGGATGCGGTTCATTTTCAGCTGCGAACTATTTATCCCATTCCGTCGGGCAGCCCCGGTATCCGGAGAGTCAGGGGAAAATTCAATGGGCTGGAAGAGACCTGTTAGATTAGTATATTGACATCCTGAACAGAAGAACGCACCATACATTTCATATTCCGGTCCTGGGGCTGGCATTCTCGGTCGACACGCCGCTGAAGGTAGCGCGGTTCGGCATCTCGTCGGTAATATCTGTTGTCGACGACGTGCTGGTCGAACGCATGAGGAAACACCACGCCCTGCTGAACGGCGAACCGTTCGCGCCGATTTCGGTGCGCGAGCACGATTACCGCGCGAAGCGGATTACCGCCTACCTGGACCTCGTCGGCCTGCTCGTCGAGCGGCAGACCGCCAGGCTCAAATCGTCAGCGTTCGAAAAGGGGAGCGAGATCGTAAAATACTTCGAAATGCTTCCGGACTTCTCTCCCGTAAAGCAGCTCTATAACCGGATGCTGCGGACGGCAGATATCGAGAAGCGGTCGTCTATGCAAGACGAGCTGCGCTCGCTGGTAGTCGCGGGCGACATCGATGTGAACGTCATGACGAAGGTCGACAAGATTAACGCCGGAAGAGACATGCGGCCTCTTCCTCCGGAGTTTTCCCACGCGGCTGCCGCGATGCGCGGGTTCGTCGGGAGCAAGCTCAATTCCTCCGTCGTGTTGTCTGCCGGTCTGAATCCACGCCTGTTCGGCTATATGGAAAAGTCGGCCGGTTTTCTCCCGGGTCCCGACGGCAGTCTGAAAAAGAAAGTCATACTGAAAGTAAGCGACTACCGCTCGGCGTATATACAGGGAAAAATCCTGGCAAAGAAAGGAATCTGGTGCTCGGAGTTTCGCGTCGAGTCGGGGTTGAACTGCGGGGGTCACGCATTTGCCACCGACGGGTATCTGCTCGGCCCGATCCTGGAGGATTTCAAATCGAAGCGAGAGTCCCTTCGCGGTGAGCTTAGGGACCTCTACTCGGCGGGGTTGAAAGAAAAAGGTTTCCAGGTGCCTCAGGCAGCGATGGAATTTCTCATCACTGTCCAGGGCGGGATCGGCACAGCCAGAGAAGACGCGTTCCTGCACGAGCGCTACGGTGTCGACGGCACCGGCTGGGGGTCTCCGTTCCTTCTTGTCCCCGAGGTGACGAACGTCGATGACGAGACGCGTAATCTGCTTGCCGGGTCAGGAAAGGAATCATTCTATCTCAGCGACGCGTCGCCGCTCGGGATCTCTTTCAGCAATATCAGGAATTCCTCGAGCGAGAGGCAGATCCGGCAGCGGGCAGAAGAGGGAAAGCCGGGCGCGCCATGCACAAAGAAATTCCTCGTATCGAACACGGAATTCACGAAGGACCCGATCTGCACTGCGTCGAACCAATACCAGTCGTTGAAGATAGCCGAGTTGAAGTCTCTCGGGCTGCCGCCGTCCGAACTCGAAGAGAAGATCGGCAGGGTGCTTGAGAAGGCGTGTCTCTGTGAAGGGCTCTCCGCAACGGCGCCGTTCCGCGGGAAATCGAAGGGGCGCGCGGTGGCGGTTTGTCCCGGCCCAAACCTGGCTTACTTTTCGAGAATTTTTTCGCTGGAGGAAATGGTCGGACACATTTACGGCCGGTTGGAGTTGCTTGGGGCCGAGCATCGTCCGAACATGTTCATACAGGAATTAGGGCTGTACGTGGAATACCTGAAGAACGAGGTCCGGAAGCGGCTGGATTCGCTGACTGCCAGGGACAGGAAATATCTGAAGAATTTTGCCGAAAGCCTCCATGAAGGGATCGCGTATTACAGGTCACTTATTCCGAACCTGGCAGATGAGACGGAGCGTTACCGGGATATGATGCTCGAGGAGCTGCTCGAATTCCAGGAGCAATTATTCGGCATAATCGTTCCAGCCGAAGCGGAGGTACCTGTACCGGTCAGGAATACGACCGGGCGTTAGCGTCGGGGCCTCGCGGACCGACGACCGGGAAGGTTTTGAACGCGCATTTGCCCGCGTGCCTCCGTTTCGTGAGCGGGACTTTTGGGATCGTCTACATGATAAATAACATGACTGGCGCCGGGAGCACGGACCAATCAGCACCGCAAACCGAACCGAACTTTTCGTAAATTTATGCCGATAATTATAACTAACGACGGTCGTGGCGCCATGAGACAATCGAGCAGAGACGAGACCCTGATCCATTCTTACCTCGACATGAGGCGTATTATCGGCATACTTGCTATCACACTCCCGGTTATTCTGGTCGCTGGAGGGTTCAACCAGGTTGGGGCTGTCATACAAGGATCCCTCAGCAGCTATTACTATACGAACATGCGCGACTTCCTCGTGGGCATGCTGTTCACCGTGGCGCTGTTTCTCATTTCGTACAAGGGATATGAACTCGTCGACGACGTCGTAACCAACCTGAGCGGTTTATTCGCGCTCGGGATCATCGCCTTCCCGACTTCCATGTTCTCCAACCGCGTCGTGAGGGTCGGCGTGTTTCTCACGCCCGATAATGTCTCGCAGTACATTCACCTGGCATTCTCCATACTGTTCCTCCTGTCGCTGGCCTTCAATTCGATATACCTCTTCACAAGGCACGGCGGCGCCCCGAGCAGGGAGAAGAAGATGCGCAATCTTGTATATGTCGTCAGCGGCATTGTCATGCTGTCGTGCATCGCGGGCATGGTCGTGTATATCGCCTTCTTCTCGCATACGCCTCTCTCGAAGGGAAGGCCGGTACTGGTGTTCGAGACGATCGCGCTGATGTCGTTCGGAGTCTCGTGGCTTGTCAAAGGAAACACGCTCTTCAGGGACAAACAGCTCTCAGCGCTCAGGTAGGGGGAAGTTCGGGGAGTTGACGTTCGACTTGAAAGGGATCGGCGCCTCCTCCGGCAGACGACCTGGCCTGAATCGTCGTGCCCTGCGGAGACGCCGGTTCTAGATCCGTTCAGAGTACGCGTGCTCTACGTCTCATGACGAAGTACGTGACCCACAGCGCGATCCCGACGAGGCCGTAGATCGATGCCTCGGCGGGCGAATCGAGGAACAGCCAGTGAGTGCCGCCGCTCCCCATCCGGTAAACTGAGAATGGAGCGAGCGTGAAAAATATCGCCAGCCCCATAATTGTCCCCCGCACCCGCAGCATCCTCTTCGTCTTCCTCAGCGATTGCATCTCCGCGTTCTTTCCCGGACCCGCCGGAATCGGCCTCGCCAGTAAACCCCTCTTGAAGGACTCTGCCTCCTTCCCGAACGCCGGGTTCGCATGGATGTACTCGTCTACAAGCTTCCTCGTGTCCTGACTGCACTCGTCGGAGAAGTATACCGGAAGAAGGTCTCTTACTATGTCCTCAGTTACTTGCATTGTCTTTCTCCCTGTTCTGTCTTAACAAAAGATTGCATTTTCTTCCTCGCCCGAAACAGCTTCACCTTCACACTGGAGACGGTCAGGCCCGTAGCGGCAGCTATGTCGTCGTACGACAGCTCGTCCTCCGCCCGCATGAGTAGAACCACACGGTCAACTTCGGGGAGCGTCTGAAGCGCTTTGAGCGCAACCTCCAGGTCATAGCGGTCCTGAAAGCGCTCCTCGGTGTTTCTGCCGCTGTCATGCACCTCCTGGTCGATCCGGGTAATCTTTTTCCTCTTGCCTTTCTCGCGCAGCCAGAGGTTCTTCGCTATCGCAAAGAGGTACGCTTTGACCGATTCGAAGCGCATCTCCGTCCCCGCGGTCCAGACCCGCACGAAAGTTTCCGAGGTTATGTCCTTCGCGTCGTCCGCGTTTCCCGTGAGCCAGAAGCAGAAGCGATAAACGTCGTCTGCATAGAGGTGGTATAGCCGCTCGAAAGTCATATTATCCTGAATCACGTATATAATATCCTTGAAGCCGGCCTGAAGTTACACGCTATTTCTATTTTATTTTACTGGAAGGACCCGCCAGCCAAATTAAGATGTCATTGCGCGTCCGTCCACACTGCGTATTGACCACGCGACGATCCCTGACATACAGGTACCGAGCAGTTTTCGCTTAAGAAATAAACATTACACAGAGTCCCACTGAGAAAAGACAGAGAGACACAGAGAAAATCTATTCTCTGTGCTCTCGGGCCTTCCAACTGCTCTCTGTGGATCTCTGTGTAACGACTTTGCGCGCGAAAAGGTACGGTTCGCCACCCCCCGATCACGCATCCGCATGATCGGGACTCGCGATGACGGGAGGTTTGGAAGGGGAGGGCCACTGGCTACGACAGGCAACTTTCCGTATCGTCATCCGCCTGTCGCATCCGGGATAATCCTTCGCGGAACTCCGTACCTGCCATCCGGGTTTCGGATAGTCAAGGAGGACTGACGATATGAACGAAACGCATAAACCGGCGGGCTATAATTCTGTCTCGCCGTACCTCATAGTCGACGGAGCCGCGCGCACCATCGAATTCCTGACCGGAGTGTTCGGTGCCGTCGAGCTGAGGCGGATCCCGACGCCGAACGGGAAGATCATGCACGCGGAGGTGAAGATCGACGACAGCGTAATCATGCTCACGGACGGCGCGGAGAACTGGCCGCCTATCGAGTCGAACGTGCATATATATGTCCGCGACGTTGATGAGACATACAGGCGTGCTCTCGCGGCAGGCGCAACCTCCGTGCAGGAGCTGGTGAAGAGGGGCGACGAGAACAAGCGCGGCGGCGTAAAGGATGCCGGCGGCACGACGTGGTGGATAGCGACAAAGGTGGAGTAGAGGCATAATGGCACATGGACTGGCTACTCATCCCTCTCCCTAACCGAGGCTGTCCAGAAAGTCTTGTCTGTCATGCTGAACGAAGTGAAACATCCATTTTTCAGAACGAATAAGTGGATTCTTCAGTCGCTCCGCTCCTTCAGAATGACATTTTCCTTGTTTTGGGACAACCTCGAGATCCGGACAAGATCGGGCCGGATTTCGTCCGACCTACACGGTCGGACTCAACCACACCCGCCCATACATAACATGGGCGGCCTCGCGATGACAGGTTTATTATAGGACTTGCCCCTGTCAATTGACCGGTTATCGCTCGGCCGCTCAGAATCTCAACGCGTTACTCCCACCAGTCCGCGATGAGATATTTCCCCACGGTCTTATCCCTGACGTCCTTCAGCGCAGTGCTGCTGTATTGAACGAGTGAAGTACCTTTCTGGACATAAGAGATGTTCGAACCCGCGAGGACGACGCCCCCATAAATGCTCGAAGTACCGGTCTGCGTGACCGTGATGCTGCCGCTGCCATAGACAATTACTAATCCGTGAAATGTGAATTGTCCCGACATGTCCAGGTTCCCGTTCACGATAAGTATCCCGGAGCCGGTAACGGGTCTGGTAATCTTCGTAGTCCCGGTGAAATAGGTTATTTGCGGACTAGCGTCCGTCCCGAGTGTGCCGGAGCTGAATGTCTGGCCGGTATACACAGTTGCCAACCGAATCATTTCATCGGCGAACGAGGTGTAGTCGGGCAGGTTGGAGACCACTTCGGTGTCCGGCGTTACGGTTCCTCTGCCGTTGATGTTGTTGTTCAGCGAAATGCTTCCCGACGACGCCGTTGAGTTGAGTGCAATTCCCGCCACTGAATCTGCGGGCAGCACAGGGGTCCCATCCGGATTCTTGTCGACCCCGCTGATGGTTGCGGTTCCCGACACGGTCAACGAAGCGGATTTGCTGGCTGACATGCTGACACCACCAGCGACAGGTGGGATGTCAATTGGGACTGCATAGAGTTTGTTTGTGACAGTGTCGTTAAAGGTGTTGAACGTCCCGACGCTTGTCATTTTCAGGGTGTCCGTGGCAACCTGGGCGATATTCACAGTCGCGCTTCCGCCCAATATTGAATCGATGGTGAACGTTCCATTCAGCGAAGGGCTCTCTTTCAGTTTCAATATATAGATTTCGGCCGCACTCGAAGCCACGTCCTCCGCACATGTCTGGTCATAGTCGCCGACGTAATTTGTCACGGCATCGGTCGCGCGCCTGTTCAGGTTGAAACCGATTATCGATAAAGAGAATATGAGTGTCAAAACCGCTATTACCGCCATTCTTCCCATGGTTTTCCTCCATTCCGATCACATCAATGAGCGGAGATTTTTCGGACTTACGTACTGTACCCAATATGCGCCGGCATAGGTCGTGTCCGACATAAGCATATTGGGGCTCTGAACCATGAGCGCGATCCTCACAGACTTGATTTTGGACAGGACACCCTGGTCCGACGTCCCACCGGCAGGTACTGGTATTTCTGTCCCGGTACTATCGAAGTAAGTAAGAAGGAACGAAGTCTGCCCGAGGCTTGCACCCGTTGGCGAACTACTGTTAACAGACCGGTAGAGAATCAGCATATTCGGGTTCAATCCGCTGCCGACAAGGGGTGTGCTTATCCAGTATCGCACCGTGTCGGGATTGCCGTCCTTCTCCAGATCGGTGCGAAACGTGATCGCACTTGTGTCGGCAAATATTATGGCAGGCGATGACCTGAAGCCTATCTTATAAAAATCATACGTGATGCCGTCTGCGATAGCGGTCAGATTGGTCTGAGTTATTACCCGAACGTTCGTGTCGGAACCGGTATCCGCGAGCGAGACGTTCATCTTGATAACCGCCAGCATGATCAAGCTGGCCATCACCGCCGAGCCGATCGTATCCATCATTGTATCCACGCGCTCTCCTATTTTTTATATCTGTAAGAAACAATCTTGGAAATCACAATGGTGTCACCCGGAGTAGTGATGTACGGGCTCCTTACGGTGACATCTATCCTTTTCAGAAAAGTCTGAGTACCGGCGTTTACATCCGGCGAAGTCTCCGTTACATAATAGACCCTGCAAGTTCTCCAGAAATATCCGAGACGGGGTGTGAGAACCGAATCCTGATATCCGTTGTAATCGTCAATGTCGTTGAATGTAGTCGGATCGTCGGCAACCTCGCCGGAATCCGGACCGAGTTGTGACGGAGGTGTAAGAACTTCTACGGTGTCGGTCGAAAGCGGAGGGAGAACCATCTGGTCGAAATACTTCACCGTGATCTTTTCCACCATCGCCTGTCCGATTGCCGTTCCGGTGATCATCGCTTCGGATCCGTCGACCAGATCGGTCTGATTGAGGACGAGTTTATTTGCCGAGATGGTGACGCTTGCGAGAATGCCTAGGGCGACGAGAGCAAGCAGCATTTGTCCGGTTCCCATAATTGTGCTCCTTCTTCTCACGTCCGGACATAACAAGTGCTCTTGTTTTGAATGAGGTGATTTTTATTTCATGAGAGGACCAGCTGTATATTTCGAGGTTGAGTCCAGACGCTTTCCAGCGCTCTAATTGTCAAACCCTATGCCGTGCGAAATACCGAATTTGCGGATGAGAAAGAGCATAATCCGAATAAACGTGCGGTAAAAACATCTTTGCCGGTGAAATAATTTCCGATCCTCTTTGATGCTGCACGACTAATCGAACTTCTTTCTGAACTTTTCCCGGCAACTTGAACAAGAGAATCGTTGCGATGGAAGCAACCCGGTCGATCGGCAAAGTCGTGATTTTTGTCGCCGCCCGCCAATTAACCTGTCATTGCGAGGGGGACATCCCGCGAGGCGCGGCGCCGTCATATGCCGCATTGCGCCTGCGCAGCGGAGCGCTTCCGCCTCCATGTCGTTTCGGCGGACGGGTCGGCACACATGTGCGGCATCCCGCATATTCCATCAAGATGATGACGAGCGGGATAAATAATTCCGGACGGGACGATGACAGGAGTGTTTGGGTTCCGGCCAGGCTACTCCCCCTGCAATTCCGTTAGAATCCGTCCCATCCGTGTGCTATCTTCTCCAAAAGCATCATCGGTCCAAACCGGAGGCAGATATGAGTAATTCCACTTCCAATCCCACCGCAACGAAAATCAGGACCCGAGCAGCAGGCCTGTTAGCCCTCCTTTTCCTGAGCCCGGCGATTCTCCTCGCGCAGAAAACTTTCGATGTGAGGTCGCCGAACGGTGCCGTCAACCTGACGGTGCAGGCGGGTACTGAACTTGAATGGTCCGTCCAGGACAGCGGCCGGCCGATAATCGCGCCGTCAGCGATCGCACTGCGGCTGCAAGGCGGCGAGGTGCTCGGAGATAACGCGAAGATAATTTCCTCGAGCATGGAGAAAGTGGACAGCTCGTTTGTCGCGATCGACTACATCAAGTCGACCGTCCCCGACAGATACAACCAGCTTACTTTGCATTGCGAGGGCGATTACGGCGTGATATTCAGAGTGTATGACGATGCAGTCGCGTACCGGTTCTTCACGGACAGGAAGGGCGAGGTCTTCGTCACAAACGAAGATGCCAACTTCAATTTCACGGGCGACGACCAGGCATTCATTCCGTATATGAACGACTATCGCGACGGCAAGATTTTCAATTCATCCTTCGAAGCGCTGTAGCGCGGGTCGCTATGTATAAAATGGAGTCCGGGCTGACGGGGATGCCGAAAATCATTCTTACGTTGACTTTCCCGGTCTCGGTCAGGATTGACTCCGACACGCCGACATCGAAAGAATCGATGTACACAATTACCGGTACGATGTTGGTGGAAGACAATGGCGTTAGAAGTGAATCAAGGACACCGCGTACGAAAGTGCTCAGCGGCACGGTGAGGCGGTAGGGTACTGTCTTTTCAAACATGCCGACTAGCCCGGTGCCCACGGTGGTCGAATCCGCCTTCCGCCGGTCGATGACTTTGCTGATTCTGACATTGGAGTCGGCGATTCGGTGCGACGCGATTATTTCGCTTGAGTAATTGGGTTTCATCAGAACTTCACTCCCCCCACATCCTATGAGTAGAAGAGCGAATGAGATGAATGTTGCTTTCACGAGAATGCTTTCTTTGCTCATGTGGATTCCCCTTAATTATGCTTCATGTTGGGCGCAACATAACAAGCCAATGCCGAATTTCAAAACTGTTCTCGCGGAGGTCGAAGAGTCATTCGTCGCATTCGTGTTATACTTGTTACCCCGGGTCCTTCCTCAGGAGATAGTTCGGTATCGGCGGTCGTTCCGTGTTCACCTTTAGAAATTGTATGCCAATCCCAATCTCAGGGCTATTCCTCCCAGGTTGAGATTTTGAAATTTCGTGACCACGCCGGTGTCGACATTCTGAATTTTCCAGTCCGCGGGTTCGTACGAATATTCAATTTCGCCGTTCAACGACAATTCATGATATATCGGGACATCGAACCCCGTAAGGAAATGGACATCGAACGGATTAGCCGTGCCTTTCAGCCAGGTTCTGGGAATCCCCGGTTCGGGAAATTGTTCCTGCTCCCACCTCACGTACAGGATACCCACTCCCATCCCGAGGTAGGGGACGAAATGTGAATTGCCGGATGCAAGACGGTCCACCAGGGTAAGTTTAAATTGCAGTATCCCCAGAGTGTTCTTATCGGAATACGTATTCCCGCTCGGGACGAGCGTGGCCGTGAGCGCGTTGTCGAACATCCTGATGCCGGATGTCAGTCTTATTCCCCAGTTGGAAAAATGGTACTCGCGCCATAAGCATTGAGCTCACTTCCGTTTCCGAAGCCGCCTGCAGCTGCGCTTACCGGGCTTCCATTTGAATAGTCGATCTGGTGCAGCCCTTGAATTTGGTACTCCAGCGGAACGAACCCGCCGACCTCAATGCCTATCTGGAACTTCTTCTGCTGGGCCGATGCGCGCGGAGCGAATGACAAGGTAATGAGAATAACAAATATTACGGGCGAAAGTTTTTTGATGTGCTTCATGTTGCCACCCCTTTTATGTTGATAAGAGCATTGAGGCCGACAAACAGGACTATCGTCCGCAGTTCGGCTCAATTCCGTCGAAGCCGTGCGCCAAGGACGTGCTTCGTTAAGACGCTTGTCGAACCTGAAATAGATTCAAGTTTGTTCCCCTCGTAACCCGTTCCGGCTTCTGTTTGCCCGCAACAGGTCGGTATCGTTCCTGGTTCTGGTTGCAACTCTATCTGAAACGGAGATTCTTCGTCGCGTCGGGCCACAACTTACCGGGAAACATTGTGTGCTGTTGTGTCCCTCACCGGGCTAATATCCCGGCTGTGACGACGAAATTACCCTCGACTATCTTGCACGAATTTAACCGTCCCATGGCGGAATATCAACAAGCCTGATTGCACAAGCCCCAATTTGAAACCATTGAGCGAGGGATTTGGCGATGACAGGAGTGTTAACGGCACAGCCCCATCGCCGGGGCTGTGCTTGTGCTGGTGGAGTTGGGAAAGGAAACGCGGCCTGTTCGATAAAGTGAGTTACTGGTTCTCGATAATCGTTGCCCTCTGGCGCAGGGCGTCGTAGCTTATCTCGTTCCTCGAGTACGCATCGATGTCCTTCTTCTTCAGGCTGATCAGTATGCCGCGGTCGCCCGACCCGAACGAATTGAATTGCACCGATACCAGTATGGACTCTCCCTCCGTGAGGAACCTGAGAGACGAACCGTAATTCCCGAGCGCCTTGACCACCAGCTTCTCCAGCTCGGGCGTCTTGTCCTTTTTCGGGCGCGGCCTGTCGCCTAATTCGATGAAATCCGGAACATCCGTCAACCTGCACACGAAGAACGCGCCCAGCCCCTTCAGGTAGATTCCTCTGCTGTTCGCGCCGAACAAGTAGCGGTGATCCCCCGGCGTCCGGTCGTCGATAGACTTGTCCAGTATAGTTTCCATGATGTCTATCGAGTCGTCGTGTCCCTTCAGATCGCTGATCTGAACCTTCTGCCCGAATGCCGCCTGCGTTTCGGACTGTGCCCGGTACGCCGACACTTCCTTCTTTGAAACTGTGTAGTACCTTGCCTGCATCGAATCGCCGCCCATCAAGAAGATTACGGAGATATGTTGCGCGGGCGTCAGCTTGTTCTCGGCATCGGCGTAGCTCGCGAGGAACTTCACCACCTGTTTGTCCAGCTTTCCGATCATCTCTTTCGAAGCCTGCGCGCTCATGGTTTCTGCGCGCTTCAGGATTTCAATCTTAGGCGGATGCGCCCACCTGACATTCGGCCGGGAGCGCACTATCACCGAATCACGCGACGTCGTGCCTGAGTCCAACTTCATCATCGAAATCTCGTACTCCTTCATCGCCGAATCGAAAACGGCCATCGACGAGTCGAGCTCTGTCAAATCTATGATGTCTGTCTCGCGGCCGAGCCTTCCCGCCAGCAAGCCTGAACCGAACATCCTGTCGGACTGATTCACCAGGAAGAGAAGTCCGTAGCCGGGGAGATATGAACCGGACACCTGCGGCCTGCCGTAGTTCTCCCCGTCGATACCCTTCAGGAGTTGTCCGAGAATGCTGTTCATGACGCCTATGTCCGGATAAGAGTCCGCGTTCTTCTCCTGCGACGCCAGCGCCGCCGGCATCAGCAGCAGAAACGCAATCATGACCTTCAGTGCTGGATTATTCTTAATCATTATATACTCCTTTTTGATGTCGGTGATGTTTCGCGGTGACTTCTATCTGACCGCACTTGCGAGCTTGACAACTCCGTCGAGAGCCGCGCGTGACTGGTAGTAAGCGATCTGATCCTGCTGCTGCAGGCGGTAAATATGATTCATAAGGTAAACCAGGTAGCCCCGCTCCTGGTCGTTGAGCTGGCGCGAGAATGCCGTGAGGTCGGTACGATACCGATCGGCCTGTCGCGCCTCGCTTGCCGCAATCATGTCGGATACAAGCTGCATGTCGTGCTGCCTCACGCTGTCGACGATAGCGGCGATCTTCGCGGAATCGATGGGAGCGTATCCCACCTTCGTCGTTCCGACCGTGATCGATATCGCCCCGCCGTCGTACCGGATATTCGTGCCGAGGGTCAAAGCGGCCGCGAAAACTAAGACGAAGACTGCGGCGACACCGGCGCGCGCAAATTTTCTGAGACGGCGTTTCGACGGATCGGGTTCATAACCTGTCGCAGGAGGGGCGGGAAGGAAGGCGAAATTCGGAGGACGCCCGTGCGCAGGCACATTCCAGCGGCTTAGTGCCGAAAGCGTTTGCCGGTACTGCTCAACTTCCGACCTGCACTTCACGCACGACTCCAGATGCCGGCTTATCGCATCGTTCTCTTCTTCGTTCAACTCTCCGAGTACGAACGAGATGAGCTCTTCTTTGATATCCTCACATCGCATTTCTCAATATCTCCTCGATGAGTCTGTTCTTGTTCAGGACTTCCTTTATGGCGCGAAGTCCGGTGTACATGCGCGTCTTTACCGTGTTGACCGGAATATTCAGGACTTCAGCGATTTCGGTGAACTTCAAATCCTGGTAAAGCTTCATGACGATGACCACCCTCTGTTCATCCGGAATGGAGCCGAGCGTCTTCTCGCAGAGGCGGCGGAGCGCCGTGCCGTCGATCCTCCATTCGAGGTCGACCGGCTCCGCCTCGGCCAGTTCCGATATCCCGTCGGAACCGTCCGGGTACTGCTTCCCGTTCCCGCGGAATGAGGCCTTCCGGTTCCTCATGTGGTCTATCGCGCAGTTGTTCGCGATCCGGTAGAGCCATGTCGGGAACTTGTCGTCCTCCTTCAGCTGGTGGAGCCTGAAATAGGCCGTAATGAACGTTTTCTGACACACATCCTCCGCTTCGTCGATGTCTCCGAGGACCCTGTAAAGGAGGCCGAGGATCTTCTCGTACCACATCCGCGTGAGCGCGTTGAAAACGGAGAGGTCTCCTCTCTTGAACCTCGCGATCAGCTCCAATTCTGTATTATCTGGCATGCACTATTAAGACGAGAGTTTCCGTGAAAAAGTTTTGGAATCTGTGTGGGTCAGCTCAAACCGGGACCCGCTCCAGGCTGAGAGAGGCGCTTCGGTTTGAGGCAGTCCGATCCAGCTCCGGAACTCACCCTTAATCCCTCTCTTTCCAAGAGAAGGGTTTTGGGGATGAGTTCCATAAGCAGACTGAAAGACCGCCAGGCCGAGTCGTTCATTTCTCTAATTCCCATATATTCGTAAAATCTATCGTATGATATCTTTCAGCTGCGGCCGTGCCAACGGTTTCCAGGATCCGTCGTTCGTGGGGGAGTCCTGATAATGAAGGGAGAAGTCGATGATCAACAAGAAAAAGAAAAAAGCATCTCGTACCGGTTTTGTGACCGCGCACCGGCAACCGGACCATCCAGACTGGCCGGCGCCGATCGAGCTGCCGAAACCAAGACTTGATACTCGCATGTCCGTTTCGAAAGCCCTGCAGAAAAGGAAGACTACGCGTGAGATAAGCGACAGGAAGATGTCGCTGCAGACGCTTTCCAATCTCCTCTGGGCCGCATGTGGTGTGAACCGCAGGAAAGGTCCCTTTGAGATTCCGGGACGAACTGCAGCATCGGCGAGCAACTCGCAGGAGATCGACGTCTACGTTGCGTTGGAGGAAGGGACTTATCTGTACGATCCTTTCAACCACAGGCTCGACCCGGCAGTCGGAGGTGACCTCCGCACGCTGGCAATTAATCCCGGCCAGGCGAGCCTGGCGGCGAAAGTTCCGGTCCAACTCATCTACGTCGCGGACATCGACAGGCTTGCCAACACGTCCGGCTATCAGGAGCCCGGGCTGCAGGATCCTGAGGTGCAGAAGTCTTATTACTATGTGGATACCGGTCTTATCGCGGCCAACGTTTATTTGTTTGCCTCTTCACACGGCCTGGCGGCGTGGTTCCACAACTGCAACAAGCCCGCTCTCACAGAGAAACTGAATCTGCGTCGCGACCAACGGGTGCTCTTCGGACAAACAGTCGGATACGCCGGGAGAAAATGAGCCCTGGAAGTTGAGAGTGCAGGCGTACGATCGGAACGCCATTCTCCGGCAGACTGACAGGCGCTGGAGTAAGATGTGGGTGTAGGTTCGGGGGGAGAGGACAGAACGGAGTAGGTGGATGCTGCTGGGGTACTTATTCCCCCAGGGCACGTCTCATTTCCGTGAGGATGTCGTCTAGGTCGTATGGCTTGCTTATGAATCCTGTGGCCCCGAGGCGAAGCGACTCTATCGCGTTCCTAACATCCGCATAGGCTGTTATCATGATTACCTTTGTTTCGGGAACGTTCTTTCTAATGAACCTCAGAACTTCAAAGCCGTCGACCGTCGGCATCTTGATATCAAGCAGGACTAAGTCGTACCTGTCGCCATGTTCAAGTTCGGAACGTATCAGGTTAATCGCTATGTCACCGTCAGTTGCGCTTTGCACAACGAACGACTCCTCTTCCAGACTGCGCGCCAGTATTGACTGCAATTCTTCCTCGTCGTCCACAAGAAGGACTTTAGGCTTGGACACCCGGTGTTGCTCCTTTCTCAACGAAGGTTCGAAGAAGCAGCGAGAGCTCGTGTGCTGAGAGCATATGCCGCCATGAAGTCAGCTCTATCGGCGAGATCACTGTTCCATCCGCAGATAGGTCATTCTCCGACCAGAGAATATAACTTTCGAGGCGAAACTTCCCCAAAGTTTCAGCAAGCCGAAAGAGATTTCGGGGGTCGGTCTATGTGGCATCGGATCGAACATGAAAGCCGCAATAAACCTGGACTAACTCAAATTTAACAGTTTTGGGGGAGTAGTCAAGCAGCACCGGCATACGGAAGTTAGAAGTTCCCCACTTTCTTAGTTCTCAAACGACAATGCCGCGACATGCCCGATCCGACGGCTGCCCTCCGTTATTTCTCCACGTCTCCGGGGGCGAGATCTCCTCCGGAACCCGGTTTGAAACTGGCCGCCTGCGGAGATCAGGCACGCAGCCATTTCCGTGATTTGACCGGTTCAGTTGTTTAATGATTTGGCGGCACTCGTTCTCTTAATTGTGTACCAGCTTGAACGTGAAGGGGATTACCACCCAGACTGCGATCGGGCCTTTGTTCATGATTGCGGGTGTGAAGCGGTATTGCATAGCCGCGTTGATCGCGGGCTGGTTGAAGATCTCCGCGTCGCTCTTGAGTACGATCGCCTTGCGGGGTTTTCCATCCTTGTCAACCCAGATCTTCACAATCACTCTTCCTTCGATGCCGGCTCTCATGGCGATGTCAGGGTAAGTGGGTTTCACTTCCTTAACGACCTGAGGCTCCTTCTCGACCGGAACAAAATCGGGCGGCGGTGCATCGTCTGCCGGGACTCTGAAATCCCCCATCGAGACGCCGACCGAATCGCCTCCCCCTGAGCCCTGCGTTACCGGGCCGGCGATTCTGCTGAGCTCCTGCTGCGAAGCTATTGTCTGCTCGGGAGAAACTTCGGCGTCCGGCACCGGCACGGGGACACCGACAGTGGGTTTCGCCATCGGCGCCGAGACGGCGACCTGCGGAAGTGCCTGCTGATTTGTGATGGACGGCGGCGGGCCGAGCTCGCTGTACCTCAACATCACTACGGGCACGGAATTTTCCTCGGCACGACCGAGAAGGACGGAAACCCAGTACGTACCCACCAATGCCAGATGGATAGCCACCGCAATTGCCAGACCGATGGAGGTGTATTTCTGGGCAAGAGGTTTCAGAAGGGGCGCGCCATATTGCGTGGTACCGGCGGCGTAATTGACTTTACTGTTGCCCATCTCGGACCAACCTCCCTTCATTTATGCTTCCTTTTAAATCCCTGACGGGAAGTCGTCAACTTCTCACATAATCTAGACGCCGGATTTCGTGAGTTGTTACAGCCGCCTCCCGATGCGTCTGCTGCCGATACGTCCGAGCGGTCGACTGACACGACATCTCCTGCGTGAATGCGTCATTTCCAGAAACCTTTGCGGTACGGCAATAATTGCGGCCCGAATTTCTCCGATTCGCGGCCGCGACCTGTACTCTGCAAAGTGTAAAGTAATCGCCTCCGGGTGCCGTTTGCCTGACTTTTTCGAGGCTTCGTGAGATTTTGTTTCCCGATGCTCGGTACCGACGTGTGCAGCTAACATCGATGAATTATATTGAACGACCGTGTTGCGAAGCATATTCATTCATAGATTCTTCCCATTTTCTCATTTGCCAATTTGACCCGGAGGGTAATACATGTCTCGGAGATTTCTATCTGCGGCGGTCACAGCCTTGGTCCTGATCGCGGCAAACCCGTATAACGGATATTCGCAAAGCGTCAGGCAGCTTGCCGATTTCGTTAACCCTTACATAGGTTCGATAAGTCCGAAAACCGGTGGAACCTCGCCGACCGTTCTGGTACCCCACGGCATGCTTGAGGTATCGCCGCGTTTCACGCCGGGGATCGGAGACCGGTACCTTGCCGATAAGATCTACGGTTTTCCTGTCGGTCCGTTGTCGGTTATGGCTACTACCGGGGCGATACAAACCTCAGACAAGGCAAACGCCTCCGATTTCGACCACACTCTCGAGATGGCGAAGGCGTATTACTACCAGGCGCTCCTGGAGACTCCCGGTATCAACGCCGAATACACGCTTACCGACCACGCCATTATTTTCAGGTTCACCTTCCCGAAGTCTGAACGATCGAACGTCCTTGTCGGCGCAGCCCATGACGGTGATCTCAGATTCGCCGGGCCCGGTGCGGTGGAGGGGCAAGGTCATATGACCGATTACAGGAATTCCATCGGACTGTGGGAGGGAAAGACGTTTTACTTCTACGCAGAATTCAGTAAGCCGGTCGAGAAGGCCGGGACCTGGCGAAACGACACTATCGCGGGCGGTGCGAAAGAAACATCGGGAGATAATGTCGGAGCTTTCGCAAGTTACTCGACGGCCAAAGACGAACAAGTTCAATTGAAAATCGGGTTCTCCCAAAAAGATATAAATGATGCCCGGGCAATGCTTGCGAAAGAGATTCCCGATTGGAATTTCGACAGAGTGAAGCTCGAGGCAAAGGAATCCTGGGACAAGGCCCTGGGACTCATAAGAGTCGAGGGGGGAACTGAAGACCAGCTGGTGACTTTCTACACCGCACTCTACCGCACGATGGGAAGAAAGGGAAACGTATGGGATACGTACAGGTGCGCGTATCCGCTTCAGACGATAATAGAGCCTGAGAGGACGGAGGAAGCGATACGCGAGTTCGTGAGCGACTATCAGAAAACAGGGTGGCTTCCGAGTTCAGGGGCAATGATCGGAAACCATTCGACCGCCGTCATTGCAGACGCGTACATGAAGGGTCTGAGAGATTTCAATGTGGAGGCAGCCTACGCCGGGATGAGGAAGAACGCGACCGAGGCGACGATGATCCCGTGGAGCGACGAGGGAAAGATAACAGAGTTGGAGAAGTGTTATTTCGAAAAGGGATATTACCCTGCGCTGCCCGTAAGGCAGGACATGAAAGTCGACGACGAGGCGAAATGGACGGCAGATCTGGGCGGAATTGTCTATTCGAAGATGCCTTACCAGATAACGTGGCTCCCGGAAGTCGGGGTCAAGGAATGGGTGAAGGGAGTGAGCTCGTGGCACAGAAGACAATCCGTCTCGGTGACGCTCGAGAGCGCTTATGACGACTGGTGTCTGGCCGAGATGGCAAAAGCACTGGGGAAGACGGAAGATTATGACATGTTCATCAAACGCGCTCACAATTACCGAAACCTTTTCGATCCGTCGATCGGCTTCATGGCGCCGAAGGACTCAAGCGGCGCGTGGGTCCGCCCGTTCGATCCGAAGCTATCGGGCGGCTTCGCCGGGGAGGAATATTTTGCCGAGTGCAATTCGTGGATCTACACTTTCTCGGTGCAGCAGGACGTGCAGGGGCTGATCGACCTGATGGGTGGAAGGGAAGCGTTCAACAGGAAACTCGATCAGCTTTTTGTCGAGCAGCCGAGCCCGATGGACAAGCCGGCTTTCCTCGGAGAGTTCCCCGACATGTCCGGCCTCATCGGCATGTATTGCCAGGGGAACGAGCCGGCATTTCACATACCTTACCTGTACGATTTCTCAGGCGAGCCGTGGAAGACGCAGGCGCGGGTGAGGGAGATCATGCAGCTCTGGTACAATTCGGGACCGTTCGGCCTCCCCGGCGACGATGACGGAGGTGCGATGTCGTCGTGGTACGTCTTCAGCGCAATGGGTTTCTATCCCGCGACGCCCGGCCGGCCTGACTATGAGATCGGAAGTCCCATTTTCGGGAAGGTCATTATAAATGTAGGAAAAGGAAAGACCTTCACCGTTGAGGCGAGAAATGTTTCATGGCGAAACAAGTTTATTCAATCGGCGGAACTCGACGGCAAGCCGCTGACCAGGCCGTGGATCACTCATGCCGAGATCGTCAAAGGCGGCGAACTCGTCTTCGTGATGGGGCCGATGCCCAGCAAGTCATGGGGAAGCGCCGTCGCGGATGCACCACCGTCGATGACTCCATCTGCCGGCAAATGATGATGAGCGGGAAATTCATTCCATTGCAGAGGTATGGATTTCCCGTCAACGGCATTTGTATGCCGGAATGGCGCTAATCGCCGCTTCAGTCGTCCGCCCACACCATGTAGGGACGTACTCCTTTAGAATGACAGTAGACCTAGAGCGTCATTCCGAACCACGCCCCCCGAAACGCGGGGTAAACTCAAGAATGGCGAAGAATCCACCGCCCGGACCTCGTTGCTTCAATTACCGGCGTTCAATATCTTGATTGAATCAAATCAACATGAGAGGCTTCGAGATTCAACACGTCCGACCGACGAGTAGATTTCAACCATAGTCCGATGCCGCAGCCAGTTGAACATTCCGCACCGAAGCTTCTAAGGCGACTCAGCACGTTCGATATGACGATGATCGTGATAGGCTCGATCATCGGTGCCGGGATATTCATGACTCCCTCCTCTATCGCGCACGCCCTGCCGTCTCCCGCGCTGATAATATTTGTCTGGACTCTCGGCGGAGTGATGGCGCTGTGCGGCGCGCTCACATACGCCGAGCTCGGCGCGATGATGCCTGAAGCCGGAGGAGTCTACGTCTACCTGTCGAAGGCGTACGGAGGACTGTGGGGTTTTCTCTACGGCTGGGCTTACTTCATCGTTGTGAACACGGGCGGACTCGCGGCGATTGCGCTCGTTTACGCTTCGTACCTCGGATACTTCGTGCATCTCTCGCCGGTCGGTGTCAAGGTCGCCGCCATCCTTGGAATAGTCTTCCTGACGGGGGTGAACTACTTTGGCGTTAAAATGGGAGGGGCGTTCGCCAGCCTCTTCACGGTGTTGAAGGTGGTAGCAATAGCCGCCCTCATCGTACTAGGCTTCACGCTCGGGAAGTCGGACAGCTCTCCTTTCTTGCCGCTCATACCGTCCGGGATGAGCGGCGGGCTCCTGAACTCTCTTGCGCTGGCGATGGTCGGCGTCCTGTGGGCGTACGGAGGCTGGCAGCACGCCACTTTCCTGGCGGGAGAGGCAAAGGACCCGAAAAGGAGTCTTCCCGTCTCCATAATTGCCGGGACACTCGTCGTCATCGTCGCGTATGTTCTTGTCAATCTCGTCTATCTCTATCTCCTCCCCGTTCCGAACATCTCATCGACCACACGCGTTGCCGCCGACGCCGCGCAACGCTTCCTCGGTCCGGCAGGGGGCACGATGATCTCTCTCGCGATAATCATCTCCACATTCGGTACCGCCGGCATCTACACGCTCAGCGCGCCGAGGATTTACTACGCCATGGCCGAGGACGGAGTGTTCTTCAAGAAGACCGCTTACGTCCATCCAAAGTATCATACTCCGACTTTCTCCATCATCTTCCAGTCGGCCTGGGTGATCGTACTCCTGATGTCGGGGAATTTCCTCCAGCTCATCACGTACGCGATATTTGCCGACTGGATCTTCTTCGCGCTCACGGCGGCGTCCGTCTTCGTGTTTCGAAGGAAGATGAAAGACCTAGAGAGACCGTATAGAACGCTCGGCTATCCATACACTACTCTCTTCTTCGTCATTGTCGCGGCATGGTTTGTCGTGAACACGCTCATTACGGCGCCCCTTCAGTCGCTTGCCGGGCTGGCGTTCATTTCTCTCGGCATTCCCGTTTATTATTTTTGGAAACGAAAAGCCGCGCATCTTACTGCCGGGAGTCACGATCGGGAAGCGTGAAGAATTCAAATTGAAAGGCTCAAATGCTTAAGTATGACATCGATGAATACCGCAAGCTTTATCCGGTTGTGAAGTCCGGGACCATCTACATGAACCACGCCGCGACCGGGCCGCTGTCTACGAAGGTTGTGGCCGCAGTCGACAAATACCTTCGCGAGCGGAGCGAAACGAATATAGACAACTACGCCATCTTCCAGCCGACATTGAACGAGACCCGGAGTTTCGCGGCGAAGCTTTTGAATACGACGCCCGACAGGGTAGCCTTTTTCGACAACACCACGAACGCGATAAACCTCCTCGCGGCGGGTCTGGATTGGAAGCCCGGTGACAGGATCATTCTGAACGATATCGAGTTCCCGGCCAATGTTTATCCTTTCCTGAATTTGAAAAGGCTCGGCGTTGAAATTGACTTCGTGCAGAACCGGGACGGAAAGATACTCATCGAGGACGTCGAGGCGATGATGACGCCGCGGACGCGATTGCTATCGATAAGTCACGTCCAGTTCCTGACCGGCTACAGGGCCGACCTGAACGCACTGGGGGAATTGTGTAAGAGACGTGGAATAGTCTTCGCGGTTGATGCGATCCAATCGGCGGGTGTCGTGCCGATAGACGTGGACTCGATGAAGATTGACTTCCTCGCAACCGGCGGACAGAAGTGGCTGATGGCTCCGCAGGGGATAGCCTTTGCCTACGTATCCAGCGAGATGCAGGAGAGGCTGAAGCAGGCTTATCTCGGCTGGACGAGCATAAAGAATTTCTTCGGCGAGTTCACCAGGTACCGGCTCGACCTCGATGACACGGCGCGCAGGTACGAAAACGGCACGCTGAACTATATCGGCATAACGAGCCTGCATGAATCGCTCGGCACGCTGCTCGAAGTCGGAATAGAGCGGATCGAAGAGCACGTGCTCGATCTCAGCGACAGGCTGATCGGAGATCTCGGGTCACTCGGCATGAAAGTCTATGTCGAGGGGGAGCGGAGAGCGCGCGCGGGAATTATATCGATCAAAGTTCCCGACGCTGATGTCTATACGAGCAAGCTTGCGAAGTCGAAGATCGAGGTCGCCGTGCGACAGGGAGTGATCCGGGTTTCGCCGCATTTCTACAACACGGAAGAAGAGATACTCACGCTGGTCGGGAACCTGAAGAAGATCTGAGTACCAACCGTCCGGTAACGCGGGTACCGGTTTCATTTTCGTCGCCTTGATCTCCGTGACGATCGGTCGCGTCGGTGTCGATCCGTACGCGGTTTCTTGCTGTTGCGGCAGTCTTTAGTGCCATTGCGGGCTCTTCCATGGCATGGCGGAAAATAACATGAGGAACTAAACCCGCCATTACATTATATTATACCATTAAAGGAAACATCTTCTCCCCACCTGAATAGAAAGACGGGCGACGGTGTTCAGAAGCCGGGATTTGGTCTTCTAATCGAAAGCCGTAACGCCTTCACAGCAGCTAATTTTCCCAGCAATTTTACCACATTTACACGAAAGGTTTTAATGAAATCACAATCTTTTGTGCTCAGCAGCCAGATTACGGCTTTGCTTGAGGCACAAGGAATCACAGTCGCAACGCCGGTCCAGGAACAAATAATCCCGGCGATCGCAAACGGCCAGGATGTGCTCGCACAGTCCGAAACGGGATCGGGCAAGACCCTGAGCTTTGCCATACCGATAATAGAACAGCTCCAGAGGCGCGACGGCCTGAAGGCGCTCGTCCTCGTCCCCACAAGGGAGCTCGCTTCGCAGGTGGCGGGAGAGTTCGTCAAGTATTCGGCGGGCAAGCACCTCGGCATCGTGCCGGTCTACGGCGGCGTATCGATAAACACGCAGGCGGCCAAACTCAGGCAGGCGAACATCATCGTGGCTACGCCGGGCAGGCTCATAGACCTCCTCAACCGAAACGCGGTAAGGCTGGATTCTATCAGGTACTTCGTCTGCGATGAAGCGGACCGCATGCTCGACATGGGATTCATAAAGGACGTCGAACGCATCGCCTCGCGGCTTCCGCGGGAACACCAGACACTCCTCTTCAGCGCGACCGTCCCGAAAGAGATCGAGAAGCTTGCGGGAAAATACCTCCGCAACCCGAAGAACGTAAGGCTCGCCGCGACGGTGAAGCCGATCTTCCTGCGGCAGACTTACTACCATGTGTCGCCGGAGAAGAAGCTCGATCTCCTCGCGCACCTGCTCGGACAGGATCGCAACCTCGCGATAGTGTTCTGCAACAGGAAACATATTACCGTGAAAATCTCGAAGAGACTCACCGCGGCTGGAATACACGCGCGTGCCCTCAACGGCAACATGTCGCAGTCGCAGCGCGAGAAGGTGACCGAGGATTTCCGCAGTGAGAGATTTACCGTCCTCGTCGCGACTGATGTCGCCGCACGCGGGCTCCACATCGACGACGTCTCACACGTGTACAATTACGAGATACCGAAGGACGTCGAGTCGTACACCCACAGGGTGGGAAGGACCGCACGTGCAGGCCAGAAAGGCGAGGCGATCTCGCTCGTCGCGACCGAAGAGGAGAAGAAGTTCTTCCAGCAGATACTCTTCAAATATCGCGGGGAGATAACCCTCAAGGAATCGGGTGAGATATCGGCTCTGATTCCCCCGCCGGCTGCAGCGTCGCAGGAATCGAAAGCGCGAAGACCGGGGGCATCGCCGCGGAAGGACAAGTGGCGGAAGCGGAGCGGACATGGAGCCGCTTTCCGGCACCCTGCCTGATAGGAAAGGTTCGTCGGCATTGCGACGGCGTGGGTTCCCCACGAATACGATAGTTTGAGAGGGAATCCCGCGCCCGGCCGGTCTGCGTGCATGCCGGAGGGTAGTGTCCAAAATTGAAATTCATCAACACTTCTCAACTTTGGTACATTCGAGAAAGTCGCTCAAGAAGTGCCACCACTGTCATCACTGCGTGCGCGGGAATGATAGCTTGAGGTTCCTCATTACATCACGTTGAGAGACTAGGACACTACCCAAATTCACAAAACGTCACGTGAAACTCCTGCGATGGCGACAGGGAGTACGAAAGAGCTTTGGACCGTTGAAGATTTGGCTAATTTGCTGCACTAACCTCGTCTAGTATTTTCACCAAATTCTTCCGATACAATAGCACACACTAGGCATACAATATGTGTGACATTTGTACTTGACAAGCGCATATTCAATCGCGTAATTTAATGCGCAATCTGAGGTGTTGTGTGTGAGGGAATAACGTAAGAAACATTTATGTATTAGATCGCGTCTAATACTCTGGTAATTTTCACTTTGTAATATAGTCAATACCATTCTTTGAATGGAGGAAGGCGCGTATGGCACACGTTGTGGATTACTTTTCCACAGAAAAATTCGCCACGGCTAAGAAGGAGAGGAAAACCGTCACAATCCCTAAGAAGTTAACTAAACAGGCAGCTACTATCATTGAGGACTACGACATATCTTCCTTCAGCGAGCTTATAACGGTGGCTCTGGCCGAATTCGTGGACAAAATCGAAAAAATGAAACTTGAAAGGGAATTGGCGGAAGGGTACCAAGCAAACAAAGAATACTATGCCAAGATGAGCGAAGAATGGAAATTTGCGGATAGTGAGTAATTTGCCGGTCTCATCGTTCAATTATTTGCGTGGAGAGGTTTATTGGGTCTGTCTTGACCCTGCAAGGGGCATGGAGATGGGGAAGACCCGCCCCGCTGTGATTGTGCAGAACAATACAGGAAACTTGTACAGTCCGCTGCTTATAGTTGTACCAATCTCCACTGTCAAGGAAATAACCAAGCCGCTTCCAATTATGATTTTCCTCAAACAAGGCCAAGGCGGTTTGAAGGAAGATAGCTATGCAGACTGTGGACAAATTCGAACCGTTGATAAGAAACGGGTAGCGGACAGAATGGGGATGCTATCCCCTCAGCTTATGGATAAAATTGACACCGCTTTGAAGCTATCCCTGTCACTCTCCTAATCTCTCCTCTTTTTCACTTTCCAGTCGCGCCAATCGAGACTGAGACACTACCTGCAAGAGATGCATATGGTTTAAGTCGGATGTTGGGATTATATTTGGGGTTGTCGAGGGCTTGTGCAAATGTGTACCGATCTGAAATCCGAAACCAGGGCTTTCCCGCTCTCGGGTACCGTTCATCAAACCGAAGGAGAATTAAATGATTAGCCGACTTTCGTTCTTGCTGGTCGCGATCGCCTTTGTTGTCACGGCTGCCGCGCAGACTACGTTCAAGAAATACGACATCAAATCGGGTATCGTGACCTTTGATATTACGATGCAAATGGGGACGATGGAAATGAAGGAGAAAGCCGTCGTGTACTTCGATGACTACGGCATGAAGGAGTGCAAGGAAACCTACTCCGACGATCAGCTGGCCTCCAGTTTCTTCAGCGACGGGAAGAACCTGTACACGGTAAAGTATAAAGAAAAGGCGGCATACGATCGCGGCCCCGCCTATCGCGGGACAGAGCTGCGTGTGGAGTGGTCTGAGTTTGGAACCCCGAAGGACCGCGAGTCTGGCAAGATCAAAAAGTTGCCTGCCATGGAGGTAGCCGGGAAGACATGCGAGGTCTTCGAGTCCGATGACGGGAAAGGCACCGTGGCACGCTACGCGGGATGGAAGAAGATTCTCCTGTATATGGACGTTCAGACAAAGAGTATCAAAACAACAACCAAAGCGCTGAAGGTGGAAGAAAACGTGAAGATCCCGCCGGAGAAATTCAAGGTTCCTGCAGGATTCACATTGCAGAAATAAATCTCGGACTGCCGAATCGTCACCGGGAATTTAAGAGCGGGCAATCGAGCGTCGATCCCGCTCTTTTCATTTATATGCGGCGGCTCCTTGTTACATCGCTGCATGTCTCCCGTCTAATTCACAAAGGACAATTTCAAACAAGAAGGACAAGAACGTGAACACCATCGATGAGGTAGCTCAGTTCCTGCAGCCGGAGAAAACGGCTCTGGTTCTCTGGGATATCCAGAAAATGCTTGTGGATGCCATATTCAACCGGGAAGAGTTCCTGGGGAATGTCCATAAACTCGCCGCCGCCGCCAGGGAACGGCAGATCCCGGTTTTCTTCACGAAGATCACGCCTCTGCCGGAAAAGTTCGAGTCGCCGGCCAGAAAGTACATGAGGAGGAACAGGCCCAAAGGATACGTACCCGCGCCGGATGCTTTCAACCTGGTAATTTCCCCGGAGCCCGGCGACATCGTGATCGAAAAGAATACTGCAAGCATTTTTGTGGGGACTAACTTCGAGCTCATGATGAGGAACGCCGGGATTTCAACGCTGGCTTTTACGGGAATATCGACCGAGATCGGCATCGAGTCGAGCGCCCGCGACGCGGGGAACAGGGGGTTCTTCCCGATCGTCGTGTCGGACGCGGTTTCCTCACGCGACAAAAATGCTCATGCCCGCTCGCTGGAGAATCTGAAGAGTATGGTCCCTCTTGTTTCAACCGACGAACTCGCCTCTTTCTGGAAGAAATGACGACTGCGCACAGGCCTTCAATCAACCTTTTCCAGGATTTCTGCATCTAAACGAGAGCGAACTTCGGGGCGCTGCAGTGCCTCGGCTGAGCGAGATTACTCAACATAAACAAAAAGGGAGCACCAGGTATGAAGACTCTTGTGATGTTTTCAGCGTTGATGCTGTTCGCGAGCTCGGCATTTAGCCAGGGCATGGGGCAACGCCGCTCGTTTTACGACCAGTCGACGGTCACGACTATTACGGGTACCATCCAGAGCGTGGATACTCTCACCGGGCGAAGGGGAAATTCTCATATGATAGCATTGACGGTGAAGGATTCGAGCGGAACGGTGTCTGTCAGCATAGGGCCTTCGTTCTACCTCGACGAACAGAAGATTTCTTTCAAGGCGGGAGACATGGTCGAAGTCACCGGATCCAGAGTCCAGTTTAACGAGAATGAGGTTATACTCGCCGCACAGGTGAAGGTCGGCGGGAAGACCTATACTTTGAGGGACGATTCCGGCAGGCCCGTCTGGGCCCGCGGCGGAATGAGATAGGGCGTTAGTCATGCGCTGCGGGGGAACCCGGCCCCGCAGTGCGACAAATCCCACTTTCCAGAACAATTCAACATGGGGAATCCGCAAGGACTTTCGTTGCAGGCGAAGTCCGTGTCCGCTGCGTTTTCCCGGTCCCGCATTTGAATCGGGGCGGTTGTTTGGATTAACCACATAGATGACATAGAAATCATCATCTATCTGTCCTGTGTGCATGCGCACCGAGCAGTCCACCGGAACGAAGTGCAGGGGGAAGTGCAGCGGCCTGCACGCACTAGGCGTTCCGCGCAGGCAGGCACGCAGGTGTACCTATGTGGTTTCAGAGGCCACCCGCATATTTGGTGAATCCCGCAATCACACTTAATTTCTTATTAATGAAACTCCGGGTTGTTTCGTAATTCGCGCCGCTGCATGATGCATCACAAATTGACGAGCGTTTGAGACCGCACAATATGAACAGGAAAATCTTCATCACCCTTTTTGTGGCCACTGTCATCACCATGCTCGGGCTCGGGGTGATCGACCCGATCCTTCCTCTGTACGCGAAGAGCATGGGGGCTACCGGCATAGAGCTCGGAATAATCTTCGCCGGTTTTGCGCTTTCGAGAAGTATATTCGCCCCTATTGTGGGACAGTACTCGGACCGCCACGGGAGGAAGAACCTCATGATAACGGGGTTGATCCTCTTCACCGTCGTCTCAGTCTGTTTCATATACGCGAGGTCTCCTCTCGCACTGACGCTCATCAGGATATTCCAGGGGGTCTCCGCCGTCCTGGTAGCTCCGGTCGCCCAGGCGTATATCGGCGACCTTACTCCTGTCGGCAAAGAGGGAAAGTACATGAACCTTTTCTTCATGTCCTTCTTCGCCGGGATGGCGCTCGGTCCTTACTTTGGCGGTTACCTGACCGACCGGTTTAACATCAAGGCCCCGTTCTATGCTATGGGCGTGCTCTCGGCTCTCGTGATGGTCATGGTGCTCATCCTCGTACCCGAGAGTTCAGCCATAAAAAAGCATGACCGGAAACAACCCTCTCTCTTCAAGTCGCTCGTCCCGGTCTTCAGAGACAAACCGATGATCGGCATCATGACTTACATGACTACGCGGGGATTTTACAGGTGGGGGTTCAACACTTTCTTCCCGCTCCTCGCGATGAGGGCAGAGAAGATGAGCCTGGCCGATGTCGGCCTCGTCCTTTCCGTCTACATGCTCTTCGGTTCGATAATACAATATCCGTTCGGCCTGATAGTGGACAGGTTCCCCTCGCAGAAAGTCAATCTGATCCTGGTCGGAGGGATTTGCAGTGCGGTGTCGATGTGCGTCATCGCGGACATGCACAGCCTGTTCATGTTCCTTGTGTTGACGATCAGCATGGGGGCCTTCAGTGCCGTGTCGCGCGCCTCTGCAATCGCGATCAGGACCGAGAGAGGACGGGTCTACGGTATGGGATCCACCGCCGGCGCCTTCACCACCTCGCTGAGCATAGGGCAGGTGCTCGGTCCGATACTCTTCGGCGTGATCGCTGACGTGTCGAGCATCCCGGTCGCCTTTCTCGTCGGCGGACTGATCGGTCTTGCGGGCACCATCGCCTCCGGCGTGTTCCTTAAAGCCAGGACGTCATACTAACCCCAGTCAGGGCGAATAGCCCGAAGAGGAATATCAGGCTGAAGCGGTAAAGCCCATTCTCGAAGAGCGTTCGCGTCTTGCATGATCGGACGCGTTGGATTTTCCCCTAATACTCTCTACACCGCTATTATCCGTTCCTGTTGCAATACTCTACAGTGTAATTAGACCGCAATCTACACCGACCAAAATTCCACAGTGCGCTTATCCCACCTTCGTTGCAGGACAATCCGGCGATATAATCCGGCACACTTACTGCACTTAAAGGATTCTGTAAACTAGTTACACAAAAGCACGACTCAGAAAGGAAATTCTTACGAATGAAGATCCGTATGTTAGTATTCACGATCACATTTCTCTTTTTTGGGAATGCATGGTCGCAACAGAGTTCCGGGCTGCTTCAAAAATGGGTTCACCCCGGCAGCGATGTTATTCAAGAGAACGGATATCAGGGTGCGCAGACCTGCGTTGTCTGTCATGAAAACGCGCTTGACGAGATCGTTCACACCGTCCACTGGAATCTCGCCGCGCCGATCAGGAACGTCCAGGGACTTCCGGACAGCTCCTGGTGGGGGATGGTCAACAGGGAATGCGCGCTCGCCGGCTCGACGAGCCCCTCAAACTGGGTGTCGGCCACCAACGGCAAGTTCAGCGTTCAGGCTGCAGGCTGCGGCGTCTGTCACATCGGCTCGCTGCCGTTCCCCCCGATGCCCGGGACAAAAGCCACCGAAGCCCAGGAGAATACCGTCGATTGCCTCGTGTGCCACGCGGCAGACTACGACTGGTCCAAGAGGGCGACACTCGTGACGGATTCGACCGGCACGCACTGGGGAGAGGACATGTCTATGAAGGCGGCCCTCAGCATAACGAAGACTCCAACGACCCAGGCCTGCCTCAGATGTCACGAGCATTCGTTCTCTCACGATTACAAGCGAGGCACCCCGTACACCGCGGACAACGACGTTCACGCAAAAGCCGGGCTCAGCTGCGTCACCTGTCACGTCACGGAACATCACAAGATCGCTAAGGGCACGTACGAGTCCGACATGATCGCCAACGACCTTCCCGATGTCGCAGTTACCTGTTCGAACTGTCACGGCAACGCTCCTCATCACGGGAAGAACGCGGTCGCACTCAACGAGCACACCGACAGAATCGCATGCCAGACATGTCACATACCCCAGGCCAGCGGCATCGTCTATGAGAACTGGGGCAAGCCGGTGAAGGACAACATCAACGGCAAGTACAGCGAACTCTCGAAGTACGACAAGATCCCGTCGAACCCCGACCTGTATGTTCCGACCGATACAATTGAAAAGGGACATCCGTCTTATATATGGCGGGTGGCAAACACGAAGGGCCAGAAGAACGCACAGAGCTGGATGGCTTTTGAAACGTCGAACATCGGTACCCCCGGGGCAAAACTTTTCCCGGTAAGGGGTCTTACACAAGTAATGCTCTTCGACAAGAAGCTGAAGATGTGGCAGGCTCCAGGGATGTCATTCCTCAAGGACAATCCCCAGATGGCTCAGTTCCCGCTTCTCCTCGCGCCGAACAGGGAAGTATACAACCAGACCGGAGACGTTAAGACGGCGATAAACGCCGGCATGAGACCCTATGCCGCCATGGGACTCAAGTGGAGCGGCGAGTGGATGCCCATGCAGGTCCCGGGTACTTCGTACATATCTGTGAACCATGGAGTCAGGAAGGCCGGGCTCTCATGCAGCTCCTGCCATTCGAAGAACGGCGTCATGGATTTCAAAGCGCTCGGTTATACTCCGGTACAGGTAAAGCTCTTGGAGAAGAGTAAGTAGTGAAGGCGAACGTTCGGAACGCAGCACATTTCCAGCGACCGTTCAGAAGCCGGATTTCGGAAAGTCCGCCCCAGGTTTTGATGGGGCGGACTTTTTTTTGTGCTCCCCGAGTCCCTGCGGCTGCCGGTCCGGGCGATGGGGTAGTTCCAAAATGCCATGCGGGGGGGAATATTTGGTCCAACGATTCACATCAATTTCATAACATAGCCCAGAAGTCGGCTTTATTGAGAATTCTTCGGGATTTTTGGGATGCATCTGGCATAGTTGTTGTCGGAATCTGCCTGGAGAGGCGGGCAAGGTGATTGCGCGGCGTATTGAAGTTTCAGACAACCCACCGAGGGAGGCCGTCTTAAACATGATCGTCGGTAATCAATTCATGGGCACTGCCACCTGCAAGTCAAGCGTTTATGCCATCGCGATGTTTGATGCCCGCTATGTAACGGGATATTTTGCAGCAAACACTAAAAGGGAGTACAAAGATGAAAGGCAACGCGAAAGTCATTGAAGCACTGAATAGTCTGCTTGCGGACGAGCTTACTTCGATCAGTCAGTACATGGTACACTCGGAGATGTGCGACAGCTGGGGTTACGAGAAATTACACGACGCTATCGAGAAACAAGCAAAGGATGAGATGCATCATGCTGAGACATTAATCGGTCGCATCCTGTTCCTTGACGGTATTCCGATCGTTTCAAAACTCAACCCGCTTAAGATAGGCAAGACGGTGCCCGAGATCATCGAGAACGATCAAAAAGGCGAGTTGGCGGCGATTGAAGCATACAATCAGGCTGCCAAGTTGACGAGAGAAGCGGGGGATCAAGCTACCGCCGATCTTCTGGTAGGTATATTGAAAATGGAAGAGGATCACGAAGACTGGGGAGAGATCCAGCGGTCCCAGATTCAGCAGATGGGACTCGAGAATTATCTCACTAACAAAGCGTGAGACGCGTGAGTCCTGTCAGAAGCTTCCCGGCAGGATCGTATTTTGGGTGTCAGATGGACCATGTCCTGCTCGGTTTAACTAATAAATAAAGTCGAGGAGGCACTGCGATGTCAAAGTCTAGGTCCCGGAACCGTTTTTTAAACGTCAGTCTCTCAATGGTTTTTTCCCTTTCACTTGCAGCAGCTGCGCTGGTTCTCATTTCCACTCCTCCCGGCTGTGAGGCTAAAAGTGCCGTGACGGATTCGGTGAGCACTCAGACACAGGACTGCATCGACTGTCACTCGGGCGTTACCCCCGGCATCGTCAAAGACTGGGAAACCAGCCGCCACTCGCACGTGACTGTAGCCGAGGCGATGACGAAGCCGGCTGCGGAGCGGAGGGTTTCCGCGGACAATCCTCCGGCCGAACTGCGCAACCATGTCGTCGGGTGCTACGAGTGCCATTCGCGGAACACCGACAAACACAAGGACAGCTTCGACCATTTCGGGTACAGGATAAACGTCATAGTCACTCCTTCCGACTGCGCGACGTGCCACCCGGTCGAGGTGTCGCAGTACGAAGAGAGCAAGAAGGCTGACGCATACGGCAACCTGATGGAGAACCCCGTGTACCGCATGCTTGTGTCGACGATCGACGGTGTCAAGAAGATCGAAGGAGGGAAGATAGTCTCCGGAGAACCCAGCGCAACGACTCTGAACGAATCGTGTCTCGGATGTCACGGTACCGTCGTAACGGCCGTGGGCACCGACACGGTTCACAGTGAGATCGGCGACGTTATCGTCCCCAAGCTCGCGAACTGGCCGAACCAGGGAGTGGGGAGGATCAATCCCGACGGAAGCAAGGGCGCGTGCACGTCGTGCCATACCCGTCACAGCTTCTCGATCGAGATAGCCCGCAAGCCTTTCACCTGCGCGCAGTGCCATCTCGAGCCGGATGTCCCCGCATGGGAGGTCTACAGGGAGAGCAAGCACGGGAACATCTTCCTCTCGAAGGGGAGCACATGGAATATGGAAGATGTGCCGTGGGTCGTCGGAAAGGATTTTCAGGCTCCGACATGCGCGACATGCCACAACTCCCTCCTTGTCTCGCCCGACGGCACGGTGATCGCGCAGCGAACGCACGATTTCGGCTCGAGGCTCTGGGTCAGGCTTTTTGGCCTGATCTATTCGCATCCCCAGCCGAAATCCGGGAATACAGCCGTCATCCGGAACGCTGACGGGCTTCCACTCCCGACCACATTTGGCGGCGGCCTGGCTTCCCAATACCTGATCGACTCGTCCGAGCAGGCATCACAGCTTAACGCCATGGAGACCATCTGCAAATCTTGTCACAGCACTTCCTGGACCGCCGGCCACTTCGCCCATCTCGACACCGTCACGCAGGAGACCGACATGATGACGAAGGCCGCGACCCAGCTCGTGGCGACGGCGTGGGCGAAGGGAATCGAAGATAAGTCGAATCCCTTCGACGAAGAGATCGAGAAGATGTGGGTCGAGCAATGGCTTTTCTACGCCAACACGATGCGTTATTCCGCCGCGATGACCGGCGCCCCCGACTACGAGGCGTTCAAGCATGGCTGGTGGGATATGTCGAAGAACCTCGTGCACATGAAGGACATGATCGATCTCAAGAGTGCGCTCAAAGAAAAGGAAGAAATGAAACCCGGGAAGCAGCCGGGCGGTAAACGGAAGTAGTCGCGTCTTATCAGGGGACGGGCGATGATCTTTTACTCATCCCCCTCCCTGACCCTCCCCCTTCTCTAAAGATAGAAAAGGGGGAGGGAATGGGCGAAGGTCGGGGTTCAGGATTCGTGACGTGTCGATGGGGGAACACACCGTCTTTTCCGGAAATTGCGCAGGACATTTGTGATCGCTATCTTTGGATGCCTTCCGGAAAATGGAACATGTGCAGAGGCAGTCTATCTAACGCCCACACGAGTAATTCGCACGATACATTTTCCGGGAAAAGATATCCCAGATCTAACCGGAGTGACGACTGATGAAACTCAAGAAGTCTTGCTTTCTGTACCGTGTATTGACGCTTTCTCTGTTAATTCCGTGGACGGCTTGCGCTCAGACTTATCTCGGCAATTTTACATCGTATTCTGCCTCCGGTAATGAGGTAACGGTAAATGCCGGGACATCAGGTCTGCGTCTGATCTTCTACAAGCCTAACGTCGTGCGCGTCGATTATCTCTCCTCGGACACCACGAAATTCCAGCACTCGCTTGTTGTTGTCCCGGATTCGGCACAGCCCGTGTCCGTTTCTGTTTCTGAAGGTGACTCGAGTCTCACGGTTGCAACGTCGTCCCTCCGCGTGGTTTGCGGGAAGTTTCCGCTGCGGCTGCAGTTCTACGACCAGGGCAGCCAACTTGTCCTCGCCGAACCGGCTGGAGGAGGGCTTGCTTCCGACCAGTCCGAACGGTCGGCCAGCTTCTCGATCCAACCGGGTGAGCGATTCTACGGCACAGGCGAACGGGGACTGAGCCTTAACCTGCGCGGGCTGGCTTTCGACAGCTACAACGAACAGCACGGCGGCTATCCGACGGGGGGAATCCCTCCGACGATGAACGTCAACATCCCTTTCATAGTCTCATCCGGCAATTACGGCATCTACTTCGAAGACACGTACAAGGGGCACTTCGACGTTGGGAATTCGAACTCGGATATTCTTACTTACTCCGCGACAGGCGGAGAGCTCTCTTACTATTTTATATATGATCCTACCTACGCCGGGATATTGTCCGACTACACTTGGCTCACCGGAAGGGCGCCGCTCCTGCCGAAGTGGGCTTATGGTTATATCCAGTCGAAGTTTGGGTACCGCAATTATCAGGATGCGGAACAAACGATCGAGAAGTTCCGTACCGACTCGATACCCTGCGACGCAATCATCCTGGATCTTTACTGGTTCAGCAGCATGGGCGACCTCGACTGGAACCTCAGCAGTTGGCCGAATCCGAACCAGATCACGTCGCAATTCCTGTCGCAGGGCTTCAGGACGATCGTCATCACGGAGCCTTATATTGTGCAGAATTCGTCGAATTTCGGCACTGCGGACCAGAGCGGCTATCTGGCAAAGGGATCTTCCGGTCAGAGCTATATCATGAGCAACTGGTGGTCGTGCGGTTGCAACGCCGGTCTGCTCGACATAACGAATCCCGCCGCGGAGAGCTGGTGGTGGAGTAAGTACCAACATATTTTTGAGACGGGAGTGTCAGGTCTGTGGACCGACCTTGGCGAACCGGAGCGGGACTATACGGATATGCAATTTGCCATGGGACCCGACATTGAGGTCCACAACGTCTACGATTTCATCTGGGCTGAGACTCTGTTCAACGGGTTCAACCAGTCGTTCCCCGACAAGCGGATGTTTAACCTTACAAGGTCCGGGTACGCGGGCATACAGAGGGTTGGCACCGTTACCTGGTCCGGGGACGTAGCGAAGACCTTCGACGGACTGGCTGTGCAGCTGCCGCTGCTTCTGAACATGGGGATGTCAGGAATCGCGTATTACAACTCCGACATAGGCGGGTTCAACGGAAGTCAGCCTACCACTCCGGAGCTTTACACGAGGTGGATGGAGTTCGGCGCGTTTTGCCCGGTGATGAGAGCACACAGCTATGACGGACTCGGCGGCACCGAACCGTGGGCATTCAACTCGATAAGCCCGTCGACGGAAGGGATCATCCGAGACATAATTGAGCTGCGGTATTCCCTCATGCCGTATAATTACACGATGGCGCACGAGGCATACGAGACAGGGATGCCTCTTGCTAGACCGCTGTTCGTCACGTACCCGGACGACCCCAGCACGGCAAACGAGAGCGGGGCGTACATGTGGGGTGACGATTTTCTCGTCGCGCCGGTCACGCAATCGGGAGAGACGAGTAAGACGTTCTATCTCCCGGCGGGGAAGTGGATAAGCTACTGGGACGACAGGGTGTACAATGGCGGGCAAACGGTAACCGTCACCGCGCCTCTCGACGAGGTGCCTCTCCTGGTAAAGGCAGGGAGCATAATACCGATGCGGCCGGTGACCCAGTATACCGGCCAGACTCCGGCGGACACATTGAGACTCGCGATCTATCCCGACCCCGGTGCTCCCTCGAGCTTTACTCTTTACGAAGACGACGGGGCTTCACTCAAGTACCAATCTGGAGAATACTCGGAGACAGCCTTCGGGGAGAGGATGATCGCTGACGGTGACACGAGCGCCATGGAAATCTCGATCGGTGCTTTCACGGGGAGTTACAGCGGCAAGCCGGTCCGCAGAGTGTACATATGCGAGATCCACAAGGTGTCCCGGCAGCCGGGAAGAGTCTTGCTGCAGGGTTCTCCGCTGGGTGCGGAAACCGCCGAAGACTCACTCAGATCGTCACCGTCAGGTTTCTTCTATGATGGCTCGTCGGGGATACTCTATGTGAAAGTGGGGACAAGTGCGGACAGTTCTTACCTGATCTCGGTAGACAGCGTGGAAGTGACCGGCGTCAGAAAGAACCCCGCGGGTCCATCGGGCTACGAACTGAACCAGAACTACCCCAACCCCTTCAACCCATCGACGGCGATACACTATCGTCTGGCGGCAAAGGGCCTAGTGACATTGAAGGTATACGACGTGCTGGGGAGGGAAGTGGCGACGCTCGTCAGGCGGGAGGAGAGCGCGGGGGAGCATACTGCGGTCTTTGACGGGAGCGGAATGTCGAGCGGAGTGTACTTCTACACGTTGACTGCGGGGAAGTTCCAGGTGACCCGCGAGATGGTATTGCTGAAGTAGTACAAGCGGGGGTTCGGACCCAGCTCGGGCCGGGAAACCCGGGCAAATGTTAGCGCAAACGTACGAAAGCGGGGTCATGCCGCCCCAGTCGGCTTTTCCAACAATTTCGCCGAATGCGGAAGGGTTTCCATCATTTTCGGCAAAGAGGCAAAAATAGGACTTGACAGAGTCAAATTTTTTCTGCAGCTTTGGAAGCCCTTCCAAGAAAAGCGAGGTCATGGCGAAAAAGGTTACTATTTACGACATTGCGAGAGAAGCTGGAGTTGGAATCGGTACCATTTCACGGGTGCTGAACGACCATCCCAGCGTGACCCCCGAGACCCGAAAGAAGGTCATCGAGGTCGCAAAGCGTCTGAACTACCAGCCTCACACCTACGCACAGCGTCTTGCCCGCAGGCAATCTGAGACCATATCAGCCGTAATTCCCTTCTTCACCAACTACTTCTTCATAGAGGTCCTCCGCGGCGTCCAGGACAAGATATCCGAGCTTGGATATGATCTCGTCCTTTACGGCGTCGAGAGGCCGGATCAGGTGGAAGGTTACGCGGCGAGGGCCCTCCAGCGGGGGAAGGTCGACGGCATCCTCTTCTTCTCAATGAAGGTCCCCGACAAAGTCCTGGCGAGGCTGAAGGAAACCAATCTCCCCATCGGTCTGGTTGATGCGGTTTCGCCGGAGTTCGATTCGATTTCGGTCGCGAACGCGGAAGGTGCCTACGCAGCCACGGCTCATCTCCTGGAACTCGGACACCAGTCCGTCGGGATGATCAACGCCCAGCCGGTCAGCGCGCCGGCACTCGAGCGCCTGCAGGGATACCGCCGTGCACTCGAAAGACACGGGATCTCGTTCTCCGATGAGCTCGTCAGGATCGGAAGGAACACCAAGCAGGACGGGTTCAACCGCGACGCCGGATACGAGGCGATGATGGAATTCGTCAAGATGGGATCTGGTATGCCGAAGGCGTTCTTTGTGTCTTCCGACATACAGGCAATGGGAGCGATTTCTGCCCTCTCCGAGAACGGCTTCAGAGTGCCGGAAGACGTTGCACTCGTCGGATTCGACGATATAGAACTCGCACGTCATATGAGATTGACAACGATGCGCCAGCCGATGTTCCAGATGGGGGTCCTTGCCATAGAACGGCTTGTCGCACGGATGGCCAACCCCGATATGGAAATTCTTCATACGACATTTTCGCCAACGCTTATAGTGAGAGAGAGCTGCGGCGCTCTCACCAGGAATCAAAATTGAGGTAAAGCATGCGAAGAGTTACCAGTTTTCTGATTATCCTCCTGATGTCGCTCAAAGCTTTTGCCGGGGACACCGGGAAGCTGGCCGGCGTTGTGCTCGATGCTACGACGAAAGAACCCCTCGTCGGCGCCAGCGTCCTTGTCGTCGGTACCTCCCTCGGCGCCGCAACCGATCTCGACGGAAGATTCGTCATCCTCAACGTTCCCCCGGGGAGCTACACGTTGCGCGCGAGCGCGGTCGGGTACAGGCCCATGGAGGTGAAAGAGAACCGTGTCTCGATTGACCTGACCACGGATGTCAACTTCGATCTCTCGGAGTCTGCAGTAACCACGGAAGCGGTTGTCGTGACCGCACAGCGGCCCCTGGTTCAAAAAGACATGACCGCGTCCACGGCTGTCATCGATAGCAGACAAATCGAAGCTCTCCCCGTGACGAGCTTCCAGGATGTGCTTCAGCTTCAGGCAGGAATCTATGTGGACAGGAACGGCGATCTGCACTCGAGAGGGGGACGTTCCGGCGAAGTCATGTATATGATCGACGGTGTACCTGTGACGGATGCTTACGACGGGAAGACCGTGGTCGATGTCAACACAAATTCCATACAGGAAATGCAGGTCGTCACGGGCGCGTACAACGCCGAGTATGGCCAGGCAATGAGCGGAATAGTCAACATTGCCACCAAGTCGGGCGGAGACGCATTTCACGGAGAACTGACTACTTATACCGGCGGATACGTCACCAGCAATTCGAATGTCTTTACGGGATTGCAGAAAGTTAATCCCCTCAACACAAGCTGGCTCGAAGGTTCTCTCGATGGCCCGATAATAAAAGACAGACTCTTCTTCTACGTCGATGCCAGGTACCGCTACGATGACGGTTATGAATACGGCGTACGAAAGTTTAACACCTACGACATAAGTGATACGCGGGCACCGACCCCGGCAGATTGGGTCATTCAGGAGACCGGGGACGGCAAACTTGTGCCGATGAACCCGTATATGGAGGCTTATGGCCAAGGCAAACTGACCTATAAGATCAGTCCGGAGCTGCAACTGGCCTATAATTTCATCCTGGACAACAGCAGGGGGAAAAATTTCGACTGGAATTACAAGTTAAATCCCGACGGCGAGTTGAGCAGGTTTCAGAAGGGTTATATGAACACGTTCAATCTAACCCATACCCTCAGCGCCACCACGTTTTACACATTTGCCATGTCGTACTATTTCAAGGATTACAGAGAGTACCTCGACCAGAATCCGTTTTCACTTTCCGATCTTTTTACCCGCCAGGACCCGTTCAATCAGAAGTACGTTCACACTTCTCTGCTTGTCCAGCCTGAAGCGACGTTCTACTCCGGCGGAACCAACATGGCTCACAATATTCACAGTACCGATACTTACGTGGCGAAGTTCGACATAACCAGCCAGGTCACCCCCACGCACATGCTGAAGGCCGGTCTCGAATTCGATCAGTATCAGATATTTCTCCACAACATCAACCTTCAGATGTCTCCGATTGACATTAACCGCAATCCCATACTTGACGGAAACCCATATTTGATCGGACCGGTTGTCATACCCCCGATTTCGAATCAGAATAATCTCAAGTACCTCCATAAGCCGCAGTTGTTCTCGGCATACCTTCAGGACAAAATGGAATTCAAGTCTTTGATCGTCAATCTGGGTGTGCGTGTCGACTGGTTCCATCCCGACGGGCAAACGCTGTCCGATCCGGCGGATCCTAATGTTTATCTTCCGCTTAAGCCCAAGAATCAGAACAGCGTCGTCGCTCCAATTGGCAGCGTGATTAACGGTGTTACGACGACACCGGCCAATCAGACCAGTCAGGCTGTCGCCGCCAGGATGAAGTACTGGTACAGGACTGCTACGAACAAATGGCAGATTAGCCCGAGGCTCGGAGTCGCTTTCCCGATAACCGACAGGGGGATTGTCCACTTTTCTTACGGTCTCTTTTTCCAGATGCCGTCCTTCGACCGGCTTTACGAGAACGCGGGGTACAAGCTGAATGTTACCGGCGGGAGCACTTACCTGGGTGTGATTGGCAATCCTGATCTTAAACCGGAGGAGACTACGAAGGGAGAATTGGGTTTGCAGCAGCAGCTGACCGACGATATAGCATTGGATGTAACTGCATACTTCAGCGACATAAGAAATCTTGCAGGAACCCTTAATGAAATCCAATACGTCTATGGCGGCTCGGATATTTACAGCGAATACGTCAACACCGATTTCGCCTACATACGGGGAATAGTGCTATCGATCGACAAACGGTTTGAGGGAGGCGTTTCGGCTACGGTGGACTACACGTTCCAGATAGCCAAGGGCGATGCTTCGGATCCGCAGGCGGCATACAATCTTAGAAAGGGAGGCACGCTGCCCGAAACACAGCTGATACCTCTTGACTGGGACCAGCGGCATGCGGTCAACGCGACTTTGAATTACGCCAGCCCGAGCAACTGGGGTGGCAGCCTGATTTTCCAGTTCAGCAGCGGGACCCCGTATACGCCTACTCTCACGTCGACGGCAAACCTTGGAGAGCTGCTGTATAACTCGGGATTGAAGCCCGCTACTTATGACTTGAGCGCTCGTATCTACAAGGATTTCAAGTTCGGCGGCACTACGTTCACCGTGTTTGCAAGGATCGACAATATCCTCGACACCAAGAATGCCGTCGATGTCTTCCCTGACGGCGGCCAGCCCGACTGGTCCTTGACCGAGGAGCATCTGATTGACAGCAATCCATCTCAGCGTATCGCGACAGTACAGGATTACTACACGCGAGCGAACTACTATGCTCCGCCTCGCAGGATCCAACTTGGAATTACATACTCTTTCTAAAGCAAAGGCAGACACATGCGCAAGGCTATCATCATAATCCTCTTGCTTGCCGCCGGCGGGTGCCCGGTCTTCGCACAGCAGGACAACCTGATTCCATATGCGAAGACACACAGAGGCAACGCTCTATACGTACGTTTCGGAATTCACGACGGCAACCGTGTAGCGATCACGTTCAGGAACAACGGGCAAATATCCGGAACGGATCCGAATGACATCCGCGGCGCCTGGCCTTATCCAATGACGCAGGACAGTTATATCGGCGATGTGACGCCGCTGGTGGGAGTCGAGCTTCCCGGGACATATCCCATCGGGGTCGATAAGGGCGGCAATACAATATACGGGACGGTACACTCGGTGACGATCTCACCCGGCCCAAGAACCGGTCAGTCGGCAAAAACCGATCCTGCGGACGGCCATTTCCAGGGATTCGAGCCCGAGCCCGGGTACGTCAACCCCAATCAGGATACCGTCGCCTTGAGCAATATCCCGACGTCTTGGCCGTCTTTCTGGCCGGACCACCCGGATTGGGTGGATACCAACGGTCATGCGGAGTGGAACGGATACTTCGGTAAGGGAGTCTTCAGTGCCGATCAGGAATCGTATTGGGTCATGGATGATGCACAGGACAACAGCGTTCAGCAGCGGACCAATTACAAGTTCCACCCCGATTCGACCGACACCACCCGGAACGGTATAGGGATTGTCGTGAGAGTCAGGGGATTGCAGTGGTCGCAGGTGCAGGCACAGGACGTGCTTTTCTGGCTTTACGACATAACGAACATCGGCACCACCGTCTACAAGAAGACAGTATTCGGCGAGGTTGTCGGAGGCTGCGTCGGTGATGTCGGCCAGAACTACGTCGACTGCCAGGACGACCTCGGTTTCTTCGACGTGAACAACAATCTGACATATACCTGGGATTCCGACGATAGAACCAGTGACCCGTTGTGGATACCGCTCAGTCGTGTGCTGCAAGGAGTCAGAAGGAATATCGGTTATGTCGGTTATGCTTACCTGGAAAGTCCCGGAGATCCTTATGACGGAATCGATAACGACAACGATGCGGTCGATCCCAACAACCCGCAGTTTAACCAGCCGGATTTCACGTTCAGCTCTTCGACAAATTCATATGTGGTGACGAGGATCCTGTCCCGCAACAATCCCGGATCGAACGCCAATTGGCCGAGCGATGAGATCGTCACGATCAACCCGACGAATTATGAAAGGACGGTAATTCTGCTCGACACGCTTCTGAAGAGTGATGCGGACACGGTGACGGTATACTCTCTCGGCGTGCCATACAAGATCTACAGCGGCGATACGCTCACGGAGATTTCCAACAACGGTTTGGATGATAACCTAAACGGTCTGATAGACGAGAACTACAGCATACATTACAAGCGAGTTTTCATGACGACGCAGGGGCAGATCTACAAGACCGATTTGAGACCCCTCTACTACAGAAACTACTTCACTGGTGCAGGGCTGAACAATACAATGATCGATGAGAGCCGCGACAGCGGGCCGGGGTCCATCGTCACGGGTTGGGTACCCGATTATACCCAGCCGAGGGATCCGACAACGGGGAAGTACCCCGGAGTGGTGAAATCCCATTGGTCCGGAGACGAAAACGGCAACTGGGACGCGAGCAGAGATGATATCGGAGCCGACGGTGTTCCCAATACTCATGACCTGGGAGAAGGCGACAACATGCCGACCGAAGGCGAGCCTCATTTCGACAAGACGGACGTGAACGAGTCGGATCAGATCGGACTGACAAGTTTCAACTTCTTCAATCAAACGGCATCGCCGCCGATGAACAACAGCGAAACGCTCTGGAGCAGGATGGTTCCGGGTTACTTCGATGTTATCCCGGCGCTGCCGCAGGACGGCGACTTCATCTATGCGTCTGGATATTTCCCTCTGCTGCCGAACCAGACCGAGCGCTTTTCACTGGCGCTTGTCTACGGCGCAGACTCGAGCATGATATTCAGGAACAAACAGATCGTCCAGAGAATTTACGACAAGAATTACGACTTCGTCATGCCTCCGCCGAAGCCACATGTGACGGTTGTGCCCGGCGACAAGAAAGTGACGCTTACGTGGGACAACGTGGCCGAATCGGCGGCTTCCTTCGAAGGGTATAAGATATATCGCTCTACGGATCCCGGTTTCACGGAAGCGGGAGGCGCTGCGCTGGCAACCTTCGACCTCAACGACGGAGTACGGGGCTATTTCCTTCCCCCGTCCCAGGATATTGCTCAGCTACCCGGGGACGACGGCGGTCTCGTTCATACCTTTTCCGATACGGGCCTTCAGAACGGTCAAAGATATTACTATGCGGTGACTGCTTACACGACCGGAGACGAACAGGCAGACACTTACCCGGCAGAAGACCCCAAATACATAAGTGTCACGTCCAACGGGACAATCAGAAACGATGTCAACACTGTGTCGGTCATCCCGCAAGCGCCCACTGCCGGTTATGTCGGCCCGGATGTCCCCAATCTGCTGTCCCCCGTCGGTAATGTGCAAGGAACGGGTCAGGTCTTTCTTTCGGTCGTTAATCCGAAACTCGTTCCCAACAAGACTTTCAGAGTGGGCTTTTCGGACTCGCTGAACGGAGTGGTCAAGATTACGGACGGATATTACGTCATTGATTACTCCGACTCTACCTCGCCCGATACCTTGGCGTTTTCCGCGTCAGGAGGGGCGGCGAAGGTACCTCTGAGTTCTTCCCAGGACGTCGGGGACAAAGACAAGTACCTGTTCGACGGGATGTATTTGAATGTAAACAACGACTGGAACGTTACATATAACTCAGGTGCCTCCGGCTGGAACACAACCCCGTCGCTTCCTAACCTTACATTCAACTTTGCGCCGATGAAGATTTCGGGGATCAAGGAGATTGGGGTCGCCTATCCGAGAGATTATGTCTTCGTCTTTGACTCGGTTTCCACCCCGGCAGATACGTCGACGGAAATTACCCTGACGCAAATCAATCCTCAGACCGGCGCTTTCATCAGGCAGGTCACCTTGCCGAAGAGACACTCGAATTTCAGGATATACGATCCCTATACCGGCAAACTCGTTCCCTACGGTTTCCAGGAGCCCAACTGTACGACATACGGCCAACACTGCGGAGTGCTGGCGCCGCTGGACAGGGTGTTCCTTTTCGAGAGGTGGAAGGGTTCGGCAGGTCAGGATTCGGTCTATTATACTTGGCTGCTTTCGATGAACGGCACCGACACGACGAATCATCTCCCGACGGCCGGAGATACGCTCAGGCTGTTGACGAAGAAGCCGTTCATGAGCACCGATCAGTTCGAGATAACCACAAAAGCTGCCATAGTGGACGAGAAACTTGCGGCCAGTTCGCTGGACAAAATAAGAGCAGTACCGAATCCTTATGTCGCGGCAACCTCGCAGGAACCGCCTCTGCCCCCGACGATCACGAGCGGAAGAGGCGAGCGCATTATCAGCTTCATCCATCTGCCCAAGAATTCGACCGTCTACATCTTCACCGTACGAGGTGAGCTTGTGAGGAAGCTTCAGATGCCCGCGGGCCAGAGCATCGATGACGGGACTATCCAGTGGGATTTGCGAACGAGCAGCAACCTGGAAGTCGCGTATGGAGTTTATTTCTTCCTGGTCGATGCTCCGGGTGTAGGGCAGAAATACGGCAAACTGGCGATTATTAAGTAAGCGAGGCTACGCATGAAGAATCTTTTCCCTGTACTTCTAGTTCTCTTGGCTGCGAGCCAACTGCTTGCCCAAAACAAGGTCGGTACCACAGCTGCACCGTTCCTGGGGATCGGGGCGGGACCGCGGGCAGTCTCCATGGGAGGGGCGTTCACCGCGGTGGCAAACGACCCTACCGCCCTCTACTGGAATCCCGGCGGCATCTCCCGCGACGGCCGTACAGCTACGCTTTTCGAGCACACGAATTATCTGGTGGGGACATCCTATAACTTTTTCGTTGCCGTCGTCACCTTGGATGAAAACAACGCGATAGGCATGAGCGTCACGAATCTGGCCTACGGGAGTTCAGAGGTGACGACCGTGGCCCAGCCTGACGGCACGGGCGAGACCTGGAACGCGAACGACTGGGAGATCGGCCTCAGCTACTCTCGGAACCTCACGGACAGATTCTCGATCGGAGGCACGGCGAAGATGATCATCCAGCAGATATGGAGAGAGTCCGCTACAGGGTTTGCGATGGACGCAGGGCTCCTCTATATCACGCCGTTCAACGACATGAAAATCGGAATGGAGATAGCCAACTTCGGGACGGACATGAAGTTGACGGGGCAGGATCTCCTGATAACCGTCAGTCCCGACCAATCCGTAGTCGGTGCCAACTCGCAAATCCCGGCCGAGTACTACACCACCGCCTACCCGCTGCCGCTGATTTTCAGAGTGGGCCTGGCGATGGATGTCGTCAACTCGGCACAGAACAGGGTCACTCTCGCGGTGGATGCGATACACCCAAGCGACAACGTTCAGTCCATGAATTTCGGCGCAGAGTACTGTTGGAATAACATGGTATCTGCCAGAGTGGGTTATAAGTCCCTGTTCGTTCCCGACAACCAGGAAGGGCTGACGCTCGGGATTGGATTGAGTTACGATATATCAGTTCGGTTCAATGTGAAATTGGACTATGCTTATCAGAACTACGGACTTCTTAAGAACATTCAAAAGTTCGGTTTGACACTGGGATTCTGATCTATGTCTGAAAGAGAAATTGTTACATACTCATCGAAACACTCCGCAGGAGCGGCTCGGTCCGGGGGTTCAACACGAGGTACGCTGCGACGTTCCGCTTCTTCGGCTGCGCTTGAATCAAAAACGGCAATTTGCATCATGGAACTATTCACCACAAAAAAAGGAGTAAGAACATGTTAAAGCGTTTAACAGCTTTAGCGGTCGTGGCATTTCTGGCGACTCTGGCGGCGAGCAGCCCGACTCAGGCGACGGAGACTGTCACTTTCCAAGTGCACATGGGGGCGTTAATGCAGACCGGTGCTTTTAATCCGGCCACGGATAGCGTCGTGGTACGCGGCGACTTCCAGATGATGGCCGGAGATAGCGTCAATTGGAACTACGCCAAGTTCTTATTGGCGGCATCCGCCTCCAATGACTCTATCTACACACTGGATGTGGTCTTCCCCGATACTGCAGTGAGCAAGACGATCCAGTACAAATATGTGACCTACCACGCCGGTACGGCCACTTGGGAAAGCGTGGACAATCACACTTACGCCATAACGAGTGCTGCCACGCAGTCGGTCCCTCTGACTTACTTCAACAACCAGTTGCCGGGAGTCGTGGCTACCGTGAACATCACGTTCCAGGTAGATATGACCAAGCTGCTGGCTCAGGGATTCAACAGCGCCGTTGATTCGGTTTATGTCGTGGGCGGCACCCCGCCGTTGAATTGGGGTTATGCAGCCGGTGAGACGATGTCGCCGACCTTCGATAATCCCGCGATTTTCGAAACGACGCTCCAATTCACGGGCGTGGTAGGGACCGAAGTCGACTTCAAGCTCTTCGGTGCCGGCCAGGATCCGTTCAGCAACGGAGGCTGGGAGAGCGGCTCCAACCACACGATCGCTTTTCCGGCAGCGGACACCACAGTCCTGTGGACTCCGGACCTGAATGTCACCAAACCTAGCCTCACGGCCGACACGGTCAAATTCCACGTCGACATGAACAATGCGTATGACGGCATCAACTACAGCGCGATTACCGGTGTGAAGAGTGTTTGGATCACCGGCAGCGTCAGACCTCTGAACTGGCCCCCCTCAGGATGGCCTCTTGCAGATACTTCTAAAGGAGATACGAGCGGCGTAATCGACACCACTGCCCAACTCCACAGGTTGTACGACGACGGTACCCACGGCGATAGCCTGGCCGGAGATAACAAGTGGAGCCTCACCCTGGTCTTCAGTCCCGGTGTGTCTTCATACGTGGAATACAAGTACGGCGGGGTCTTCAATGGATATGACACTCTCACCATCGGTGGGGTGAAGAGCAATGGAAGCCTCATCGACAATGAGTCGGTAACCGGTGTCAACCATTCCTTCGTCCTTTCCGGGACACACCAGAGCGTTTACAACCATTTCGGCGACATGGATCCAAATAATCCGGGAACAACGGGAATAAAACAAATTCCCAACGGTGTCCCGGCAAAATTTGCCATGGCGCAGAACTACCCGAACCCGTTCAACCCGACCACGCAGATAAGCTACTCCGTACCGAGGAATAGCTTCGTCACGCTGAGGGTTTACAACGTGCTCGGACAGGAAGTTGCGACGCTGTACTCCGGAATGCAGAAGGCCGGAAACTACGTGGCGACGTTCGATGCCGGCAGGTACGCAAGCGGTGTTTACTTCTATCGTTTGCAGGCCGGTAATTTCTCGTCCGTCAAGAAAATGATGTTGTTGAAGTAGCACACTATTCCTCCATCTGGTTCATCCATCCCGGCGGTGAGTGTCGCCGGGACGGATGGTTTTTTCCGGGGGGGCAAACAAGATGTTTCCCATAAAGTGACACTATGCCGGATTCATGTTTCCCGCGTTTTCGTGTGCAGGGCGGGAATGCTTGAGAGTTGATGCTATCTCCCTAAGGCGCGGTGCGGGGTGCTTCGCATATGCCCCGCACCGTTTCTGTTTACGTCCTCAAAACATATTGTGTTTCTCGCAGAGTTGTCGTTGCTTACTTTTGGATCGAATGCGATGAATGACAAAGACGCGTGACATACGGAAGGAGCTTTGGAAAATGAAGACTGTGATAGCGGCGTTATTCTTTCTGACATCTGCCGTTGTGTTTGCCCAAGTTCCCGACAGTGTCGATGTCACATTCTACTACAAGCCCCAGGGAAGCCCTTCTGTGGTATATGTGCCCGGTGAGTTTAACGGCTGGGGACCGAACTCTGGCGGCGTAATCTCATCAGGAGCACCGTCCGCCATGATGAAAGATCCGGCAACGGGAATTTGGTACAAGACGATCAGGCTCCGCGTTGGAGGCCAGGTGGGCGGAGGAGTTCCGGGTGGCTACCAATACAAGTTCAACGAAAACGGCTCCTCGACAGGATGGCTGCCGGATCCACTCAATCCCATCCAGAACTTCAATGATAACAACAATTCGGTCCTGTTCACAGGAAGCCCGACGGTTTACCATTTCCTGCCGAATTCCAAATCGGGCATCGTTAATACGCAGCATCCTCTCCTGACTGCCTGTATCTACCCGTCTCTCGCAAGCGGTGTAGACACGTCCTCCTTTGTGTTGACGATAGACACGACGACGATCCATGTCCCCGGCTCGGCATACGACAGCACCAATAAGATCCTTTCGTACCAATGGCCCGATCCTCTCCAGAACGGAACTCGCCAGTTGAAACTGACCGTCAGGAACCTGGCCGGGAATCAGGTATCGGATTCGACCTCGTTCATCGTACAGGCAGGTGCAATTCAGATATTGAACCGCGGGGGGTACATAACGAGGAAGCCCTCAATAATGCTCGACGGCACCGTCGAGGACACGTCGATTCACAATGTACGGATTGTCAGGAACGGCAAGGACACTATCGACGTGTCGGCAACCGACGGACAGTTCCAGGTCTCCGCGTCCTACGTTGAAGGCGCGAATAGCTTCGTCGCGCAGGCCGTGGACAGCACGGGGTCGACGATAGTATCCTCACCGTTCACCATGACATACTTCGTCAACCACGCTCCCGATGCCGAAATAAGTTTTACTTCCAGCAGCGGCTCTGTCAAGCTTTCGGCGGCGAACAGCACGGATCCCGATTCAGGCCAGACCGCTGCGTTGAACTTCGTCTGGGGAGTCGAGCCGGGCAACCCGTCTTCCGTCAGCGGCGTCAGCGGCGCGACATCATCCTCTGTAACCATTGCAACACCTTCTGTTCCGGGCGAATACTACTTTTCCCTCGTCGCCAAGGACCCGGACGGAAACAGTGACACGACGAACTCATATTTCACAGTCTATCAAAATGACAGCGTCAGTTTCCCGACCTATGCTTCAAATCCGGAGTGGGTCAAGGACGGACGCATATACGAGCTCTTCTTCAACTCCTTCACGCCGCAGCAGACTATCAATGCGGCTACCCAGAAACTCGACTACATTGCGCAGATGGGATTCAATATAATCTGGGTGATGCCCGTCATGAAGAACAATCAGACGATCGACAATGGTCCGGGACCGGGCTATAACATCGTGGACTTCTACACCGTTGCACCCCAGTACGGAACCAACGCGGATTTTAAGAATTTTGTAGACCGTGCGCACCAGCTCGGAATAAAGGTCATCCTCGACGTCACGCCGAACCACACGAGTTTCAATCACCCGTTTGTGAACGATGCCCGGCTGTTCGGGACGAATTCCTTCTACTGGGATTTCTACCAGCATAACCTGATTGGCAATCCGAACTACCACCCCAATCTCTCCGAGTCGATTACTACCGACGGTTTTGTATACTACGGTGCTTTCAGCGATCAGTTGCTGAACTATAATTGGTCCGATGTCGATGCGAGGGCCTACATGGACGGCGTTTACAAGTGGTGGGTAGAGAACATGGGCGTCGACGGATTCCGGTTCGATGTGTACTGGGGGCCGCACGACCGCGCTGATAACGGCAACGGCGGTGAAGACGAGATGGGAATCCCGACCAGGACCATGCTTAAACATGTCGATCCGAGCATATTTCTCCTGGGTGAGACCGCGGGGACGGGGGTCGGCAGCGAAGTGAACTACGCGGACGACGGCGGCGGGCTCGATGCCGCGTACGACTGGAACTTCCTGCATAATGCCGTGCAGGCATTCAGCTTCTCAAGTTCCTCGAGTATTTCGACACTGAATTCGAATGTTACAAACTATGGTCCCAACGGTGGAAACACGATGGGATTCGTCCCGGGTCCGAACGCGTTGTTCATGCGCGGTATGGAAAATCAGGATGAGGACCGCATCGCGTATATTTACGGGTCATATCAGAAGACGATGCCGATGGCGACCGTGACCTTTACCGTGCCCGGGATCCCGATGATTTATTCGGGCCAGGAAGTCGGATGGGGGTACGGTCTCTCCAACCTGGATCAGCGGCGCAGGGGAATCATCGACTGGAACAACAGTGGAAAGACTCTTCTGATGCCGCACTACGAGAAGCTCGCCTGGATCCGCGGCACCTTCCCGGCATTCTCGACTCAATTGTTTAACCGGCTGTCAACCGGGAACGCATGGGTCTACGGTTACACCCGGCCGTATCCCGATCAGAATGGAATTGTCCTCGAGAACTTCAGCGGGTCGGCGGCGAGCGTGACGGTCACACTCGCAGCTTCGGGAAGTTCTGAGAATCTCGACTTCGCATCGGGTGAGGTTGACGGCAAGGTCTACTACATGAACGACGTATATAACGGGGTATCCGATTCCGTGACATTCTCCGGTGGTCTGCTGAATTTCACCGTGAATCTTCCCGCTTACGGCTCCGCGATCTACATACTGAGCGATTCCACAATAACGATGTCGTTCCCGACGATAACCGGTGTGAAGTCCGGCGACATTGCCGCGCTGCCGACACACTACTCGCTGTCACAAAATTATCCCAATCCGTTTAATCCCAGCACGATCATAAGATACGCCTTGCCGGCGAGGAGCCAGGTCACTCTGGAAGTCTACAACACGCTCGGTCAGCTGGTGAGAACCCTTGTCAGTTCCGAGCAGGCAGCAGGAGTACACGAAGTCGTGTTCGACGGGAGTGCGCTTGCCTCGGGGGTCTATTTTTACAGGCTGACTGCCGGCGCATTCACTAAGGTGAACAAAATGCTGATGCTGAAGTGACCTCACCAGTGCGGTACGATGAAGGGGACGAAATTTGCGGCTCCCGGGTGGAGGACCATCGAGTTAACCGGGGGTTGTCGCGAACGGTCGTGACTGAATGGCGCGGTCAGTTGCCCGCCTTGCTGTTCGCGTTTCTTCTCTTCCTCTTCTTTCTTCCTTCAGCCGGTATCGCACAGAAGAACGTAAGAGCCGAGAGTACCGATCGCCCTGACACGCTCGCCCTCATCGACGGCGTTCCAATCACAAGCGGGGATTTCCTGACGAGATTTGAAATGTCTCTTTATCCCGGCAAGGACGATCCAACGATGCTGGAGAAGACGAAGCGGGAGTTCCTCTATTCGATGGTGGCGGAGAAGCTTCTCGCGGAAGCTGCAGCGGCGTCGGACCTTCCTTACACTTCTTCAGAAGATATACTCAGGAAACAGATGGAGGATATCTTTCTCCGCGACGCACTCTTCAGGAAAGAGGTGGTCCCGAATGCCAAAGTGACGGAAGACGAGGTCCTCCACGGATTCAGCATTGCCGCTTACAAGTATGTGGTGGACGCTTTCTACTTCAATGCGGAGAGTCCTGAAGCAAGGACTTTCTATTCGCTCGTCACGGGGAGATCCGGTCACGACATATATCAGCTTGCCGATAGCCTCGGGGTCAGCCACGACACGCTCGATATCCCATATGGAGAGTCCACAGAGGCTATCGAAAACGCGTTTTTTGGCCGCAAAGAGGGGCTTATTTCCAAACCGACCGTCACCGTCGATGGGCTGGTGATTTTTAGAGTCCTGTCGCGGGAACTGAACCGAAAGTTCACCTCTGGCGATACTCAATCCAGGTTGAGCAAGATCAGGGAAATCCTCGTAAGCAGGAAGCGGACGGAGGTGGGGAACGCGTACGTCGAATCGGTCATGAAGGGCATTCGTGTCAGCGTCAATTCCAGGATTTTCAAACCGCTCGTCTATGCGATCCAGAAGATATTCGAGAAGGAATCGCCGCAGGCGTACGACCCATACCACAGATTATACCCAGCCGGTCTGGTCAGCCTAGGGGAACAGTTCGCTTCCGAGCTGAGCGAGCCGCTGCTGATGTTCAATGGCGGGTCGATCTCTCTTGAAGAAGTCTTCCGCGAGATCCCGACGGCCATGTTCGCTTCGGAAGACACGACCCTGTCCGGCATAGCGTTCGCTCTCAACGGCTCACTCAGGTTCATGTCGCAAAACTATTTTCTGGTGCGCCGCGCAAAGGAGCTGGGACTGCAACACTCCTGGGAAGTCGAGCATAATGTGGAGATGGTGCTCGATGCGTATCGGGCGTATCGCATGGCGAATGCAATAACCGACACGGTTAAAGTGACCCCGGCGGAAGTAGAGAGTTATTTTTCCGTTCATCAGGACGAAGTACTGAAAGGCGTTAGGTTGCGAGTGAAGACATATGATGCCGGTAATCTCAACGAAGCCGTCGAAATGTACTCCAGACTCAGCGCCGAAAAAGACGTGCGCGTCGCCCCCGACGATACGACGGCACGCTGGGTCGACGCCTACAACCTAGGTGAGATCGGGGCAGTGCTCTCTCAATTGAAGAAAGGCGATCTCTACGGCCCCATACAGGAAGGTGGAAAGTTCTATATCTACCGGCTTGTCGACGAGAAATCGTCTGTCAGCGGTGCGGTTATAAAGAACAGCATCGAGGTTGCGAGGCAGAGGCTCCTCGCGAAGGAGAGGCAGGAGGCTCTCTCGCGCTATATCGCGGGCCTCGCCGAAAAGGAAAACGTCAGGCTGTTCAGATCGAATGTTCTCGCCCTCAAGGTCACACCGTTCCAGATGCTGACTTACCGGCTGATAGGTTTCGGCGGGAGAATTCTCGCGGTACCGGCCCTTTACCCGAGGGAGGGATGGATCAAGTACTTTCAGGAAAATAAGAAGCCGCCTGTACCATGAGATATAACGGAGACCGGAGGCCGGAGACAGGCGACCGGAAGTCGGTATTGGCTGCAGTCATGATTCTTTTTTCCTGTTTCCGGACTTCCGCCTCCCGTCTCCGGTTTCCTTTTCTTCTTCTGCTTTTCTCCCTTTTTCTCTCCTCGTGTGCGAAGAGTACGCTCGACGATCCGCACCAGATCGTGATATGGCACCAGATGCGGCCGGATGAAAGAGTGGTGCTCAAGCAGGTGCTTGACAAATATATGGAGGCAAACCCCGGCCTCAAGATTACGGCGCTTTACAAGGAGACCGAGGAGCTTCGTTCGGGATTTCAGATTGCCGCGATCGGAGGAGCCGGACCCGACATCGTCTTCGGACCGTCCGACGACGTGGGACCTTTCCAGGTAATGCAGATCATCCTCCCGCTCGACATGCTCTTCAGCAAGGAGTACCTGTCTCAATTCAATCCCAAGGCGCTGGTTTACAGCCACGGGCACCTCTATCAGATAGCCGACAGGATCGGCAATCATTTGATGCTCCTTTACAACAAAGCATTGCTCCCCACTCCTCCGAAGACGATGGATCAGCTGATAGCTTTCGGAGAGAAGTTCACGCGCGCGCCCAACTATTATGGTCTTGTCTGGAATTACACCGAGCCTTACTTCTTCATTCCTTTCCTGACCGGATACGGCGGTTGGGTGATGGATTCTCTAGGCAACCCGACACTGGATACTCCCGCGATGGTATCGGCCCTCAAGTTCATGAAGGCCTTGCGGGACAGATACAGGATTATACCGAAATCGTGCGATTACGAGACCGCCGACGCCCTTTTCAAGGAAGGGAAGGCCGCTATGATTATCAACGGTCCCTGGTCGTTCGGGGATTACAAGAAAGCGGGTATCAATTTCGGCGTTACGAGAATACCGTATATCACGGAAACGGGCCGCTGGCCGGCACCGATGGTATCGCCGCTCGGCTACCTGGTCAACGCATCCGTGCCGGAATGGAAAATCCCCGAAGTGATCAAGCTTGTCAAGTTTCTTCTGAGCCCGGAGGTCCAACTCGAGTTCACCAGCCACTTCGATACCATCCCGACGAGGATTAAACTGTACGACGATCCGGCTGTCCGCGACAATCCCATCGTGGAGCAGTCGGAGTACCAGATGGAAGTCGGCAGGCCGATGCCGATCATCCCGGAACTGAGGGCGGTCTGGGATGCGATGAGACCGAGCTACCAAGCGGTACTCGGCGGGACCGAATCCTCGGAACAGGCCGCGAAACAGATGCAGAAAAGTGCGATCGAGAAGATAAAGGAGATGAACGAGTGAAGAAGGTCAAAAGTCAAAAGGCAAAAGTCAAAGGTGGGGTAGTATCGGTCGCTGAGGTTGTCCCAAAACAAGGAAAATGTCATTCTGAAGGAGCGGAGCGACTGAAGAATCCACTTATTCGTTCTGAAAAATGGATGCTTCACTTCGTTCAGCATGACAGACAAGACTTTCTGGACAGCCTCTTAGGGTGAGGTGCGTTTGAGAGACTCGACAGCCAATCCGGTCGGGACGAGCAATCCATCGATGAGTTTCTGGGATTCCGAGAAACTCTCTCCGAACATGTTCGCCTACCTACTCATGATTCCGGCGGCGGTGGTGATGTTCGGTGTCGTCGTATACCCCTTCTTCTACAACGTCGTGCTGTCTTTCTCAAACATGAGCCTGAGGCATTTCAAGGACTGGCACATCATCGGGTGCAGGCAGTATGCACAGGTGTTCAGCGGGAAGATCTTCTACACCGTCTTCTTCAAGACGATCGTCTGGACTTTCGTGAATATCTTTTTCCACGTGACGATCGGAGTCTCGCTCGCTCTCATCCTTAATAAGCGTCTCTTCGGGAAGGCCGCCATCCGCACGTTGCTTATACTCCCGTGGGCGATCCCGCAGGTCATCGTCGCTCTCACCTGGCGGAGCATGTTCAATTATGAATACGGTGCGATCAACCTTTTCATCGCGCACTTCCTCGGCATGTCGCCGGTCGAATGGCTCGGCAAACCGCTCGAGGCCTTCAGCGCCTGTATCATCACGAACGTTTGGCTGGGTTTTCCTTTCATGATGACGATCGCTCTCGGCGGCCTGCAGAGCATCCCGCAGGAGCTCTATGAAGCGGCGGACATCGACGGTGCTTCAGCCTGGCAGAAGTTCTGGTCGGTCACGGTGCCGCTTCTCAAGCCTGTCATGATCCCGGCCATCACGCTCGGCATCATCTGGACTTTCAACAACGTGAACATCATATGGCTTGTGTCGAACGGCGGCGAACCCTCCGACCAGACACATATCCTGGTGTCGTACGTTTACAAGGCCGCGTTCAATCTCTACCGGTATGGCTATGCCGCTGCGCTGTCGATGGTGATATTCGCCATCCTGCTGACCTTCAGTCTGGTCTTCCTGAAGCGGACGAGGGCGTCGGAAGCGGTTTATTGAAAAGAATGTTGAATTCTCAATTATGAATTCCTAATTGCGGGAAAGGTGCCCGAATGCAGGTTATGATCCGATTCCTCAAGATGCTTCAGCAAGAAATTCCATCGTGTCATTAAACGATGACAAGAGCAGCGAAATGAATTCTAAATTTAAAATTCGAAATTCAAAATTGAGAATTCTCAATTTAGTGCTCTACTTCCTCCTGATCGGCTTCACGCTTGCGGTTCTCTATCCTATCGTCAATGTGTTAAGCATATCGCTCCGTCCGGCAGACAGGCTCCTCTCGACTTCGCTCAAGATAATCCCCGAGGGTGCGACGTTCGACGCATACAGGACATTGTTCACGCAGACGCCGTTCCTTCTCTGGTTCTGGAACTCGTCGCTTATCGCCGCGGCGGTTACCATAACCGGGGTTGCACTCGCATCCACGGCGGGCTATGCTTTCAGCCGCTTCAATTTCTACGGGAAGAAGAGTGCGATGGTAGGGCTCCTCGTTACGCAGATGTTTCCCCCGACGATGCTCCTTCTCCCGATGTACATAATGCTCCTGAAGCTCCATCTCATAAACAGTTATTTCGGTATAATCATTATATATACTTCGACGGCCCTCCCGTTCTGCGTGTGGCAGATGAAGGGATACTACGATACGATACCGTTCAGTCTTGAGGAATCGGCCCGAATCGACGGTTCGACTCGGTGGGGAGCATTCCGCAGGATCGTCCTGCCGCTGGCGGCGCCGGCACTCGTGATAACGGCGCTCTTCTCGTTCATGACGGCATGGGCGGAATACGTCGTCGCCGCGCAGGTTCTCCAGGACACGAGCCTATTCACGCTCCCCCTCGGTCTGAAACAATTTGAGGCCAGCATGTCGACTCAGTGGGGGCTCTACGCCGCCGGTTCGCTCATCGTCAGCATCCCGGCAGTGGCGCTCTTCCTGTTCCTGAGCCGATGGCTGATCTCTGGCCTTACACTTGGAAGCGTGAAAGGGTGAAGCAAGTCAAAGGTCAAAAGGCAAATGTCAAAAATGAATCTCAAAGGTCAAAACTTGGACCTGGTTACTTTTGAATTTTGAGTTGTAGTTTTGACCTCTGAGTTTTGACTTTTGATTTTAAACCAAGGAAAACTTACTGATGAAAAAGCCCCGTCTGAGTTTCTGGCAGATTTGGAACATGAGTTTCGGGTTCCTCGGCATCCAGTTCGGGTTCGCACTGCAGAACGCGAACGTCAGCAGGATATTCGAGACGCTCGGCGCCAGGGTAGATGCGATACCTATCCTATGGATCGCGGCGCCCGTCACGGGCCTCGTCGTCCAGCCGATAATAGGGCACATGAGTGACAAGACCTGGGGGAGACTCGGAAGGCGGCGGCCGTACTTTCTCTCCGGCGCGATACTCGCCTCGATTGCACTCTTCATAATGCCCAACTCTCCGGTGCTCTGGGTGGCTGCCGGGATGCTTTGGATCATGGATACCTCGATCAACATTTCGATGGAGCCCTTCAGGGCGTTCGTCGGCGACATGCTTCCGTCAGAGCAGAGAACCATCGGCTTCGCGATGCAGAGCTTCTTCATCGGCGTGGGCGCGGTCGTAGCCTCGGCGCTTCCGTATATCCTGACCAACTGGTTCGGCGTGGGCAACACTGCGCCGGTAGGGATGATTCCGGAATCGGTCAAGTTATCCTTCTATATCGGCGGTGCGGTCTTCTTCCTCGCCGTTCTCTGGACTGTACTGAGCTCGAAGGAATATCCGCCGGATGAGCTGGCGGCGTTCGGGGAAGAGGGGAGCGCGGCTGCGGAACACCAGGAACGCGAACCGGTCGCTTCCTCGAAATTTGTGAAACACGGCCTGATCTGGACTGCAATAGGCGGCGTACTCTTCGTCGTTTTCTACCTCTTCATTTATATGGATTACGGGCTCGGCGTTTTCTTCGGCGGCATTGCGGCGTTCGGTATCCTCCAGCTTATCGCCGGCGCGCTTACCGGGAGGAACAGCGTTAACGGAGGGCTGGTGGTCGTGATGAACGATCTCTTCAGGATGCCGAAGACCATGGTACAGCTGGCTTACGTGCAGTTCTTTTCCTGGTTTGCGCTCTTCGCGATGTGGATATACACGACTCCCGCGGTTGCCCATCATATATACGGCGCCACCGACACTGCTTCGGCATTGTACAATGAGGGAGCAAACTGGGTCGGAGTCCTGATGGCGGTCTACAACGGCTTTGCCGCGGTCATGGCTTTCCTGCTTGTGTGGATCGCGCGAAAGACGAACAGGAAAACCGTGCACGCGATCAGCCTCGTCTGCGGAGGGCTGGGCCTCGCCTCGTTTTACGTCATCAAAGATCCGAACCTCCTCCTGATTTCGGAGTTGGGGATAGGCCTGGCCTGGGCTTCCATACTGGCGATGCCGTACGCGATACTTACCGGCTCGCTTCCGGCGAAGAAGATGGGAGTCTATATGGGGATATTCAACTTCTTCATCGTCATCCCGCAGATCACTGCCGCGGCAATTCTCGGATTCTTCGTGAAGCATCTCTTCGGGGATGAGGCGATCTACGCCCTTCTCCTCGGCGGGGCGTCTCTCATCGTCGCCGCCCTTCTGGTGATGAAAGTGGAGGATGTGGATGGAAACGCGGGGTGATGTTATCTTAGTCGGGCGCGCGGGATATATGACTTGCGATCTATGCCGTGCCGCGGTCCGAATGAAAACCGAGTTTAACCCGAGGAATATGCGATGAAATTACTGTCCGTCATTTTTATATACGCCTTCTTCCTGGGACAGGCGAGCGCCCAGGTGCATGTGCCCGATTGGGCGATGAAAGCCGTGTGGTATCAGATCTTCCCTGAGCGCTTCCGCAACGGGGATCCGAAGAACGACCCGACGGCAAAAGACGCTCAGGTCACCAACCCGTCCTGGCGCATCTCACCCTGGACGAGCGACTGGTACAAGCTGCAGCCGTGGGAAAAGAAAGTTTCGGATAAATTCTACGATGTCGTCTTCGACAGAAGATACGGCGGCGACCTTGAGGGAGTGATGGATGAGCTCCCCTACCTTCGAAAGCTTGGCATCAACGCCATATACTTTAACCCGCTGTTCGAATCCCCCTCGCTGCACAAGTATAACACGGCGACGTACACCCACATCGATCACAACTTCGGTCCCGATCCCAGGGGCGACCTCAGGATAATGGCCGAAGAAAAACCCGACGACCCGTCCACCTGGAAGTGGACTTCCGCCGACAAGGAGTTTCTCAGGCTGATCAGGAAAGCCCACTCGATGGGAATGAAAGTCATAATCGACGGTGTGTTCAACCACGTCGGCACCGACTTCTGGGCTTTCAAAGATGTCGAGAAAAACCAGGAGAAGTCGCCGTACAAAAACTGGTTCGTGGTAAGAAGCTGGAACGATTCTGCAAAAGGGACGAAGTTCGAGTACGACGCATGGTGGGGAGTCAAATCGCTGCCGATATTCAGGAAAGACTCCGTGACGGGTCTGGTGCACGGACCTTATGAATATATAATGGCGATAACGAAGCGATGGATGGACCCGGTCGAAGATCCCGTTCACGGGAACGGGAATCCGAAGGACGGCGTCGACGGATGGAGGCTCGACGTTCCCAACGAAGTGCCGCATCCGTTCTGGATTGCCTGGCGCAAGGCCGTCAAGGCTATCAATCCCAATGCTCTCATCATAGGTGAGATCTGGGGGGACGCGTCGCCATGGCTGAAGGGAGACCAGTTCGACGGCGTAATGAATTACGAATTCGCGAAGGCCGTGATGAAGTTCTTCATCGACGAGAAAGTGGCGATAACCCCGAAACAGTTCGATTCCACTCTGGCGGTGATCAGGCACATGTACCCCGACAGCGTGAACTACGTCTTGCAGAACCTTGTCGACAGCCACGACACGGACCGTCTCGCCTCGATGATCGTGAACCCGGACCGCTCTTACAACGGGGATGCCAGCCCGAGGAACAACCCCAGATACGACGTCCGTAAGCCGGACGCCACGGAAGTCCAGCGCCAGAAACTAATCGTACTTTTCCAGATGACATACGTCGGTGCGCCGATGGTGTATTACGGCGACGAGGCCGGCATGTGGGGCGCCACCGATCCCGACGATCGAAAGCCGATGTTGTGGGCAGATATGAAATACCAGGACGAGAAGAGCAGTCCTCTGCCGGGCAAGACCCGCCCCGACGACAAGAACAGGTTCAACAAAGATCTTTTCGATTTCTACAGCAGGCTCATCCACGAGCGGGAAAGCAACCCGGCGCTTAGTGTCGGGACATACAAGACGCTCGTCGCCGACAATGCGAAGTTGGTGTTCGCCTTCGAGAGGAAATACGGGAATCATACCGCAATCGTCGGCTTCAACCTCTCTGACAGGGATAGGAGCCTGGATGTCCCGGTCGCAGGGAGCGGAACCGGCTTCAGGGATATCCTGAGCATGAGGAGTGTCAAAGTAAAAGGCCACAGGCTTCATGTCGTCATCAAGCCGGGATGGGGAGTCCTCCTTGTGAACCGCGGGAAGTGACTCAAGTGTCCGAAGAATATTTGAACAGGAGCTGAAAGTGTCGGGAGTCAGACTGGTCAACGTGAACAAGACGTACGAGGGGGGCATCAGCGCCGCCCGCGATATCAACCTGACGGTAGAAGACAAGGAATTCCTGGTTCTTGTAGGACCGTCGGGTTGCGGGAAGACGACGGTTCTGAGGATGATAGCGGGACTGGAAGAGATAACAGCCGGGGAGCTGTACATAGGAGACCGGCTGATGA
>JAHECO010000043.1 GCA_024641705.1 Candidatus Kryptoniota bacterium
TCACGGGACATAAAAGAAGGCGACGTGTCACCACGCCGCCTCTTCCGTGATTCTCTCTTCTTTCTATGTCGATAGATGCCGCTGCGGGCTATCGGCTTCCGGCTGTTTTATTCTTCCTCGAACAAGTCGCCCTGCTCGCCGTTCGACTCGCTTCCATTCGATTCGCCGTCGTCCTCCGCCAGGACGCTCGCGACCGCCGCGATCATGTCGCTCCCCTGGAGGCGGATAAGCCGCACTCCCTGTGTGTTCCTGCCGGCGAGACGGATGTCCTTGACGTGCTGGCGGATGAGGAAGCCCTTCGTCGTCACGATCATGATGTCGTCGTTGTCGATGACCTCCTTGACCGAGAGGAGTTTTCCGTTCTTGTCTCCCGTCTTCACCGTGATGAGGCCTTTCCCTCCCCGGCGCCGCAGCGAATACTCCGCGATCTCGCTCCGTTTTCCGAAACCCTTGTCGGTAACGACGAGGACGCTTGAACCCGGCCTGCTGACGACGATCATGCCGATGACCTCGTCGCCTTTCGACAGGTTCATCCCTTTCACGCCGCGCGCGCCGCGTCCCATCGGGCGGACATCCTTCTCGTTGAACCTGAGCGCAAGCCCGTTCTTGCTGCCGATTATGATGTCCTGCTTCCCGGTTGTGAGCCACGCGTCGATGAGCCTGTCTCCTTTGTCGAGGCCGATCGCTATTATGCCGACCTTCCTCGGGTTGGAGAACTCGTTCAGCGCGACCTTCTTCACATGACCGCGCTTCGTTACCATCGTAACGTAGAGGTCCTCTTCGAAATCCTTCACCGGGAGGAATGCGGTTATTTCCTCGTCAGGCATCTTGCCTATGAGGTTGACTATGGATCTTCCGCGGGAAACCCTTCCGCCCTCAGGCACTTCATGCACCTTCAGCCAGTAAGCACGGCCTTTGTCGGAGAAGAAGAGGATATACTGGTGGGTAGACGCGATGAACATGTGTTCCACAAAATCGTCCTCGCGCGTGGACTGGGCGGTGATTCCCTTGCCGCCGCGGCTCTGCCGCCTGTACCCGCTGACCGGGTACCGCTTGATGAACCCGTTGTGGGTGATCGTGATTACCACGTCCTCTTCGGCAATCATGTCCTCGATGCTGAACTCGGAGGCCTTCTCGATTATCTCCGTCCGACGCTCGTCGCCGTAATTCTTCTTGAGCTCGAGCAGCTCCTCGCGGATGATCTCCATCCTCATCGCCTTGCTCGCGAGTATCCCACGCAGTTTCTCGATAAGCTTTATCGTCTCGCGGTACTCGTCTTCGATCTTCTTTCTCTCCAGGCCGGTGAGTCTCTGCAGTGTCAGAGCCAGGATCGCCTTCGCCTGTATCTCGCTCAGCTTGAAGCGCTTCATGAGGGCGGTCTTCGCGGCTTCCGGGTCCTTCGACTTCTTTATCAGCCGGACAACTTCGTCGATGTTGTCGAGCGCGATCTTGTAGCCCTCGAGTATATGGGCACGCTTCTCTGCGGCGTCCAGGTCAAACTTGGTTCTTCTCACGACGACTTCGTGACGATGGTTTATGAAGTGTTCCATCACCTCCTTGAGGTTCAGAACCTTCGGTATTCCATCCACCAATGCGAGCATTATCACGCCGAACGTCGTCTGCATCTGTGTATGCTTATAAAGATTGTTCAGGACAACCTGCGGTTCCGCGTCGCGCTTGAGCTCGATGACTACTCTTATCCCGTCTCTGTCTGATTCGTCTCGTATGTCTGATATGTCCTCGACCTTCTTTTCCCTGACAAGGTCGGCGATCTTCTCTATCAGGTTCGCCTTGTTGACCTGGTACGGAACCTCCGTGACAACGATGTTCACGCGTCCGTTCTTCAGGGTCTCGATGTTGGCCTTCGCGCGGAGGACTATCCTCCCGCGGCCGGTCTTGTACGCCTCCCTGACCCCTTCGTAGCCGAAGATTATTCCGCCCGTCGGGAAGTCCGGGGCTTTGAGGATCTTGATGAGTTTCTCGATCGGCATGTCGGGGTTCTTGATAAGGTTCGCGATCGCGTCGACGGTATCGCTCAGGTTATGCGGCGGTATGTTCGTCGCCATTCCTACCGCGATCCCGCTTGCACCGTTGACGAGTAGGTTCGGCACGAGTGACGGGAGCACGAGCGGCTCTTTCAGCGATTCGTCGAAATTAGGCGCGAAGTTAACGGTGTTCTTCTCCAGGTCACGGAGGGTCTCACCGGCGATCCTTGAGAGTCTCGCTTCCGTGTAACGCATCGCCGCGGGAGAGTCACCGTCGATCGAGCCGAAGTTGCCCTGTCCGTCGACGAGCGGGTATCGCATCGAGAAGTCCTGGGCCATCCTCACGAGTGTGTCGTAGACCGCGGTGTCGCCGTGGGGGTGATATTTACCGAGCACCTCTCCGACGATTCTTGCGCTTTTCTTGTACGGTTTATTATAGTCGAGGCCGAGCTCCGACATTCCGAAGAGCACCCTGCGATGTACCGGCTTTAGGCCGTCCCGCACGTCGGGGAGAGCACGGGCCACGATGACGGACATCGCGTAATCTATGTACGAGCCTTTTATCTCGTCTTCTATGTCAACCGGTACAAGTTTTTCGTTCAAAGACATTTTGATTCCTGTTGTTTATAGAACTTTCAAAATTTCAATTCCACGACCGCCAGACCATCCGGCCGCTTCTGTCTATGTATGCAACGCCGAACCCGGTCTCAACGCGTGCCAGCCCCTCCCGGAAAGAGCCGGCATCGTCGAACTGCGGCCTGATCACCATGGAACCGGTCGTATCGATGTAGCCCCAACGGCCGCCGATATCCACGGCAGCCATGCCCTCGCTGAACCCAACGGCATCTTCAAACTTAAGTCGAAACGTTTCTCCACCCGTCGTGTTTATGAACTTCCATGTGCTGTCTTCCAGAACCAGCGCGCGTCCGTCCAGAAATTCCCTGGCAGCAAGATATCGCATAGGAAGGACGACTTTCCCCTCGCGGTCAATGTATCCCCACCTCCCTCCCTGCTCCACCGGGGCAAGGCCACATGAAAAATGGCCGACCCTGTCGTAGACAAAATCGATCACCAGTTTTCCTATCGCGTCGATGAATCCGCGCTTGCCGTTCATCGTGACATTCGCCAGGCCCTCGGAGAAATCGCCGGCGCCGTCATATTGGAAACCGCACACCAGGCGACCGCTCCTGTCTATATAGCCATATTTCCTGGTCTTACCGAGAAAAAGGAAGCCGGAACTGCTCATAACACGCGCCCTCCCGTCGTGGAACTCACCGGCTCCCGCGAACTCTGGTTTGATCACCTCGCGTCCCGTGGTGTCTATGTACCCCCATTTGCCACCACTGAAAAACAGCGGGGTACTCACCCTTGCCAGCCCTTCCGAAAAGGGACCGCCGTCCTGAAAGTCGGTATTGATGACGGTATCCCCGGCCGGTCCGATGTATCCGAGATGCCGGTAGTACCACCAGAAGAAGGACACCAGCGTCTCCTTCGCGAACCCTTCGGAAAACTGGACGGGCTGCTTGTAGATTGCGGGAATAACCACTCGGCCCGTCGAGTCTATGTAGCCATATCTTCCGTTCTCCTCGATGACATAGCGACTCATCTGCGCCGCACAAAGAACGGGAAGAGAAACGGTCATGAGCGCCAGGCAGATCGTCTTACACATCCAGGTTCCTGACGTACTTCGCGTTTTTCTCTATAAACTTCTTCCTCGGATCGACATCCTCGCCCATGAGTATGGAGAAGGTCCTGTCGGCCTCCGCGGCGTTATCGATCGTCACCTGGAGAAGCGTCCGCTTGTTCGGATCCATCGTGGTCACCCACAGCTGTTCCGGGTTCATCTCCCCGAGGCCTTTGAAGCGCGAAACGACGATCTCCGTTTCACTTCCCTTCTTCAATTCCTTGATCATGTCCTCGCGTTCTTCGTCGCTGTAAGCATACTGCTCGTTCTTTCCCTTCTTCACCTTGAAGAGGGGCGGCTGCGCTATGTACACTTTCCCCAGCTCTACCAGCTCCTTCATGTACCTGAAGAAGAATGTAAGGAGGAGCGTCCTGATGTGGCTTCCGTCGACGTCGGCATCTGCCATGAGGATTACTTTGCCGTACCGTGCTTTGGTCGCATCGAACTCGTCGCCGTCGCCGATTCCCGCACCGATCGCCTGCACGATCGCCCTGATCTCGTCGTTCTCGAGTATCTTGTTCATCCTCGCTTTCTCGACGTTCAGGATCTTTCCTTTCAGCGGGAGTATCGCCTGGAACTGCCGGTCTCTTCCCTGTTTTGCAGACCCACCCGCAGAGTCTCCTTCAACGATAAATATCTCGCAGTGCTCCGGGTCGTTGATCGAACAGTCGGCGAGTTTTCCGGGGAGGTTGGAAGACTCCAGCGCGTTCTTTCTCCTGACTATCTCGCGCGCCTTTCGAGCAGCCTCACGGGCTTCGGCGGAGTTCACCGCCCTCTCGATAATCCTTTTCGCGATGCCCGGACTCTCCTCGAGGTACTGCCCAAGCCTGTCGTTCACTATCGTCTGCACGATGCTCTCGACCTCGCTGTTCCCGAGTTTTGTCTTCGTCTGTCCTTCGAACTGCGGCTCGGGCACCTTCGTGCTTATCACGACGGTCAATCCTTCGCGGAAATCGTCTCCGGTCAGGTTGATCTTGTCGGACTTCACCAGGTTGTTCTTGTCGGCATATGACTTCAGCGTCCTTGTCAGTGCGCTCCTGAAGCCGCTGACGTGTGTCCCGCCCTCGACCGTGTTGATGTCGTTGACATACGAGAACAGGTTTTCGCGGTAATCGTCGCAGTACTCGAAGGCAATTTCAACCGCGACGTTCTCCCGTTCGCCGGTTATGAATATCGGATCCTTGGCGAGCGTTTTCCTCGTCCCGTCGATGTAGCGGACGAACTCGACGATCCCGCCCTTGTAATGGAACTCCTCCTCGTTCCCGTCCCGCTTGTCTTTCAGCTTGATTGTGATCTCCGGGTTCAGGAACGCAAGCTCGCGCATCCTTTCGGCGAGGGTCTCGAACTTGTAATTCCTGTTCTTGAAGATATCCTTATCCGGTGTGAACGTGGTCGTCGTTCCGGTCTTCCTCGCTTCCTTCCCGATTACCTTGACCGGCTCGACGGGCTCGCCGCGTTTGTACTTCTGGAAGAAGATCTTGCCTTCGCGGTAGACGTTGACCTCGAGCAACTCCGACAGCGCGTTCACCACGGAAACACCTACGCCGTGAAGTCCGCCGGAAACCTTGTATGTGGACTTGTCAAACTTTCCGCCTGCATGGAGCATCGTCATAACGACTTCGAGTGCAGACTTCTTTTCAACCGGGTGCAGGTCGGTAGGTATTCCGCGTCCGTCATCCTCGACGGTTATGCTGCCGTCCTTGTTTATCGTGACGAAAATGTTTTTGCAGTAGCCGGCTAACGCCTCGTCGATGGAGTTGTCCACGACCTCGTAAACGAGGTGATGAAGGCCGCGTTGGCCGATGTCTCCGATGTACATAGCGGGGCGTTTCCTGACGGCTTCAAGCCCCTTCAGGATTGTGATGCTTTCGGCTGTATACCCCTTCCCGTTATCCGATTTGGCCTTTTGTGCCTTCTCCGCGACCGCTGCCGTTTCGTTCTTCACGTCCTTCCCCGGACGGGCAGCTGCTTTATGTTTTGGCGACTTCTCCTTCGCTTGGGCCTTCTTGGGCCTCTGTTTCGTCGCCGTTTGCTTCTTTGCCATCTGGTACCTCTGTTAAATGAAGAATATTTCTTCTACCCCTGAGTCTGGGTAGTTTTCCCTGATCTTCTTCAATATCGACGGTTTCATGAAGACCAGTTCGTTGCGCCAGGCGCTCGTGGCGACCTTGACGTACAAAATTCCGTTCTCGACCCGGACAATTTCTGTGTTCCGGGCTATCGCGTCGCCGACGATGTTTTCCCACTCGCCCACGACCTGGTATGCCCTGAGTTTGTCGGAGACATTCTCCTGCCGGGAGAACTCTTTGATGAGGTCGCCGAGACGCCTCGCCTCACGCATTTTCGTACACCACGCTTCCTTCCCTGACAAAATGGAATTTCGCGTCGCGCATGCCTACCATCTTCTCGTCGAAGTTCATCATGTCGGTCGCAGTTACGAAAGTCTGCCCGAGCCCGGCGACCGTCCGGATCACCCGGCTCGCGCGCGTGTAATCGAGCTCGGTAAGCACGTCATCAAGAAGCATTGCCGGCGTCTCGCCAAGCATCGCTTTTATGTAGTGGAACTCAGCGATCTTCAGTGCCACGAGAAATGTCTTGTGCTGTCCCTGCGACGCAAACTCTCTTATCGGCATGCCGTTCAACATGAAGTCGATATCGTCCCGGTGCGGGCCCGCGAGTGTCGCACCCCGCGCACGTTCGGCCCTCGCCAGCTCCCTCAGGGATTTTCGGAAACACTCTGCAACATCGGCGTCAACTGCGAACGACGGCTCGTACCGCAGCGCCGGCGTCTCTCCCGCCTCGACGAGCGACGCATACGATGCCGCGAACGTATCCTGGAACTCATCGACAAACCGCCGTCTCCGCGACATGACCTTCGTGCCGTGGGCGACGAGCGCGTCGGTCCACGCGGCCAGCATATCGGCATCGAGCGGGCCGTTCAGTTTCCCGTCCAACAGGATCCTGTTCCTCTGCTTCAGCGCACGCCTGTACTCCGTGAGCTCCTCGAGGTAGGACCGCCATACCTGCGACAGGACGATGTCCGCGAACTTTCTCCGTTCCGACGGAGCTCCGCCGGTCAAAGCGAAATCCCCCGGCGACAGCACGACTATAGGGAACATCCCTATCACGTCGGCACTCTTTTTCACCTCGTTCGAATCGAGGAAATAACTCTTCCCGGCCTGTGCATCGTACGCAACCTTTACACGGTTGACGACATTCTTGTCTGTCTCCATCTGCGCATCTACCGCAAACTGTGCGGCGCCGAACCTCGGCACGGTCGTGTCGGATTGCTGAAGGAAACTCTTGGTGAGACAAACATAGGAAAGTGCTTCCAGGATACTTGTCTTTCCCTGGGCGTTCGCTCCCGTGATAAAGTTTATCCCCCCGGTGAACTCGAGAGACGAGTCGGTGTGATTCCTGAAGTTTGTTAACTGAACTTTCTTGACTCGCATTCTTCAGTTTAATCTCAGCGGCATGACAAGTATCAGGATATCCTGAGCAGCCGCGTCGGTTTTTTTGCCTTCTTCTATCGGCTTGATCGTAGCCGCACGGGTCGGCGACGACAACGCGAACCTTACGTTCGGCGCGTCGATACTTCCCATTGCCTCCGTTATGTAAGTCGAATTGAAACCTATGTTCATCGCCTCGCCACCGTTCCACTGGACCTGCAGTTTTTCCTCGCCCATCTCTCCCCTGTCTGCATCTTCGGTAGATATGGTGAGGACATCCTTGTCAACGGTGAACTTCACCAGATGATTCACGGAATCAGATAGTATGGCGACACGCCTGACCTTTTCGAGGAGTTCTCCCCTGTTCACAGTCATGAGCTTGTTGTTGTCGATGTCGCTGGGTATGACAGCCTCGTAATCGGGATGCGGATCCTTGATGAGCCGCGTCACAAGTTCGGTGTCGGCGTTCTTCAGGCGGATGTGGTCATCGGTAATCGTTACCTCGACACTGCCGGCTTTGAAACTCTTGGTCGCGAGAGACAGCGCCTTCTCCTGTATGTTAGCTTCCCTCTTGAGAGGTTTGTCGACAAGGTTCTTGTCTTCGATGCGCACGAGTCTGTGCCCGTCGGTGGAGTACACGCGCGCTCCTTTGCCGGAGAAAAGGAAGAGCACACCGTTCATGGAGCGCCTGTGTTCGTCCCTCGACACAGCGAAGATGGTTCTCTCTATTACAGTCCTGAGAGAATCTGCAGATATCGTCGACGACTCGGCCGACTCGCTCAGCGTCGGGAGCGTCGGGTATTCTTCAGCCGGGGAGCATGCGAACTTGTAGGAACCCGATTTGGTTTTCAGCGTCAACTTGAGGCTCTCGTCCACGTTAATATCCATCTCGGCATCGTCCAGGTTCCGTATTATGTCGAAAAACTCTTTTGCGTTGATAGTCACCTTCCCGTCTGTGGCGTCGGCGACGTCGGTCTGTGTCGACATGGAAATCTCCAGGTCGGTCGCGGAAATCGTAAGCTTCTTCTTACTCGTTTCCAGGAACAGGTTCTCTATGGCTGGAATGGTAGTCCTAACAGGGACGACTCCGATTACCCGACCGATCACATCCCGGAGTTCCCTGCTATTCGCCTTAAACTTCATTTCCGCCTCCATTGTTTGCAGAATTGTTCAACTTAAAGTTGCGTGAATTTAATCTAAATTTAGCTTTTTTCGGGCTAATTATCAATTTACTATCGTATCCCCGGCGTATTGTCCCGCCGAGAATCCATCACATTTCCTCCTTCTTTCGTAGTCAAAATTTCTTTTGGTACCATCAATTTTCGTCGATACTTCTTACGACGGCCGAACACCGCATTTCATCCGCAACACGGTTCGTTTCGCATTGCCATGATCCGGCCGTCACTACATTCAATCAGAGTCATTGACCAATTCCATCCGCGATTCATCTCTGCCACGGACTCCAACGAATCAAGACCCGTGGCATCTTCAATTGATTCATCCCGTGCACTATCTGTGTTGATAATTCTCTATTATTATAATAGTAGTTTTATATACTTAAAAAATAATAAGAGTAATAAAGCATGTGGATATGTTGACAACTATGTTGGTGAAAGCTAAGTGATGGTGCATCAGCGACGTAATTTTCTCTAGAATCTGAAAATTATGCACGTGATGGTACAAACAGTGTGTTGAAAACTTGCGGTCTATAAACACGAGACGGAGACAGACCGATTTTCTGTGGACAAAATCGGAGTATTCAACACAAAAGGCACGGTTTTGCACGTGGATTTGAACAACTTCTTCACATTCCTATCATTTCGATTTTCTTCTTTATCCGATCGTACTTCTCCCTGAATCGGTCGTCATTTGCGAGGTGCTCGGCGATAATCTGACACGCGTAGATAACCGTCGAATGGTCCCTGCCGCCGAAGTGGCTTCCGATGGTCTTGAGCGGAAGCTGCGTCAGTTCCTTTGTCAGGTACATTGCGGTCTGTCTGGCAATTACTATCTCCTGCTTCCTTGTCTTGCCGCGGACCTGCTCCTCACTCACGTCGAAAACGTCCGACACAATCTTCTGGATATCTTCCACGGTAACCGCTGTCTTCCTGCTCACGGCAAGGCTCCTAACGACCTCCTTGGCCAGGTCGACCGATATTTCCCTGTTGTTGAGGCTTGCTTTCGCAAGAATACTTATTAAACTCCCCTCAAGCTCGCGGATGTTGGATGTGACATTGGCGGCCACGTATTCGATTACGTCGTCCGGCATGTGGATTCCGTCGTCCTCGCTTTTCTTGCGCAGGATCGCGATGCGCGTCTCGAGGTCCGGAGGCTGAACATCCACCGTCAAGCCCCAGGTAAACCGGCTGACGAGGCGGTCGTCCACACCCTTAAGTTCCTTCGGGGGCCTGTCGGACGAGAGTATGATCTGTTTCCCCGACTGGTGGAGCGCGTTGAAGGTGTGGAAGAAGTTGTCCTGTGTCTTCTCCTTGCCCGCAAAGAACTGTATATCGTCGACGATAAGGATGTCCATCCTGCGATAAAATGCGGAGAACTCATTCGCGCGGTCCTTCTGAATCGCGTCGACGAAGTCTACGGTGAAACGTTCGCTCGAGACGTAAAGGACTCGCTCCGCCCTTCCCGTCTGGCGCGCATAATTGCCGATTGACTGGATGAGGTGAGTCTTGCCGAGTCCGACACCGCCGTAAACCACCAATGGATTGAACGACGTTCCCGCCGGGTTGTTGGCGACGGCATAAGCCGCGGCACGTGCGAACTGGTTGCTGTCACCTTTGATGAAGTTGTCGAAGGTGTAGCGTGGGTTAAGATTACTCTCGAAGGCCGGTTTCGCACTGAATCGTTGAGAGGTCGCCGGGAGTGATTGCGGGCCGGGCCGCCCGGGCTGAGCTGGCCTGTAAAACAGCGGCTCCGTTTCGTTGATGTCTTCGTCGGAGATCGTGTATTCAACCCTGGCGTTCTCACCGACGACGACCTTGACCGATTCGTTGACAACCGTAGAATAATGCTCTTCAAGCCAGTCATGGAAAAACTGACTCGGTACCTTGAGAACAAGGCTGTGGTTACTGAGACTGACTGGGACGACCGGTTCGAACCAGGTCTTGTAGCTCAAATTATTTACCCGCCCATGGATGATCTTCATGCATTCCTGCCAAACCCCGTTGGCTTCAGTGACGGTTTCCATCATAAGGCTCCCTTGATATTACCAAGAAATTTTCCACAATCCCAAGTGGGTTATTAACATTAAAAAAGAACACACAAGCATCGGTGGCCCAATGCCTTAAGGAGTCTGGTAACAAACATTTAACATTGGTGTGGAAAACGATGGCTTGTAACTTAAAAACGCCTATCGCAAAAACAGCCTGCTTTTACTGGTTCTCCACAAGTTATCCACACCACACCACGAATATCTTTAGCTGTCAATAATAACAAAGCAAATGTGGAAAAACAAGATGGGTAGGCACCGTGGAAGGCGCTGTAAGTTATTGATTTATTGGGTGTTGTATAGCAAATGAAGGGGCCTGTGGAAAACTTAGCGGCTGGGTTACACCCCTCGTTCATGGTCGTTCTTCGCACGACGCGAAGAAGATGTGGAAAAGTGGAACAATTTTGTGGAAAACGCATTCGTTTTTGTGGAGTAAATGGGGAAAGGGTGGATATGGGCGATCCGGGCCGATTCACGAAGCAAAAGGGATGACGGAACCTTGAATTTTGTCGTTCTTGGCGCTAACTTGTTAGGCAAAATCGAAATTTATAGGAGTTTTTGATGAAGAGGACATTTCAGCCTCACAACACGAGAAAGCGTAGGACCCACGGCTTCCGCTCAAAGATGAAGAGCAAGACAGGCAGGAAAGTTTTGGCGCGGAGGCGTGCGAAGGGCCGCTGGCGTCTTACTGTCAGCGACGAGAAGTAAGACTTGAGCGCTGCTTGTCCCGGAGGGATCATTCGGATCGCTTCACCCTGCCGAAGAACGAGGTCATTAAATCTTCGAGGGAGATCAGCGAGGTTTTCCGGAGCGGAAAGCGCTACAATGGAAGTTTCGTTTCCATTTTCTACGTGCTCATCCCCGCCGACACAGACAGCAGGATAAGAATCGCGTTCACCGTCTCCAGGAAGGTGAGAAAGGCGGTAGACCGGAACCGGCTCAAGCGCCTGATGAGGGAAGTCTACAGGTTGAACAGAGAGAGAACGATTTCCGTCATTGCGGCGGGCGGCAGAGGGTCGAGCATCGTGATCAACTGTGCACACGGAAGCCCCGCTACAACCATATCCCTGAAAGATATTGAAAAAGATTTCGAACAGTTTTTACGTAGAATCCGCGGCGACATTGCCGGCTGAGGCCGCGGTCGTCCTGGTTAAGCTCTACAAGAAATTCATCTCGCCACTTTTTCCGCCATCGTGCAGGTATTACCCTAGTTGTTCGACATACTCGATCGAAGCGTTCCACCGACACGGCTTTCTCAAAGGGATCCTGCTCAGCGCCTGGAGAGTTCTGCGGTGCAACCCGTTCAGCGCCGGCGGATATGATCCTGTCCGGGAACACCATCCGTTCAGGAGAAGAAAAGGAATATAGATGGGGAAGAAAGAAACCATAGGAATCATACTCATAACCCTGGTGCTGTTCGTCTGGATGTACTTCAACACACCCAAGACGCCGGTCCAGCCGCCGCACACGAAGACCCCGACGGAACACGTGATCGACAGCACGGCAGGAGAAAGCGCGGCGACGCCGTCTGTCCCCAAGACGCTGAGGAAGATGCAGGAACCCGCCGTCTCGACGGGCGACACATCGGCGCTGAGGCTGTATGGAAAGACGTTTGCCCCGCTGGCGCGCGGCACCGAAAAGACAATCACGATAGAGACAAGTCTTTATACGGCGGTACTCTCTACCGAGGGCGGCGTGCTCAAAGACTGGACGCTGACGAAGTATACGACCTGGCGGGGCGGACCCGTCGAGCTCGTCAGCTACAAGCATGACGGGGACTACAGCCTTCTCTTCCAGGCAATGGACGGGAAGCTGATCGACACGAAAGATCTCTACTTCACGGCGCCGATAACGAATGGGGAAGTCGTCAAGCTCAAGAACGGAGAGACGTACGGCCTGACCTTTACGTTGAACGTCGGCGATTCGGCGAGGATCGTACGGGAGTTCACATTCAAGGGCGGCGTCTACAACTTCGGCTCAAGAGTCGAATTCCGGCATATGGACCGGTATATCGCCAACTATGAGTATCAGGTTACGTGGGAACACGGGCTCAATTACACCGAAGAGAACAGCGTAGATGAATCGAGTTTCTCCACCGCTTACGCATACAGCGGCGGGGAAGCGGTCTCCCTGGAGGCGTCGAAAGCGGGCGAGGCTGCGAAGCAGGAGATCACCGGAAATACCAATTGGGTCGCGCAAACCACGAAATATTTCACGGTAGCAATTGTCCCGAAGGGAAAACCGGCGGACGGCGCCTACCTCCGAGGCACCGAGGATCACCTCCCCAACAACGGCTTGCAGAGGCAATACTACACCGCGCTTGAAATGCGCTTCGAAGGCCAGCCGGTGCAGACCGACTCGTTCATGGTGTATATCGGTCCCCTCGATTACAACATCCTGAAAGGATATAACGTCGGACTCGAGGAGATAGTGGGTCTGGGTTGGAAATGGGTCATCCGGCCTATAGCGGAATACATAATGCTTCCGGCTTTCGAGTTCCTCCACTCATTCATCCCCAACTACGGGATCGTGATTATACTCTTCTCCATCATTCTGAAGCTCCTCCTGAACCCGCTGACCGTGTCGAGCATGAAGTCGATGCGGAAGATGCAGGCGCTCCAGCCCATGATGGAGGAGATCAAGCAGAAGTACAAGGAAGACCAGCAGAAGATGAACCAGGCGATCATGAACTTGTACAAAGAGTACAAGATCAACCCGATGGGCGGTTGCCTGCCGATGTTCCTTCAACTCCCGATCCTGTATGCGCTCTGGGCAATCTTCAGAAGCAACATTGCCCTGAGACAGTCCGATTTTATCTGGTGGATCAAGGACCTGTCTATTCCCGACACGATCTTGAGGCTGCCCTTTACACTTCCCATCGTCGGGATGAATCAGGTGAGCGGGCTGGCCGCGCTGATGGCCGTGACACAGTTCATCCAAATGAAGATGACCACGAAGGACCCGAGACAGAAGATGATGATCTACTTCATGCCCGTCATGATGTGGCTCATCTTCAATAACCTGCCCGCCGGCCTGAACCTTTATTATTTCATTTACAACCTCATGGCGATTGGCCAGCAATACTTCATGAATAAGAAGCCGATGGAGGAAGTCCTGGTCAAGGCGACCCCGAAGAAGAAGGAAAGGCCGACAAGACCGGTGATGGGGAACAGGTCGATGAGAAGGGGTTCCTGAGCAGCGACTCCCGCAGGGAGGAGCTTTCAATGGCGCGGACTCGCGTCAAGATATGTTGCATCGCAACTATTGAGGAAGCGCGTACGGCGATCACCTGCGGTGCCGACGCGATAGGGCTGGTGGGGAAGATGCCCAGCGGCACCGGGGTAATCGACGACGCGAAGATAGCGGAGATTGCCTCAGCAATTCCTCCCCCCATAGCCACATTCCTGCTCACAAGTGACGAGGCTGTCCAGAAAGTCTTGTCTGTCATGCTGAACGAAGTGAAGCATCCATTTTTCAGAACGAATAAGTGGATTCTTCAGTCGCTCCGCTCCTTCAGAATGACATTTTCCTTGTTTTGGGACAACCTCCAATCATTGGAGACGCGCGATGACGAGCGCGATCCAGCTGGTCGACTACGTGGATGAGGCAGAGTACGGGAAGATACGGTCGGAATTGCCGCACGTGAAGCTTGTACAGGTAGTGCATGTCGAAGACCGGAGCGCCGTCTCGCGGGCACAGCACCTCTCGGCGTTCGTTGATGCTCTCCTGCTCGATTCCGGGCGGCCTAATGCTGACGTAAAAATACTCGGCGGAACAGGGAAAACACACGATTGGAATGTGAGCGGTGAGATAGTCCGCTCGGTCGGCATCCCTGTTTTCCTCGCCGGAGGAATTACACCGGAGAATGTGAGAGGTGCGGTAGAATCCGTCCGTCCGTACGGGATAGATGTATGCACGGGTGTGAGAAGCGGGGGAAATTTGGATTCTAAGAAAGTGGAGGCGCTGATACGCGAGGTGCGAGAGACATCCCTCGCTTAATCGGCAGGGTGCCTCCAACGACGTGAACGAGACAAACGAGGAGGAATATGGAAGACCTAAGTCATCCAATAGAACGATTCAAACCGGAATCCGAAGTGAGCAACGAGAGGCGGCTTGAGTTGATACAACAGATTTCTGCGGCGCCCGCCGCTTTACGCGAGGCCGTCAAGGGACTTTCACCGGAACAGCTCGACACACCTTATCGCCCGGGCGGATGGACCGTCAGGCAGGTCGCACATCATATTCCTGACAGCCACATGAACGCTTACATACGCTTCAGGTTGGCATTGACCGAGGACCAGCCGACGATCAAGCCGTACAAGCAGCCGCTTTGGGCGGAGCTCCCCGACGCGAAATCCGCGGATGTGGAGATGTCGGTGGTGCTGTTGGACGGCCTGCACAGGCGATGGGTATCGCTTCTGAAGAGTATGAAACCGGAGGACTTCAAGCGGACCTACAACCACCCGGAGTCCGGGGTTCAGTCACTGGAGAGCGTGTTGCAGTTGTATGCCTGGCACGGGCGGCATCACGTCGCACACATAACGTCGCTGAGAAAAAGAATGGGGTGATAGGGGAAACCCGGCGGGAAGATTGAACACGGACGACGCGGAAAAGACGGATCTTCACAGATTGAAGAAGATCCATCACAAATCGGTGAGAATCCGTTTAATCCGTGTGATCCGTGTTCTATCCCTTTCTCCGTCTATTTTTCTGTCAGACCGCGGTCTTTCAGCAATGCTTCGACGTTCGGGTCCCTTCCGCGGAATGCGCGGTAGAGTGCACCGACATCTTCCGACCCTCCGCGCGAGAGGATCATATCCTCGAACCGCTTGCCGTTTGCACGGGTGAGTCCTCCGTTCTCGGTGAACCACTCGAAAGCATCGTCGTCAAGTACTTCGGCCCACATGTAGGAGTAGTAACCCGCCGAGTAACCGCCGTCCCAGATGTGCGCGAAATAGGTGGAGCGATATCGGGGCGGGATGAGCGGCATATATACGTGGTAATGCTCGAGTGCCGCCGTTTCAAACGAGTCGACGTTCGTGACCGCCTCCCCGGCAGGAAGCGTGTGCCATGCCATGTCCAGCAGGGAAGCTTCGACGTACTCAAGTGTTTCGAAGCCCTGGTTGAACGTCCGCGCTTTCCTGATCTTCTCGACCAGTTCCTGCGGCATCGGTGCGCCGGTTTTATAGTTCTTCGCGTAGCTGGCGAGGACCTCGGGATACAGCGCCCAGTGCTCGTTGAACTGCGACGGGAACTCGACGAAGTCCCTCGGCACATTCGTGCCCGCAAGCCGCGGGTACTCGACGGTGGTCAGCATTGAGTGGAGAGCGTGGCCGAACTCGTGGAACATCGTGGTCACATCGTCATACGTGAGCAGCGCCGGCTGTCCGGGGGCAGGCTTGGTGAAATTGGCGACGTTGTAAACGACCGGATGGGTATGCGTCAAGCCCGATCCGTCGACGAAGGTGTCCTCCCACGCGCCGCCGCTCTTGTTGTCGCGCTTGAAGTAATCGCAATACCAGAGTGCCAGCGAATTACCGTTGGCGTCGAATACCTCGAACACCCGCACATCTGGCTGGTATACCGGGATGTCCTTCCGCTCTTTGAACGTCAGGCCGTACAGCTTGTTGGCGGCGTAGAAGACGCCGTCGTGCAGCACCCGGTTCAATTCGAAATACGGTTTGATTTGTGATTCGTCGAGGTCGTATTCTGCCTTTCTGACTTTCTCGGCGTAGTACTGCCAGTCCCACGGCTGGAGCTTGAAGCCGCCGTTCTGCTTATCGATCATCGCCTGCATTTTCTCCGCCTCACTGTGGGCTTTTGCCATTACTGCAGGGACCATGTCGGTCAGGAGTTTGATGGCGGCAGCGGGAGTCTTCGCCATTTGGTCCTCGAGTGAGTAGTCTGCGTAGTCGGGGAAACCGAGGAGCTTCGCCTTCTCGGCACGGACTTCCGCGAGCCGCGTGATGACCTGACGAGTATCGTTGCTGTCGCCGTGTTCCGCCCGCAAGGTCGAAGCTTTGAAAAGCTCTTCCCTTACCGACCGGTCCTTAAGCGAAGCCTGTGCCGGCTGCTGGGTGGTGTTCTGCAGCGGCAGGATCCATTTGCCTTCCAGCCCGCGCTCTTTGGCAGCCTGTGCAGCGGCGTCGATCTCTGCGTCGCTAAGGCCGTTGAGATCATTCTTGTTGTCGATCACGAGTGCGCCCGCTTTCGTCGCAGCGAGGAGCCTGTTCTGGAAATCGGTTTCAAGCCTGGACTCTTCCTGGTTGAGGGCGCGGAGTTTTTCCTTGTCGGGCTCGGAGAGAAGCGCCCCGGCGCGCACGAAATCTGTGTAGTAACGTTTTACGAGGAACTTCTGAACGGCATTGAGACCGAGGTCGTCGCGGCGGTCGTAGATTACCTTGACGCGCCCGAACAGGTTCTTGTTGAGGTAGATTGCATCGAAGTGCGCCGCGAGTTTCGGCGCTTCCTGCGAGAGCACGTTCTGTAACGTGTCGTCCGTGTTCGCCTGGACTATCCCGAAGAACACCTTGGACACGCGCGTGAGGAGTTCGCCCGAGCGCTCCATCGCGACGATCGTATTGTCGAATGTCGGCGGGTCGGGGTCGAGTGCGATCCCGTTAATCTCCGCCAGCTGCTGGCGCATGCCCTCTTCGAGGGCGGGCTGGTAATCGGAGTCGTGGATCTTGTCGAAGGGTGGGGTCTGGTACTGGAGGGAACTCGGACTGGCAAAAGGATTCGCGCTCGTGAATCCCTGGACTGCCTGACTTGCAGGCTGTGGTCCGGTATTGCGCAGTGCTGCCCCGGAAAGGATGGGAATCGAAATAGCGATTGTTAAGAATGCGAGTAGGCGCGAATAGTGCTTTATCATAGATCCTCCGTTAGTTGTTCCCACGATCTATAAGTTGTTGCCTGACGGATGCTTGTGAGTTGCGTAAGGATTTATGCAACCCTGAAGAAAACTAACGCCTGAAGGCTTGAGGTTCAAGAATGGAAAACGGTTCGACCGGCGGGAAGGCGGAGCTCACTTGTAATGTCGGAGAAATTTGGCGCGGTTGTTCAGTCCGGACTGTTGGAAACCCGATAGGGCTGGGAGCCCTCCGGCAAGCGAGGGTCACCGCTTCTTTATTACGAAGCTTGCGCTTGCCGTCGCCCGGAGGTCCTGCGGAATCATGACGAGCCACTTCTGCAGATCGAGCAGCGCCGACCGGTAGGACGATTCGGTCAGGCCGGCGCCAAGGCTTAACGAGGTGAAGTCTATTTTCTTCTTGAGAGCCACAAGGAGGAGCATCTCTGTCGTTGTTTCTTTTTCAGGCGGTAGTGCAACCCTGATATCGAACGGGAGCGCTCCGATCTTCTTTTCGAAACCCTCTCTTCCATCGGCTGCCGAGAAGAAATTGTCCCGCGCATAGATGTTCGGAATCACCTGCATCACGGAATCGTTCGCCATTATGTCGAATATATACATGTAGCAGTCCTGGTTCGCCCACGCAGAGAACATCACCGCATCGTTCCGTTCCAACGCGCCGCGGTCGTAATATACACCCCTGTCCGTGCTCAGATCGACTTTGAAATTCGGATCCGGCTCGCCCCGGTCCTTGCAGACGAGAGCGCGGAGTCTTACCGAGTAAGCTGGCATGTTGTTTTCAGTTGTGAGGGTGGAATCGAGAATTTCTTCCGAGATGACCCGCCCTGCGGTGGTCGACATATTGAGTTCGGAGAATGTGCTGAAATAATCGACCGGCTTGCTCCCCTCCATCGATTCGGCCTGTACCTGGAATGTTTCGGCCGCGATCTTCAGTCCCAGGGCATTCCTGATCGCGTTTGCCTCGGCGTCCTGCCTGGCGCGCCTCCAGCCGTCGTCAGGTGTCACATCGGTGCTGTAACACCTCCCCGTCGCCTCCACCCAGATGCTGTCTGCCTGAGCGGGGGAGTCGCGGTTGTCGATCATGACGGCGAAGAATGACGACAAAAGGATGGGGAGCGCGCGGAAGAGAATTCCGGGTTTCTTCACCGGCGGTGAACAGGCCGCGGATGCCGTGCGTGAAGTCATGTTACTTGTACTTCAACAGCACCGCGTTCGGGTCCTTTGCCATCAATTGCGGAGTCTGCTCCCTGTTATTCAGGTAGCGGGCTTCCGTGGGAACATTCTCCGTGAGATACTTCTCCATCTCATCCGCGGTGATCGCGCCGTTCTTGTCGGCATCGGCGGCACCGGTGAGTCCCTTCAGGAAATAATAAGTGAAGAGGCTCTGTTTCTTTTCCGGGAACCAGCAGGAGACCTGGTCACCGGTCGATGAGGTGAAAACCATTGCATTGTTCAAAGCAACGACGGGGTTCTTCACCTGTATATAGAGCGGGCTGATGTTCTTCAGGAGCGATCCTCCTGCACTCGATCCGCTGAAACACGCGTCGAGAATTACGGTGATGCTTCTCGCCGGCAGCTTCGCCAGGTTTGCGTAGAACTCCTTGAGCGGGTAACCGGTCGATCTCGCGTAGGAGGGGTCGCAGTCCCACGGAACGAAATACGCTTCTTTAGTCTCAGGGTCCGGGACTCCATGTCCCTGATAATAGATGTAGACATCGCTCTTGCCGGGGACTATGTAATTTCTCAATTGCTCGCCGAATATCTTCCTGAAATCGGCAAGCGAAGCATTCTCATCACTTGCGAAGATGACTCTCCGCTTGTCGACCCCGAACGACTTTTCAAAGTACTCTTTCACGAGGTCGGCTCCCGCCGTGGCATAGGAGACGGAAGGAATATCGGGATTCTTATAATGGGTTATACCGATGACGGCTGCTACGGCATTCGGATTCTTCCTTCCGGGATCCGGCATGTCGCGTTCCAGATCGACGTCGCCCGACCCGGCGGTTTCGCGGGCGATTTCGGCTGCGGGCTTTGCCTCCGGACCCGGACCCGCTTCCGCATCGAGCCTGTAGCTGTACGTCTCCATCGGGCCGTAACACCACAGCCAGAACGGCCATACAAAGAACCCTCCTATGAACGGTCCCGCCTTCAACTCCTTTTGAAGAGCGACGGTCTTGTCTGCATATCCCAGTTTGGAGAGTGTCATGCGGTACATGCTGAAGTCGAAATCGCTGAGCGTAACGGTGAGAGGGGTCTTACCCATTGTCTGCCCGTTTATATCCACGTCGGCCCCCGACGGATCGCTCGTCACCATGACGGATGTGCTGCAGGCAGATAATGCGAAACTCAGGCCGAGAGCTACAAAAGCCAGCAAAAAGCTGCGAGATGCGCGATTCGGGTTTGGCGGCAAAGATCCGCCGGTCCCGATAATGTCCTTGTTATCCATGGCCACCTACCTTTTGCCTTGTGAATCGAACTCTAAGGGATTGCCGTTTTGAAACTAAGTAGTACGGACAAGGAAATCAAACGGCAGGAATCCTACTAATCTCAATCGGATCGCGGCCTATGAATCTTGAGTGCAATAACCGGATATTCTGAGGGATTGCCATACTGCCCGGTTTTGCGGCAAAGAAACGGGCGGGGCGATGCATCCCCGCCCATTCCGATGTCTATCACTTCATGAGTATGAACTTCTTGATGGAGGTGTACTTCTGTCCATTATCCTTTACGGCGACGAGCCTGTAGAAGTAAACACCGCTGGGAAGACCAGCACCGTTGAATACCACCCGGTAAACGCCCGCGTTTTGCCGGTCATCCACAAGGCTTGCGACCTCTCTGCCGAGCACATCATACACCTTCAAGGATACATTGCTGACCGCCGACAGCTGATAGCCGATCTCAGTCGTCGGATTGAACGGATTGGGATAGTTCTGGTCCAGGGCAAAAGCTTTCGGTACCGCCGACTTCTCATCGACGCCAGTTAAGACAATGGCCGCTTCGTTGCTTGGGTCGCTGAAGTTGCCGTGTATGTCCTCCGCACGGACCAGGTAGAACTCTTTCGCTCCGGCCGGAGGGTTCTTGTCGACATAGGCGCTGTCGGCCGTCGTGTCGTACGGCACAGGGTTCTTCGCTCCGGCGAAGCTGTTGTCGCTGCGGTAGATGACATACCACATAAAATCCGAAGGCCTATCATGCTGCCAGGCCAGTACGACGCTTCCCGAAACCTGCGCTGCCGTCAGAGAGTGGGGCGGCGCCGGGGGAATGTTGTCGACAGAATAGCTGCTGTCGACGTTCGTGGTCCAGTAGACAGTCGGGTCGTTTGTCTGCGCAACCACTTTGAAATAATACCAAGGTATCCCGTGGATTCCAGAGTCGGCAGCCGTAGTCACCGAGAAGTTGTATCCGATCTCTCCGCTTGCCTTCAGTGCGGTGACCTGCTGCCAGTATATTCCGGGATCAGCCTGCGTGGATGGAGTCCCGGCGGCCGACGTTTTTCCCTGGAGACCCGTCGACCTGACACCCATCATTACAATGTAATCCTGCACAATTGAACTCGGGAGCTGATCCCAACCCGATGCATCCCAGAGTATCCTCAGCTTCCCGCCCTGGTCCACGCGCTGGACATATACATAGGTATTCGTGTTGTCACGGAAGTCGGCCCACGCAATTATTCCACCGCCGTTTCCGTCACTTACGATCGCGGGGAAATCCTGCGAACCCGTGACGCTGCTCAGAGTGATTCCGTTTGCGGTCCATTGCACGAGGCCGGCCGAATTCACTCTTTGTGAATATATCGTGGTAGTGTTGGCAACTCTGCTGTCGGTCCATGCGAGTATCGCGCCGCCGTTACCGTCGGTTGTAATTGCGTGAATGTTCTGTCCCCCCGAATTTGAGCAGATCAGTACACCGTCCTGGGTCCACTGCGCTATCCCCGACGCGTTCACACGCTGAGCGTAGAGCGCCCAATTGGTGGCGTCGCGAAAATCTTCCCATGCTATGATAACCCCGCCTGAATCATCGGGCGTTATGATTGGGATGAGCTGGTTGTACGGCTGACCGCAAATCTCAACGCCGTCCAGGGTCCAGAGAGCGTTTCCATTCGGACCGATGCGCTGGACAAATATGTTGTCCTCCGCCCCGTTTCTTCGATCCTGTCACGTGATTATCGCGCCGCCCGCTCCGTCGCTCACGACCGTCGGGTTGGTCTGATAGTCGGCTGCGGTGCATACGGGGACTCCCTTTGGGGTCCATAGGGGGACTCCAGCCGCGCTTATGCGCTGTGCATATATGTCGGATGTACTTCCGTTGCGGTAGTCCGTCCAGACAAGGATTGCACCGCCGTCGCCGTCGGTGGTCATTACGGGGTAGCTTTGATTCGAAGAGTCGACGCAGATCGGGTTGTTAGCGGCCGGGTCTCGCGACCATTGGCCGAGCGCGGTGGCCGTCATACATGTCGCGCCGTAAATTGAAACTAGTAAAGCGAATCTCATATACTCTCCTCCTAAAGTTGTAATTATAACTCTCTCAAGTGGACGTGCTCGCCGCCCTCCGGGGATGATGCGGTCCTGTCCTCAATGTCAAAGTAGGGGGTACCCCTGTACAAGCAACTGAACGAATGTACAGTTCTGTGGAAATGTGTCCGGGATCAAGGGTTAGATTATTGCGCCAATTCGTGTCCCAACGCGCGCCGGGACTGGCAGCCCATGCCGGCTTCGGATGGGCAAGGGGTTTGTGAAGAAGAGATTACGCGGGGGGTACTGGGGGTCAGACTATCCGTTCGAGCGGAACCTGGAAAAGCCTGATGTGGTCGTCGGGGCGCGGGATCTCTTTGTTCGCGGCATTGATCTCCTGCACGAGCACCTCCAGCGTGCCCTCGTCTTCGAACCCGATCATGAAGACGGCGTTCGTTCCGGGGAAGCTGCGCGTGTCGAGATGGGGATCGGTGCCGTGGCCCTTTCCCTTGACGTGCTCCCACCGTGTGTAATAATCGATGCCCGCCCCGTCGAGAAGCTTCATCACGCGAGGTGAAACGACATCATTGCAGATCAGGAATGCGATTTTCAAGAGACTGCTCCTCTCAAGAGATTTAACCGCAGAGATCGCAAAGTGGATATTGGAAAAGTGAATCGCAAAGGACGCAAACGGAGAAAGATCATCTCATTCGTCTAACCGATTTACCAGTCGTCGTATACCATCTTTGAGTCTCTTTACATTGAAGTTGATAAGCAAACCGAGCTTACAGCCAGTCAGCTTCAGGTAAGTCAACACTTGAGCAACGTGGACGTCCGTAAGGGCCTCCACAGATTTGATTTCAATTATTACTTTGCCTTCCACTAGAAGATCCAATCTGTATCCCACATCGCAAGCGGCATCTTTATAGATTAAAGGAAGCCCAAGCTGCCTCGTGAACTCAATCCGTCGCAACTCGAGTTCACGCGCAAGGGAGGTTTCGTATGCCGATTCCAGGAGACCCGGGCCGAGCGCTTTATGAACCTCCAGTGCGGCTCCGATAATCTCTCTCGACAGCTGATTCTCCGTCTTATTAGTATCCAAACTCATTTGCGTTCTTTGCGCCTTCTTTGCGCACTTTGCGGTTACCTGTCTCTGTTTCCCCGGATCCTCCCTAGGAAGGCGAAAGCTTTTTTGAGCGACAGGTCGTCGAGGATAGAATACACGACCGGCACCACGAACAGCGTGAGCAAGGTCGATGTAATGAGTCCGCCGATGACCGCCTGTCCCATCGGCGCACGGAACTCGCTTCCTTCACTGACCGCGAAGGCGACCGGCATCATGCCGAATATCATCGCGAATGTTGTCATGAGTATCGGACGCAACCTCGTCGCTCCCGCGTTGATAAGTGCCTCCATCCGCTCCTGCCCGCGGTCCCGCAGCACGTTCGCATAATCGACGAGAAGTATCCCGTTCTTGGTCACGAGTCCCATGAGCATTATTATCCCGATCATCGACATCATGGATATCGCGCTGCCGAAGACAAGCAGTCCCAGCACGGCGCCTATCAGCGACATGGGGAGCGCAAGCATGATTGCGAATGGGTAGGTGAAGCTCTCGAACTGGGCGGCGAGCACGATGTACACGAATATAACAGCAAGCGCGAGCGAGAGGAGAATGTTGAGGAACGACTCCGCCTGCATCTGCCCCTGCCCGACGATTCCCACATTGTAGCCGGCAGGGAGGACCAGCCTGTTCGTCCGGCTCTGCACATCGCCGAGTACTTCTCCGAGAAGCCGGCCGGAAAGGTTGGCGTCGACGCGTATCTCGCGCTGCCGATCAAACCTGTTTATCTGAGACGGACCCGAACTCTGGCGTATGTCTGCGACGTAGCTCACGGGCACGAGAAGGTTCTCGCCGTTTCCCATTGCCTTGTTGCTCTTTACCGTCAGATTGTTCACGTTCTCGAACGACGTCCTGTCTTCTTTCCTCAACCTGACACGCACGTCGTACTGCTCGTCCCCCTCCTGGTATTTTGTTGCGACGTAGCCGTCGACGAGCGCCCGCGCGGTCGTGGCGATCTGGGCGACGTTCACGCCGAGGTCCGAAGCCTTGTCCCTGTCGATGCGGATGCGGACTTCCGGCTTCGACGTCTCCAGGCTGTTCTCGATGTCGACGGCGCCGGGGGTGGTGTGCACTATACCTTCCACCTTATCGGCGATGGCCTTCAGCGTCGTCATGTTGTCCCCGCGTACGCTCATTATGACCGGCTTCTGATTTCCGCCCGGACCGCCCTGTGTGCCGTACGAGATGTTGGCACCGGGGGTGTTCTTGAGTTCGGCCCGAAGGTAGTTCATGATCTGCCAGACACTCCGCTTCCGCTCGTTCTTCTTGACGAGCTTAACGAGAATGTTTCCCTTAGTAACCGGATCGTTGCCGGCGCCGATCGTCAGGAGTGTGGTCGTGACCTCGGGCTGCTTTTCCAGAATTGTCTCGACGTACGATCCTATTGCCGCCGTCTGTTCGAGTGAGCTTCCCGGCGCCGCGTTGATGCCGAGGTTGAACTCGCTCTCGTCGGTGTCGGGGAAAAACGACGTGCCGAGAAGCCCCATGAGGAAGAAGCTGGATACGAAGATTGCGATGGAACCGAACACGACGGTCTTACGGTGGTGGAGCGACCACGAAATAGCCTTGCGGTATCTCTGGCTGAGTATCTGGAAGAAATGGTTGAAGTAGTAGAGCCCCCGTCGGAGCGGCGATCCCTTGTTCTCGAGCTTTTCATCGGCCTCGGTGAGCCAGCGTGAGGACAGCATCGGCGTCAGCGTGAAGGCGACGAATAAAGACACAAGTACGGCGACGGAGACCGTTATGCCGAACTGGTAGAAGAAGCGGCCGACGATGCCGGGCGTGAACGCTATCGGGACGAACACCGCGACGATGGTGAATGTCGTCGCCATTACGGCGAGCCCTATCTCGGCAGTCGCCGCCTTTGCCGCCTCAATCGGCGTCTCGCCCTGCTGCATGTGCCTGAAGATATTCTCTATGACTACTATAGCGTCGTCTATGAGGAGTCCCACGGCAAGCGACAGCGCCAGAAGCGTAATCATATTCAAGGTGAAGTTCAGGGCGTACATTATTATGAAGCTCGCGATGATTGACGTGGGGAGCGCGATCGCGCTGATGATCGTCGAACGAATGTTTGCCAGGAAGAGGAACACGACTATGACGGCAAGAAGACCGCCATAGAAGATGTCGAACAGGACATCGTTCACCTCTTCGACGATGAAGGTGCTGTTATCCTGGGCTACGGTGATTCTGAGATCGGGAGGAATCTCCTTTTCGAGTGCGACCAGCTGCTTCTGGATCGCCTGCGCGACACGCACGGTGTTGCTGCCGGACTGTTTCAATATACTGAGTCCCACGGCAGGCCTGCCGTTAACGCGTGTCAGACTGGTCTGCTCCTTTACACCGTCTACCACCTGGGCGACGTCGGATAGATAGACGGGTTTCCCGCCCGGGGTCGCGACGATCACGCGGTTGAAGTCGCTGACGTTCGTGTATTTACCCATGGTGCGGAGGAGAAGCTGGCGCGGCCCCTGCGTAAGGTTTCCAGCGGGAACCTCAACGTTGGAGGAGGCCACCGCCTGGATGACGTCGTTGATAGACAGGTTGTATGCCTGCAGCCTGTTCGCATCGACGGCTATCTGGATCTCCCGTTCCGCGCCTCCGACGAGGTCTACCCGTCCGACACCGGGTACATTTTCTAATCTCTTTCTGATGACATTCTTCGTGAACGTCGTGATCTCTTTGTCGGACCTCGGCCCTGAAACGGTGAGCGTGAACATCGGCATGCTGGCGGGGTCGATCCGCTGTACGACCGGGTCTTCGAGATCGGTCGGGAGGTTGGCGCGGACCGCCGCTATCTTTTCCCGCACCTCCTGTGCCGCCTGCCTGCCGTCTATTTCGAGCTTGAACTGTATGATGACGAAAGAAACACCTTCGCGCGAGATCGAGGTTATATGTTCGATGCCGCCGATCGTGTTGACCGCGTCCTCGATCTTCTTCGTGACGTCGGTCTCCATCTGCTCGGGGCCTGCGCCCGGTAGGACACTCGTCACCGTCACGTAGGGGAAATCGATATCGGGGAACTGGTCGATGTTCAGTTTGATGAACGAGAAGAGCCCGAGCACGATCAGCGCGAGGATCATCATCGTCGCAAATACCGGGCGTTCTATCGATGTATCGGCAAGTTTCATCTTGTGTGTTCCTTATTCAAACACGAGACCTTTCAATGGCACGCGGATACCACGGATACCACGGATTCTCGCGGATTCAAATGGACAATCCTTTTTGATCCGTGTTCCATTCTTCACCTGTTCGCTATGCTGACGTAACCGCTGTCGCGGGCACTTGTGGCGCCGGTAGTGATCACCGTGTCACGCTCCTCGAGCCCGTCAAGTATCTCGAACACTTTCCCGTCTGTCAGCCCCGTGCGGACCGCACGCTGGAAGGATCTACCGCTGCGGACAACGAACACGCGGCTGGTGATGCCGTCGCTGACCACCGATGCCGCGGGGACGACGAGGGGCTTCTCGCCCGGAGATATCGGCACATTCACGCGGCAGAACATTCCCGGCCGGAACCAGTTGTCCGGCGTGTTGTCGAAGAGGGCCTTCATCTGGAATGTGCGCGAGCGGACGTCCGCGGACTTCGAAAGCTGAACGATCTCGCCGGTCACCTTGACGTCAGGACGGGCTTCGGAGTAAACCTGCACCTTGTGGCCCACCGAGAGACTACCGAGGTCGGTCTCGTTGACGTCGAAGTCGACCTTCATCCGGCCTATCTTTGCGACCGTGACGAGCACGGCGCCCGGTGTGGTCAGGTCGCCGACGCTGACGTTAACCGCGGTGATCACGCCGGGTATGGGCGTGGTCAGCTCCACGGCGCTCTTCGCGGCCTCGAAGTTGGCCCGCGCGACCTCGTATGCCGTCTGTGCCCCATCGAGCGACTGCTGGGATATAGCCCCTTCCTTGTAGAGAGCCTTCATCCTCTCGTATGTCTTCAAGGCATTGTTGTAGCCTGCCTGCGCCTGGTAGAATTGAGACGTTGCGCCGCTCCTGTCGAGGACGACGACCACCTGTCCGGCCTTCACGGATTCTCCGACATGGGCGTTGATCGATGTGATCCGCTCGGAAATCTTGGCGACGATGTTCGCCTGCTCCTCGCCTTCGAGCGTGCCCGAGAACTGCTTCGTTACAGAAATGCTCTGACGGTGGACGACGGCGATCTCGACCGGGACAGTCTCGTATGAAAGCCTCCCCTCCTGTTTTTCGGCGTTGGGTGATTTTCCGCAGCCGGACAATAATCCTCCGGCAATCATGGCAGCCGTAAGCATCATCTTCGCTGAGTAAAATCTCTTCGTCAACTTCGACCTCCTGATTATCAACCGCATGCTTTCTCTCTTGTTTCTTTTGTTGCAATTTTCGTCTTCTGCATTACACCTTCGTTGCGCCTTCGGTGTACGCTGAGTTCAACCTCTGGTTCAGATGCTCAAGAAGATCCTGGAGAGTAGAGTCAGTATTCTTGAGGACATCGGAGTTCGTGTATCTGACGACCTTGATGTCGATGGTAGCGAAATAGGCATCGCGCGCCAGGTCCGCAGTCAATCCACTTTCTGTGTGATGTTGGCTGCCGTCTAATTCAACGGCCAATCTGGCCTTTGAGCAGTAGAAATCGACAATGTAAGGCCCCAGCGGAACCTGGCGTCTGAATTTTACTCCCAGCCGGTCACTTCTAAGGCGTGACCAAAGTCGCTTCTCAGCATCGGTCATGCACTTCCGAAGCATCCTTGCCACGGGTATTAATCTGGTCGCGTATTCTGGAAGGTGCTGCTTCATATTGTTAACCTTCCACTCTTCTCATCACTTGCAGCCCGAGGTTGTCCCAAAACAAGGAAAATGTCATTCTGAAGGAGCGGAGCGACTGAAGAATCCACTTATTCGTTCTGAAAAATGGATGCTTCACTTCGTTCAGCATGACAGACAAGACTTTCTGGACAGCCACGTTAGGATGGGGTCCGGAACGTCGAAGGAGATTCAGGCGTCTCACGGAGACCTCACCCTAACCCTCTCCTTGAAGGAGAGGGACCTCAACGGTGTTGACGCAGCTGATGATGCTCACCGCGACCGTCGCCACTCTTCCAATGAATTCTGAAAAGCTGGGGCGGCGAGATGGGCTCTCCCCAGTCCCTTCCCCTCCAAGGGGAAGGTTAGGATGGGGTCCGGAACGTCCACGGACACTCAAGCGCCTCACGGAGATCTCACCCAAACCCTCTCCTGAGAGAAGAGGGACCTCAGGCCGAAATAGACTGTGGGTTATTCTACTCATCTCTCTCTCCCGATAGCGTACTCCCACTCCGCTTTCGCGACGAGGTAGTCATATATAGCCTGGGCGTAGTTGGTCTGTGCGAGAGTCATGGCGACCTGCGCGTCGAGGAGCTCCAGCTGCGTCCCGACTCCGCTCTTGAACCGCGTCTCGGCGATGCCAACGGCCTTCTTTGCCTGTTCGATGTTCTTCTCCTGCCCCTGCACGCGCTGCTTCGCTTCGTTCATCTTCAGCCGCGCCGCCTGGATCTGAATAGTCACACCTTCCTCTGCCTTGAGCAGGGTCAAACGCGTCTTCTTCAGATCTATCTTCGCCTGCTCCACCCGGGCGGGCGTTCGCAGTCCGTCGAACAGATTCCACGACAGGCTTATACCGACGTTGAAGATCTTCGCCCAGTAATAGTTGCTGAACTGGAAAGTGTTGTTCTGGGTCTGCCACTGGTATGCGCCGAAAGCGTAGATGGAAGGGAAGTAACCCGACTGTTCCACGCTGATGTTCTTGTCGAGCATCGATTCCTGGAAGGACAGCTGTTGCAGGCCGGGGTTGGTCTTCAAGGCGTCGCGCGACCCTTCATCGAGCACTGACTGCGGAACCTCTGAAAACGTGAAATCACCTTCCACTTCGATCTCCCTGTCGAGGGGGATCGCCAGCAGGGTCTTCAGCCCGTTTTTCGCGAGGAGGAGATTGTTGTCGGCGGAGATGAGCATCGGCTCGGTGTTTGCCACCTGTACCTCGGCGCGGAGCAGGTCGAACTCGGCCGCGCTCCCGTGCTTGTACAGCGCCTGAACGTTCTGGAGATTGGCTTTCACCACGTCGAGCCCCTGGTGGTTCGCCTCGACTAGCTTCTGCATGAGGAGGACCCCGTAAAAAGCCCTCTTCACCTCGAGCACGACGCTCGATTTCGTCGCGGCGAGACCGGCCTCAGAGAAGTCCTTGTACGTGTTCGCGATGTCCAACGCCACGCCGACCTGCCTGCTGTAGAGAGCCTGCGTCAGCTGGCCGCCCCACTGGTAGGAATTGTTCGAGCCGATCGGAAATGTCTGAACGTTCGGCGTCGGGTTGAATGCGGAGTTTGCTGGGAGGAAGAGGACCGGGAGTTTTATGTTCCGCACATACTGTCCGGAGAACGACAGTTGCGGGAAGGCGCCCGACCTTGCCTCCGCTATCTGTGCGTCGGCTTTATAACGGTCCTGGTCGGCGATGAGCACGTCGCGGTTCTGAGTGAGCGCGATCGATATTGCCCTGTCGAGGGACAGATGGAGCGTGTCCTGCGCCGTAGCGGAACCCGAGAGGAGGAGGGTCACCTGCACAGCAATCGCCAACAGCCGTTGCAATGAAGATCTCATAGTTCGCATGCCCTGAATTTTAAGACAACTATATGACGTGTTTAGAATGCTGGGACTTAAGCCACCTGACAATGACTGATTAGCCGCCCTGATACCTGAGAAATGACAGTTCGTTCTACGGAGTCACGACTTCCGAGTTACGGCTATCGAAGTATAAGCTAAAAGGGGGGAAAGTGAGATTCAAGGAGGTATGCTGGTGATCTGGTTGCACATCAGGGAGTCTAAGGATAACTTTGAGCGAATGATTGGGAGTCTCAGTCGGGGATTGGCGGGAGACGCTGGCCTGCATAGTACGGGGAAGGAGTCCAGCGTCTATCTCCACGTTTGGCCTGTCAGAGAATTACGGTGACGCACCGTAGATGAATCTACTTTGAGATAAATAGGGTACTAGGGAGCATGACGTCTTCAAAGGTAACAGGTCAGTGTCGCCTGTGCCTAAAATCGTCCGAATTGATGAACTCGCATATCATTCCAGAGTTCATGTATGGCCCTTTATACGACTCTAGCCATAGATTTTTGAGATTATCTGCAGACCCCAACGAGAGAACAAAGCTCTATCAAAAAGGTATTCGGGAACACCTGCTGTGTGAGTCATGTGAACAGCGCCTAAACGTGTATGAGAAATACGCAAGTAGGATTCTTCCACTTAGGCGGCAATGTCAACTGTTATGTGTAAAATTTCTGAGGACCGGCAGGTTGCTTTTGCCGAATGGCGCACTTCTCCAGTTTGCTTCCATCCTGAATGCGACGAAGCATAGGATGACGTAAGC